>NZ_DLIY01000017.1:0-64932 GCF_002483985.1 Dysgonomonas sp. UBA7630
ATCCCGCGAAGTGATTCTTGAGACAAAAGATTCGTCTTATTATCATTTCAAGACGGACATACTTTCGGGGACAATGACCTATTCCACAGATAAGAATTTTGCGGCGAACCTTATCTCTTTACCTAAAGACAGGGTTTTTGATGTGATAAGGATGAATAAGCGAGGAGACAGACCTCTGCATCTGGCTATGGAGTCTCAAGAGCAAACCGAGAAACCGACTTCACATGATATATTGCAAGAAAATATCAATCGCTTTGATGATAATGGCAATGGCAATAACCGCAATAATAAGAAAAAGAAGTTTGTAAAAAACAATAAAGGGGAAAATCCTAGACCGGTAAATACGCAGCAAGCTAATAGTCAGTCGAATAGTAAGCCTCAAATAAATAAAGTTCAGGGAGGAAATAATAATAGGTCGCAACAACAAGCTGAAGCCAATTCTCAGGGTAACCCCAATCCGAATCCCAATTCGAATCCAAACCCGAATCGGAATAAAAATAAAAACAGACACAACAGAAACAGATCGAACCGCAATGGAAACTCGGAACAGAAGAAGCCTGAAGCATAAAGTTTTTTTTGCGCTATGTGTTATGTTGCTAACACTTATAAATATCTCCTGTGACAAGCAGGAGATATACTATCATTTTCATGAACTAAAGGATGAGGCATGGGCACAAAACGATACGCTTGTGTTTGATATAGATTCTACGCTTTTCGAACTGAATAGACCTTATAATCTTACAATAGAGGTTACCAATAGCGTGAGTTATCGTTATCAGAATATCTGGTTTTTTGTTCAGTCAAATATTGATGCTGACTCTGTATTCGTTGATACTTCTAAAGAATTCTTATTGGCTGATAAACTTGGAAAATGGCAGGGATCAGGGTTTGGCACATTGTATCAATCTTCTCTTCCATTCGGAGAGATCTCCTTTAAGGAAAAACGAAACTACCGCATCAAAATAGAACACGGCATGCGAGATCAGACCTTGAATGGTATTGAGAAAGTAGGCATTAAGATATCTAAGCCTTAATAATCAGAAGTCTAACTTCAACTGCTTGTCGGTTAAATTGAATGTTAGCCTGTGATAAGGTGTGACACCATATTTGACTATTGCCTCACGATGCTTTTTTGTCGGATAGCCTTTGTTGTGATCCCAATCATATAGCGGATGCTCTCTATGTAAATTGAGCATGTAGTCGTCTCTGTATGTTTTAGCTAATACCGATGCCGCAGCAATAGGCAATAGCTTGCCATCTCCTTTTACAACACACGTATGTGGTATATCTTCGTATTTGCGGAAGCGATTACCGTCAATTAATAAATGTTGCGGACGTGTCTTTAGGCTTGCCACAGCTCGTTGCATGGCAAGAAACGAAGCATTCAGTATGTTGATCTCATCTATTTCTTTCTGATCTACAATGCCTATAGCCCAAGCCAGAGCTTGCTCTTCTATAAGAGGACGTAGTGCATACCTTTCTTTTTCGGTCAGCTGTTTTGAGTCGTTCAGCTTTTCACAGATAAAGCCTTTGGGTAATATAACAGCCGCTGCAAATACAGCTCCCGCCAGACAGCCTCTTCCGGCTTCGTCACATCCTGCTTCTACTAGGTCAGGGTATAATGATAGTTCTAACATTTCTAAAACTTAATATACAGGTTATTGTCTTCAGGAGGAAAATCCAACACTATCTCGTTTGTATTCATAGGGATATCCGTTGCTTCAGATAGTTTTTCAAGATACTCTTTTAAGGATTTGTCAACCTTTTCGTCTCCATAAGCATGTTTGATAAATATTTGTCCTATTATATCAGCAAAGAGACCGTATGTTTCTTCCGAAAGATTATATCCTAGTTTGTTGATCTTACCTTTGGCAAGGGCTGTAGATAATTTAAGCATTCGCTGTTTATCCTCTTCAGCCAGATTGGAGTTGCCGGGGATTGATGTTACATTTTCAGTCTTTATCTTCATGCCGTTAGCATCCAGTTCCACAAAACGATAAGAGAATGGATAGGCTGATAAAGTCCCGGTTTCTATATCATATATCACATTGCCTTTGTCGGAAGTAAAGGCTGTGATGTCATTCGAGTGAAAGTGCCCGGTGAAGATAGCTTTTACACCATTGTCTGCAAACAGGTTTGCTAATCTTAGGTAATCCTCTACGAGGTAGTCTTTGAAGAATGAAGACTGATACATGATATGCTCTGCAAAGCCCCAGTGCATCATACCTATCACTTGCTTATTCTTTTGTTTGGCTTCTCTTAAAATCTCAAGTATCCATTTTTCTGTATAGGGAGAGATTTTTCCGGCTGTTATGCTGTTGGTTGTATACTCTTTATATCTGGCTGCGTCTATCGCGATAAACCATGTTTGATCATCGAGAGAAGCTACATAACTTAATGAATTATCATCTCTTGTCAGCGCATTACTATAGCCACAGTCTTTGTAGATCGACGCAAAGTCATCGGGAGAAATGTTTGCTACAGGTAACTTTTTGTCTCCCTTATATTCCGAGGCATTTGGCATATTAACATCATGGTTGCCGGGGATAACATATATTTTGACTCCCTTATCTTGTAGGGGTTTTAGCTTTTTTAGGAAGTCAAGATGGCTTAACTTTTCTCCGTCTTTGGTAATATCGCCGCAAATAAGTAGTATTTGTATATCACTGTTAAGATACTCATTTAGCACCTGATCCAGAACCTGTGGTACATACTTGATATTCTTACCACTGGAAGCAATATAATCATTTAAAGCTTGCCCTTCATCCATCAATTGTTCCGACAGATAGTGGGTATCTGTAATTACTCCGATTCTTAACGGCTCCTTGGCAATAGAACAGGATGAAATAAAAAGAAGCACATAAAATAATAGATATTTCACTGTAATTTCGTTTGATATAGACAAAAGTAAAGTATTTATTCTAGTTATTATTCCTATTTTTGCAGATGCATAATTAAATAATGTTACAATGTACAAGAACAAAGCCCTTCTTTTTTCTATACTAACAATTGCTATAATTTTATNNTATCATCTTGCGGTTCTCAGAAACAACGTGTGAAATTCTCCGATATATCCCATCCCAAAAGGGAGTTTAGGGGTGCATGGTTGAGTACTGCTTGGCAATCGAGATATAAGACTATGAATTCATCTCAGATGAAAGCATACTTTACAAATATATTAGATCAAATGCAGGCTGATGGCATCAACGCTGTTATATTTCAGGCTCGTCCGTATGCCGATGCTTTTTACAAATCAGATCTTGAACCTTGGAGTGCTTTTCTTACAGGGATACAAGGAAAAGCTCCCGATGGAGGCTTCGATCCTTTGGTCTTTCTTGTAGATGAGTGTCATAAGCGAAATATGGAATTGCACGCTTGGTTGAATCCTTACCGGGTATCGTCAGGAACTAGCGATGTGTTTTCCAAAAATCATATTTATCATAAACATCCTGAACGTTTTGTGAAATATGACAACAAGATATATTTTGATCCGGGTATTCCTGCCAACCGACAATTTATTTGTGATGTAGTTAAGGATATAGTCATGCGCTATGATGTGGATGCTATTCACATGGACGATTATTTCTACCCTTATCCTGTTGCAGGGCAATCTTTCCCTGATGATAACAGCTTCAATACATATGGTAGACCGCAAGGTTTCTCTCAGAATCAGCGAGCAGACTGGCGTCGCAACAATGTGAATCTGTTGATACAAGATGTGAAGCATACCATACAGACTACAAAGCCATGGGTGAGATTTGGTATCAGCCCTTTTGGAATATATAGGAATAAGAGAAGTACTTCGGATGGTTCGGGAAGTAATACCAGTGGATTGCAAAACTATGACGATTTATATGCTGATGTTAAGCTATGGGTGAAAAATGGCTGGATAGATTATAATATGCCTCAAATATATTGGGAGATAGGACATACTGCTGCAGACTATAAGACACTGATAGAATGGTGGGCGAATAATAATTTCGGACAACCTCTCTATATTGGTCAGGATATAAAGAGAACAATGGATGCTACAACTCAGCCTTCGGGAGACAATCAGTTGGCGGAAAAAATGCTTTTGTCTCGCAGTTTTACCACAGTGCATGGAAATTGTTTCTGGCCTGCTTATGAACTATTGGACAACTATAAGGGAATAGCTAGCCGTTTGCAATCTAATTATCACAAATATCCCGCTCTTATCCCTGCATATACGCACATGTACAACAAACAACCCAAAAAGGTGAGTAACATGAAAGAGTCTTTTACGGCAACTACTCATACATTGCAATGGGATGCAAAGTCTGATAAATATGATCCGGAGACAGCTCAATATTATGTTGTTTATCGTTTTGCAAAAGGAGAAAAGGAAAACTTGGAGAATGCTCAGAATATTGTTTCTATCACAAGGCAGAAAAGTATAGTACTCCCTTATGAAGGAGGAGCTAAAGAATATAAATATGTTGTAACGGCTGTAGATGCTTTCCATAACGAGTCGAAAGGAAAATCTAAGAAGTTGAAATTATAAAGGATGATAAAAAGAGAGTTTAAAATGATCGCCAAAACAATGGCGGGACTAGAAGATGTGTTGGCCGAAGAATTAATAGGCTTAGGTGCAAACAATCTCGAGATAGGCAAGCGCATGGTTTCCTTCGAAGGTGACCTTGCTTTAATGTATAAGGCTAACATACAGTGCCGGACTGCTCTTCGTATACTTCGTCCTGTCTATGAGTTTAAAGCAAAGACGACTGATGATATATACAAGAAGGTAAAAGCCATGAACTGGTTTGAACATCTTACAGAGGATAGTACTTTTGCTATAGACGCCATAACCTTTTCGGACTACTTTACACACTCCAAATTTGTCGCATATCGCGTAAAGGATGCTATTGCCGACTATTTTATGCAGAGGACGGAAAAACGTCCTTCGGTAAATGTAGAAAATCCCGACTTGTTAATTAACTTTCATATAGCTCATGATAAGTGTACCCTTTCGTTCGATAGTTCGGGAGAGTCTTTACACAAGAGAGGCTACCGTGTTGCTCAAACTGAAGCTCCTTTGAACGAGGTACTGGCTGCGGGAATGATACTTAAAACAGGTTGGCGCGGAGAATCTGATTTTATAGATCCAATGTGTGGTTCGGGTACTCTGCTGATAGAAGCTGCGATGATAGCCATGAATGTGCCACCGGGAATCTATCGTCCGAATTTTGCTTTTGAGAAGTGGAAAAACTTCAATGCAGACTTGTTTGAAACGATCTATAACGATGACTCAGGTGAGCGGGAGTTTAAACATAAGATATATGGTTCGGATATCTCCTCCGAGGCTATTGCTATTGCTGCGAAGAATGTAAAGAATGCCGGATTGGAAAAATGTATTGATCTGAAAGTGATGCCTTTTGAGAACTATACAGAGGCTCCATCCGAAAATGCTGTTCTGGTCACGAATCCTCCTTATGGTGAAAGAATAAAGCCTGAAGATTTGTTCGGCTTGTATGAAAATATAGGCGAACGGTTGAAGCATGTATTTATGGGCTATTCGGCATGGATACTGAGCTATAAGAAAGAGTGTTTTGACAAAATAGGATTGAAGCCTTCCAAGAAAATACAACTGGTAAATGGCTCTTTACAATGCGAGTTCCGTAAATATGATATATTTGCAGGAAAGAAGTATCCGAAGAAAGAAGATTAACTTAATATAGAAATATTATGAAAGCATTACTAAGTCTATTTGGTTTGATACTTGCGTTTAGTTTTCAATCTTGCTATTCTGGTCGCCCCTTAGTAGAAGCCCCTTCTCAGAATAATAAGACGTATGAGGTGTCATATCTGTTCGAACATGATGGTTGTAAAGTCTATCGTTTCTATGACATGGGGAATTATGTATATTTTACAAACTGTAAAGGTAATATTACGGCTATAAATACCGATTCTACAAAGAATAGGGTACAAACTGTTATTGATGCAGATTTGACTCTGAAGTAATTTACAGGCTATCTATCTTTAACCTTGATATGGGTATGCTGATATTATCTGTAATACCCATCATTGCGTTTATTAAGTAGAGTTTTCTATAGTCTTCAATATCCTCGATCCGAATTACTTTTTCTTTAATAACTCTTTCTTTTAAAAGGGTTTGTCTTTTTATCCCCGGTAGCAGGTATGTAGAGGGAGTAAATAAGCCTTTATCACTTTCGAATACTACATTCGTAAATGACGTATCGGTCACAAATCCATTTTTGACAACGAGTATATCATCACACTTTTCTTTCTGCATCATCAATTTTTCAAAGGCTGTTCTATCTGCATACTTGAAAGAATAATCGATTGAGTTATCATGAATGATCTTTAAACTGTTTATTTCTCTGAATTTATAATGAGAATATTCTATCTCCAGATTCTCGAGAGAGTATACAATACGGCATTTAACCAATCCTTCTCGGAATTCTAAAGGAATATCTTCATCCTTCAAACTAAATGGAATCGTAGAACCGAAAAAAGACTGTAACGTAAAGTTCATTCTTGCTATATGTGCAGGAAGATTGAAAATCTTACCATTACAAATTTTTATTACTTCAGAGAATGACTGCTTCATACAATTGGTAGATAAATTTTTTCTAAAACCTCTTTATATTCCTCTTCACAATTGCTATAGGCTGTTATACCACCTCCACTTCGAAAATAATATTGGTTATCGTCATTTTCTATATAACGTATTATAACAGCCGAATCCAATTCGTACCCATCATAATATCCGCATACTCCTGTATAATATCCCCGTGGCTCACTTTCGGCTTCTTGTATAATTTTTCTTGTCGCGTCTTTCGGTGCACCCGAAATAGAACCGGCAGGAAGCATTCCAAAGATAATATCCCCATAATTAAGATAATCCTCATCACGCAAGATGCCTGTTATCTCTGAGCTGACCTGTAAAATATCATTTTTGTTTGTCCTGATACGATCGATATATCTGAATCTGTTTACCCTTACATTATCAGCTATAATGCTGAGGTCGTTGCGGAGAAGGTCCACTATTGTATTATGTTCTGCTGTTTCTTTATAGTCATTCAGTATTATCTGTTCGGCGTCAGGGATGTTTGCATCTATAGTTCCCTTCATGGGATTGGTTGAGATTGTCTTTCCCGCTATTTTGACGAACCGTTCGGGCGAAAAACATACAAACTTACTCGGATATAGCACTTTGTAGGAAGCTTTACTTTGAAAGAAAACCTCTTCGAGTGTAAGATCAGAAGAAACAGGTGTTTTTATTGTGAGGTTGGTCAAATAAGAGTATCCTTCTTTTAATCCTTTATGTACAATATCAAATTTTTCCTTATACTCAGAATAGGGGATAGGAATGTAATTGAATGAAGATACTTTTTTTATTGTCTCTTTCTCAGTAGCATTGCCCTTTCCGCAGAATTGAAATAAAACATCAGTTTGCAGCAAAGGATTATCGATAAATAAACCTTTTGTTTGTTCAAAATTAATAGCAAAGAAGAATGGCTTCCCTTCTCTGCCATATATATTCATTTTATGTCTTATCTCATTTGTATCTGTCGTTGTCATAGAACAGGTTTTGATGAAAAAGTAACAAAAGTAACACTTTTTACGCTGTTTTTATCTGTCACTTTCTCTATATCCAGATTATAAACCCTTTCTATATAGATAAAGTTTTGTGGTTTTTGTGATTTTAAAAACCGAATACACCTGTGTCGTTGCTATCCTCTTTATTCGGACATTTTAAATAAACGTACTTATCTTCTATTTTTAGTATATTTTCTTTTGGAACTCTTTCTATTAGCTTCGCCATATTTTTATCATCAGTCGGATAAATAAGTGCTGTATTGCTTTTCGAAGCGAGCCATATATCAGAGAAAGATATGCCTTCTATCCATTTCAAAAGTGATGGTTGAGCATTCGATATAGACAGATTCCCTTTTAAGTATTTTATAGACGATGAATAAGGAATCTCTTTCCTCATTTCTAATGGTAAAGATATTCTTTTCATGTTGAGTGTATTCACATACAGATACAGAAGCTCATCGGCATTCCTTTTAGCTTTGTTCGAGCCGGACTGAAAAACGATTGAAACATATTTATTGCCGATTGCTGCCTGATATTGGTACGCAGATAAGCAATTGAAAAAACGAAGGGTATCAGCTCTCATACATTTGAATGTATGTAAGGAATATATCCCAAAAGCATTTTCGGGAGACGACATTTCATAAATATCTATTGTATATTTCTCCTCCTTGTATTTTATATCTCTCGTTGTTAGTTTTTCGAATCCATATTCGAGATATAAGTCGGAACCTCCATTCATAAAACCATATAGACCTGTCCCTACAAAGGTACGTTCCTTTTCGATCGTGATATCCGACAACGTTTGCCCTACTCCCAATAGAGGTAGCAATGATAAAAATGTTAAGAAAAAATATTTCATCTAGGCTAGATTTACTTCTGTTAGGTCTATTTTATTCTTATCTGCCACTCCGAGCTTTAGTTCCTCTGCCAGATGCATGAATTTGAGAGCAGCCGGTTTATCTTCGGATTGAATACCTTCTTCTATCCTTTTTGCTATCACAATGTCATGTCCTATGCGGTCAACGGCAACAGGGTCGGTTCCCACCAGAATAGTATTGTAATTGCATATAAATTGAGGATTTGCTGCAGGTCCTCCTTCGAAACAACCTATCAACCCGTCTACAATATTCAAAACAACTTTGTCTCGCAGTGGCGGGAAGGCACATACATAGGCAGAAGTTTCGTGCCACAAATCCTTGTGGAGCCTTGCGGTATTTGAAATAGAACCAAACGCAAGGTTCTTCATACAAAGTGTAACTGATGATCCTGCGTTTTTCAATACAGGCAGATTGATGATTTTTGTTACCTTTTGAGTGCAGATTTTCGTAAAATAAGAATATTTTCCTCCATTTACCATGAAAGGCATGGTATAAGCGTCATATTCGCCTTCTACATCAGCATAGAAATAATGAACTTTATCGATGCGCTCTTCGCTGTATAGTTTACCTTCGCTATTGTAGTAACTGCCCGAAGCATCTTCACACTCAGTACCGGTGATGGTTATGCCGGGATAATTTTCTTCTGTATAGCCTGTTTCATGCAGTTGCATTTCGCGCCTGTCCCATATTACCATATTGCTACGGGATATGCCTGCTTCTTCCAGTTGTTTTATTACGGCTTGTGTAACGGCATGCGAAGTTGTCAATAGTTTTCCCGCTACAGGATTAACCTTTAGACCTATTACGTCATCCTTGCCGACAAATTGTAGCCAAGCCTTGTTGAGATCGCTTTCTCCCGTAAGTTTCAGCATCGATTCTTTCAGCATCTCAAAAACGGTTTCTTCAGAAGGCTTTCCTTCAACAATAGCTAAACTATGATTGACTCTGACTACTTTACCCGGATATTTACCCGGCATAGAAGATCTGGTTCTAGGGATAGATAACGCATCTTTTATATTTGTCTCAGGCTTTACATCTGTTGAGGTGAGGGTTGGGGCAGCTTTAAGAATCGGAGAAACTGTTGCACCCAGACCACCAATAACTAATGACTTAAAGAATTTACGTCTTTCCATAGTGCGAAGGTTAAATTAACTGATTATCAAAAGTAAATAAATAATTTGATATCCAATAATAGTCTAAAAACAAAAACAAGAAAGGTGAATTTCCTTTCTTGTTTTTATTTTAGTCGTTATCTTTATCCTTCTCCTTTTTTTTCTTTCCCGAGAAGATCGATTTGAGTTTCTTTATTACAAACCGCCATATTATTGGCTGCACAATTTCCCATATTACAGGGTAGTAAGCGGTTAATCCGCTAAGCAGACTGCTTGAAGTTGAGGTTTCGTCTTGTCGCTTTTTACTTTTGGATGATCCTCCAAAACCAAATACGCTCAGTACAGAGTTTATTGTACTTTGAAAAATCAATGAACCTGCATTGTCTGATAGATACGCCCAATGTTCGGATAGACGTTCTTCACCTTCCTTGCATTCAAGCCTTACTAATTCTTTTTCTTGACGCAGTTCTTCTAATGGTGTCAATCTATTCTTCATCATTTGTATCTATTTTACGCATAAATCTTATAGTATTCTGTAATATCGATTGTTGTATCTTTTTCCGAAAAAGAACTACAAGCAATAAAACAAACAATGAAAACAGAGTCATGATTCCAAAGCCTACAGCCAAGCTGTTGAATAATTCTCCAAGAAAAAAAGCCATACCAATAAGCCCGAAGAATAAAATAACAGCTACAATAGCTATTATTATTAAGCCATATCCCAGACCGGAGGCAGATAAACCTATCTTCTCAAAACTATCCAGTTTAAACAAACGGATACGTCTGTTGATATAGCTTAATAAATCTAATTTAATTTCTTCAATTAAGATTCCTAAGCTTTTTTCTTCTTCGGAGTTATTCAACATCGTCTCTTAATTCTTCCAGTTTATGTTTGCCTCTGCCGGCTGCGTTTCTTACATTTCCTTTTACTTTGTCTACCAGGCTGTTTATATCTTTCAGCCATTCTTCCTTTTTGTCAGAAGCAGCAACATAGCCAACAGCTGCACCTAGCGCAGCACCTATAGCCAAGAACAATAAGTTCGAACCTGTTTTATTCATAATTATTTATTTTATAAATTAATTCTACATTAATATAATAACGTGTGAGAGTATCAATAAATTTCATCAACTCAACACTTTATTATAAATTGGATTGATCACTAAAATACGGGCTAAACCGCTAATAATCTTCTTGCTTTCCCTAAAAGGACAGCTAATATAGCTATTTTTTGAAATATCGAAAATATTTTTCAGTAAAAATAACTATTAGCCCGATTGTTATATTGCTTCACCGAATAGTGTAGCCGAAGTATTCCCTGTTACTTTTACGGTCACGAAGTCTCCTATGCGATGGTTTCCTTTGTCAAAAATAACAACTTTGTTTTGGGATGTTCGTCCGAAAAGCTGTTCCCTCGACCGTTTAGAGAATCCTTCAACAAGTACTTCAAATACTTTGCCTACATCTCGCTTGTTGCTTTCAAGAGAGCATTCGTTTTGCAAATCTATAATTTCCTGTAAACGTTTTATTTTAACATCTTCAGGTATATCGTCTTCTAATTTTTTTGAAGCGTATGTTCCCGGACGTTCCGAATACTTGAACATAAATGCCGAGTCGAAACATACCTCACGCATCAGTGATAGTGTCTCTTGCTGATCTTCTTCCGTTTCGGAGTGAAAACCGCACATGATATCAGTAGATATGCCGCATCCCGGTATGATGCGTTTAATCGCTTCAATACGGTTCAGATACCACTCTCTATCATATTTTCTCTTCATTACGTTTAACATCTTGCTGCTTCCCGATTGTACAGGTAGGTGGATAAACTTACACAGGTTATCATATTTTGCGATTACCTCCAGAGTTTCATCTGTCATATCTGTCGGATAAGAAGTCGTAAATCGGATCCGCATTTTAGGTGCAGCCTTCGCTGTCATTTCCAATAGTGCGGGGAAATCTACAATGCTGCCGTCTTCGTTTGTAAAGCGGTATGAATTGACATTCTGTCCCAACAATGTGGCTTCTTTAAATCCTTTGTCTCGCAGATTTTCCAATTCGTTAAGGATACTCTGTGGCGAACGGCTTCGTTCACGACCTCTTGTATAAGGCACTATACAATAAGAACACACCTTATCACATCCTCGCATGATGGATATAAAGCCCGAAATGTGGTTTCCTCCGATGCGTAGAGGGATTACGTCTTTATACGTTTCGGTTTTGGATAGTTGAACATTGATTGCTTTGTTGCCATTTTCGGCAGCTCCTACCAGATTAGGCAGGTCGAGGTAGGCATCGGGGCCTACTACAACATCTACATGATGCTTGTCGTGTAGCTCTTCTTTTACTCGTTCGGCCATACAACCCAGAACACCAATAATCATATTTGGCTTCTTCTTTCTCTTGAGGGCGTTGAAATAGTCGAGACGTTGAATAACTCTTTGCTCGGCGTTGTCACGTATCGAGCATGTATTTACAAAAACAGCATCGGCTTCTTCCAGCTTATCTGTCATGGTATAACCATCCATTTGCATTACGGATGCAACAACCTCGCTGTCTGCTACATTCATTTGACAGCCGTAGGTTTCGATGAACAGTTTTTTGTCTTCGGTTGAAATCGTGGATTTAAAGTCCAGTCCTTTCTCGTTGTTCATAGAAATATATTTTAGTATGTAATTAAGCTTCGATGATTTAGTCTCAAAGCATCTTTGGCTGGCAAAAATACGAAGAAAAATGGAATTGTTTATTTGTTTTGTGCTTTTTAAGGGAATGTCTAAAGAATGGTCGTTAAATATTTGAATGTTTTTTAATCAATCCGCGATTATCTTTATCTTTGTCCGTTGACCTAAAAACTCTTTTATCTAAAATATATTTTATGAAAAGGAACCTATTTTTATTCCAATTATTACTTCTCGCATTTGTAATGAATGCTCAACCTAAGAAAGATTTTAAAACAGTGCGTATCACCTACCAGACAAGTATGAATGGTAAAGCCTACGAAGGATCAAATACCATCGTAGAGATATGCGGAACTGATGTTCTAATAAGTCGTAAATATGCCGAAGTGCAAGAGGGTACTCCGTTACAATACACCTATCTTGATTATGCAACAAATGAAGAAACAAAAACCGCAAAATTGGCAAATGGTGATGAGTTTTATACAACGCGATCATTTATATTAAATGATAAACTGGAATTTTTACCCGAAACAGAAACTATTGCCGGCTACCTCTGCAAAAAGGCGAAAACAGTTATTAATTCTAATACGATAGAAATATGGTATACAACTCAATTAGGAGTCAAAGGATCTATGCAACCCGGTGTTGGTTTGCCGGATGGGGTAGTACTCAAAGTACTAAGAAACGGACAATACGAAGAAAAAGCAATAAAGATTGATTTGCTAAAAGAGATTGTGAATGTAAAACCTGTTCTTAAAGGTGATAAGTTGACTGCCCCTGCCTATAATTACCGTATACAGCAAAGCCAGGTTATTGTAGCCGACGTATTTAATAATCAGAGTATATACTTTAGGGATATTCCTAAGCCGGAGCAGTTGAACGATACAGAAATAATGCAATTTGCCAATGGTTCTATCGTCTTGAAAAAAGTAAAACTTCCTGCCGATAATACTAGCTATTCTATTTTTGCTGAGCTAGCTCAACACTCTGAAGGGGACGCTTATGACCGTACGGGTAGCGTCTTTATCGTGCCTACCGATAAGAAGCAATCATTTATGGATGGATTGCTAAAAGGAAGAGAGGCATTACCTCAGTATACTGATAAACATGGGAAATCGTATGAGGGAATGGTTGCTACAGAGGATTATTTGCCGCCTCTCGAGTTGATGCGTTTTTATACTTCATTCGGAGTAAAAGGATATAACCATATTGAGGTAGCTGAATATAACTGGCCCGATTCTGTAGTGTTTAAACAAGAAATTACAGACTATGCCAAGTATCTGAAAAATGAAGTGTGGGTAGGTGCATGGATCGGAAATTATGCAAAAAACGGACATAATGTTTCTTTGAAGATTAAGTATTATCCAAACGAAAAGCGGGCAGAGAAAGAAGTATATCCTCTGTTTACAACTACAAATATAATGGAGATGGCTGGACAGGCTTATCCTGACGGATTGTTCCGTAACGATTCTCTGACTGTGAACTTCAAAACAGATGTGGATCTCAAAGATGCTTATATTCGTTATATATCTACAGGCCATGGCGGCTGGGGTGGAGGAGACGAATTTAATCCGAAGCTTAATGAGATATTTATGAATGGCTCTCGCCTGATCGCTTACACCCCTTGGCGCGAAGATTGCGGTAGTTATAGAGAGTTGAACCCGGCTTCGGGTAATTTCGCAAATGGCTTATCGTCATCCGACCTGAGCCGTTCGGGTTGGTGTCCGGGTACAGTGAGTTATCCTGTGTTTATACACATTGGGGATGTGAAGGCCGGTGAACACCAACTGAAGGTGGCTATACCTGTGGGAGATCCCGAAGGTAGTGCTCTGAGTTATTGGTGTATCTCTGGAGTATTAGTGGGTGATAAGAAATAAGACTATAATATTTCCGGAGCTCTGTGACTTTTATGTTTTTGGTGCGACTAATATAAAAAGAATATAAACCATACTATAAAATATGTATTATCTCGAAGCACACGATGTGGTGAAACAATATGGTAGTCATAGGGCTCTCGATGGCGTAAGCATACAAGTGCCAAAGGGTTGCATCTATGGATTGCTAGGACCTAATGGCGCAGGCAAATCTTCCCTTATCCGCATAATAAATAGGATAACTGCCCCCGATGAAGGACAAGTCTTTATAAATGGAAGGGTGTCGGTAGCCGATGATGTTTTCAATATCGGTTATCTTCCCGAAGAAAGAGGCTTGTACAAGAAAATGAAAGTTGGAGAGCATATTATTTTTCTGGCACAATTGAGAGGCCTCTCGAAAGAAGACGCAGTACAAAAAACTCAATATTGGCTAAAGAAGTTTGATATACTATCTTGGCAAGGAAAGAAAGTGGAGGAACTGTCGAAAGGTATGCAGCAAAAGATACAATTTATTGCTACTGTCATACATGAACCCGATTTGTATATTCTTGATGAGCCTTTCAGCGGATTCGATCCTGTGAATACAGAATTGTTGAAGAAAGAGCTGTTGGATCTGAAAGCAAAGGGCAAAACAATAATTCTATCGACTCATAATATGGAATCGGTAGAGGAATTGTGTGACGAAATATCTCTGATAAATAAGTCTAGAGTTGTATTGAATGGAAATGTGAAGGAAATACGAGCAAGATATAGAAAGCATATTTTCAAACTTCAGGTTGTGGGTGAAACTTTTGATTTGGAATCTTCTCACTTTTCGATATTATCGCAATCAACGGACAGTAATATTACGGAATTACTCATTCAGCGTAATGATGAGGCTTCCAACTCAGAGTTGATACAAGAGATAGCCAAACGCTATGAAGTGGTGACTTTTGAAGAAGTATTGCCTTCGATGAATGATATTTTTATACAAATCGTATCAGAGACAAAACAATGAGAGGATTAAAGCTAATTATACATAGGGAATTTACCTCGAGGGTAAAAACCAAAGCGTTTATCTTGACAACGTTGCTAACCCCATTCTTATTCTTGGGAGTGTCTACTATCCCTGCATTGCTGATGATGTTGAGTAGCAATGATGATATAAACAAAGTGTATGTAATCGATCATACAGGTTCTTACTTTAGTTTGTTTCAGTCTTCTAAGAACTATGAGTTTGTGAAATTATCGGATAGCGATAGTAAGCCGAGCGATAAGCGGACAGCCATATTAGAGATATCGGAAGACCTGAGTGTAAATCCGAATGCAGCAACTTTCTATTCCGAAAAGCAACAGCCTCCTCGTGAGTTGACTGTTTATATCAACAACATACTTACGGATGCTGTTAGAAATAAAAAGATAGATGATTTTACCCAAAGAAGTAATATCGAACCACAACTTGTTGCCGATCTGCAACAAATATTGAAATCGAAAGATCATATTAATGTTTCCACTATCCGTCTCGACGAAGCCGGACAGAAAACCGAAACTCTTGGTCAGGCGGCATCTTTTGTAGGAATGGGACTTACATTGTGTATGTTCTTCTTTATAATGATGTATGGGCAAATGGTGGTGCAAAGTGTTGTAGAAGAGAAAACAAACCGCATCATTGAAGTGATTATTTCATCCGTTAGACCTTTAGATCTGATGATGGGTAAAATAGTTGGAGTAGGATTGGTTGGCTTGCTACAATTGGTTATTTGGCTTGTTATAGGAGGCGGTGCACTTGTTGCTATGCAAATATTCCTCGGGACAAGTGTAGACTCCTCTGCTACAATGGAGGCCCAACAGGCAATAAGTGCAATGGCACAGAATAACTCGGAGATGACTTCTGCTGTTAATAGTATATTGGGTGTCAACTGGCTGCAAGTAGGAATCTGCCTTATATTATATTTTGTGGGAGGATATCTTCTTTTCTCCTCTTTGTATGCCATGTTTGGGTCTGCTGCTAACGATTCGCAAGAGGCTCAGCAGCTGATGATGCCATTGACTATTATATTATTATTAGCCTTTTATACAGGTATTGCAGCATCTCAGAATCCTGAAGGCGCGATGGCCTTTTGGTGTTCGATCATACCATTTACCGCGCCTGTCGTGATGATGGTACGTGCTCCGTTCGAAATATCTATATGGGAGTTGGTCGTGTCAGTTGTTGTGTTGTATGTAACCGCCATATTGATGGTTAAGTTGGCTGCAAAGGTCTATCGTGTCGGTATTCTGATGTATGGTAAGAAAGTAACCTTTGCCGAAATGTTTAAATGGTTGAGATATAAGTAATTTAAGATAAGTTTAGTGAAGCAATCCTGTCATATTTATTTTGGCAGGATTGTTTTTTTTATTATTGCTAATACTTTCCTTAAGCTGTTTTTCCCAAGATATAATGAAGCGAAAGCCGGACAAGAATCGCCCTTTACTTAGAATAAAATAAAAATACAGTAAGTCTATAAGCCGGGTTCTGTACTCTTCAAGAAGAGTGCTTGCCATTTATCTACGCCTGATGTCGCCAACAGGCTCTAGCGACCTACCCCCCGGCATCGGACGAGCAGCCCTACATGCGCCGGTATACATGGTCTTACAACTCGCAAGTGGTACGGCTCTGTATATTGCTATACAGACCGGTGAGCTCTTACCTCACCTTTTCACCCTTACCCCTGATAGGGGCGGTTGTTCTCTGTTACCTTAACTCTGCCCTCACGAACAGCTTCCCATTAAGAAATACGATGCTCTGTGTTGCCCGGACTTTCCTCTTTCTGCCTTGCGGCAGCCAGCGGCAAACCGACCTACTGCAATTTGATGCAAAGATAGTTCATTTTCTTGGAATATATCTTACTGCATTAAGTTTGGATTTGTTCGTTGCTTTGTTTAGTTCTCTTATCCTTATACATGTCGTTGAACTTAGGACGAATTAGTAGACGTAGCGAAACATCATAATTCAGGTAACTCCATACCCAGTCGATGAATACAGAAACCTTATTTCTCATTCCCACAATAGAAAGGATATGTACCAGCAACCACAACCACCAGGCAACCCAGCCTCCAAAGCGGAGTTTCCCGAGGTCGGCAACAGCAGCATTACGCCCAATGGTAGCCAATGAGCCTTTGTCTACATATACAAATCTATCCCAATTGTCCGATTCTCCCTTATTGATATTCTTGGCTAGTTGTTTTGCCATTTGTAGCGCGACTTGAGCTACCTGAGGATGACCGACCGGATAACTTTCGGATGCTTGTAAAGAAGTATCGCCAATTGAGAAAATATCTTTATAGCCATTTACCTGATTGTATTCGTTTACAACCAAACGTCCCCGGTTATATGCCGTTTCGTCAAGACCTGCTAAGCTATTTGGCTTAACCCCTGCCACCCAAAATACATTACGGGAGCGTATTTGCGTGCCGTCAGCAATATTCACATAAGGACTTTCTACCGATTTTACCGATTTCTCCTGATAAACGATAACACCTCTGTCTAGCAATGTTTTTAATGCCGTTTCGGATGCTTGTTCCGACATACCTGCCAGTAGACGGGAACCTGCATTCACTAAGTGGATTTCCATTTTAGTAAAATCTATCTCCGGGTAGTCTCTCGGCAAAACCGTTCTTCTCATGTCGGCTAATGCTCCGGCTAATTCAACACCTGTTGCTCCTCCTCCGACGATAACAAAAGTCAACAATTCTTTTCGTTTTTCTTCGTCTGTTGTGATCAAAGATTCCTCGAAGCTTAGTAGTATCCTGTTTCTCATCAAGAGTGATTCGGATACAGATTTTAGTGAGAATGTATTTTCTATTAGATCTGTATTCCCAAAATAATTTGTATCGCATCCTGTGGCGATAACTAAAAGGTCGTATGTAATGATACCGATATTTGTTTCAATCTTTTTGTCAGATGTATTTACGCTTAAAGCCTCACACATTCTGAAATGAAAGTCTTTGTTTTTCTGAAAGTTCTTTCTGTATGGATAAGATATCGAACTCGGTTCTAATCCCCCGATAGCTACCTGATAGAATAAGGGTTGAAACTGATAGTAATTGTTCTTGTCTATCAGTACTACCTGATAATGATTCTTATCCGCTCTTTTTGCAAGTTCGAGTCCGGCAAACCCTCCTCCGATAATTACCAATCGTTTCTTCTTCCCGGAGTCGGGCAAGTTTGCTTTTATAATCATATTATAGACATATTTAAATTAAAAAACCATCTTACTGATAAGAGTTGATCAGTAAGGTGGTTTTATTTATATATAAAGATAAATTTAATTATCTTTCTTAATTTCCTATTTTGGCTTTAGCTTTCGCTTCCTTTTTTGATTCCCACTTAGCCTTAGCTACTTCGTAAACACCCGGAAGAATAGATACCACAACAATAATAATGACTACCTTGTCGAGATTTTTTTCTACCCATTCGTTACTTCCTATAATAGCACCTAAAGCACAAAAGATAACCACCCATGCTATACCTCCTATAACATTGTAGGAGAAGAAATGTTTATAGCTCATTTTGCCCATACCTGCTACAAAAGGAGCGAAGGTGCGAACAATAGGTACAAAGCGGGCAAGGATGATGGTTTTGCCTCCATGTTTTTCGTAAAACTTGTTTGTTTTTTCAAGATATTCTTGCTTGAATATCTTCGATTTGGGATTGCTAAAGAGCTTTTCTCCAAAGAGACGGCCTATCGAATAATTTACTGCATCTCCTATAACGGCAGCTACAATCAGTATACCGACAAGGTAATAGATATGTAGCGGATTATCGGGACGTACGGCGATAGCCCCTGCTAGAAATAATAAAGAGTCACCCGGTAAAAATGGTGTTACAACCAAACCTGTTTCGCAGAAAATGATCAAAAACAAAATGGCATATACCCATAAGCCATATTCAGTTACCAGCATGTCTAATGTTCCGCCTGTATCTCTTAACAGGTTAAGAAAGAAGTTCCAAACTTCGTGTAAGAATTCCATTTTAATGTTGTGTTACTTAATTTTTATGGTAATACGAGAAATGATGAGATTCGCACCTCATCATTTCCCATTAAATTTTTCACTTAACCAACAAGCCGGCTGCGACTTCATCTCTCTTTGCCTTCCCTGCCAATTGTTCAACAAGGCTTAGCGCAAAATCGATAGTCAGTCCGGGACCTCTTCCGGTAGTTATATTTCCGTCTATTACAACAGCTTTTTCTGTTTGCAATGTAGCTCCTTTCAGGTATTGTTCAAATCCGGGGTAGGCTGTTGCCTTCTTCCCTTCCAAAAGACCTAAGCCTCCTAAGACCATTGGTGAAGCGCAGATTGCAGCAACCTTTTCACCTTTGTTGGCAAAAGCGAGTAGTTCTTTTTTCAAGCCTTCGTGTTCGTTGAACTTTGTTGTGCCTCCCGGTAAAACAAGCATTTCTGCTTTAGAGAAGTCAACCTCGTCGAACATCAGGTCGGCTATTACAGGTATTTGATGACTGGCAACCACTTGTTTGCTGTCAGTCAACGAAACGGTTTTCACATCCAAACCTCCACGGCGAAGAACATCGACTGTGCCAAGAGCTTCAATCTCTTCAAATCCTGTGGTCAGAAATAAAAATATAGTTTTCATATCCATTTAATTTAAATTAAACTTATATGTGATTGTTCCTTTTTGATTGGTGACGGATGACACTGTGTTGAATTTTGTCCTTTTTGCGGCTCTTAGAGCTTCGTTCCGCAGGTTTGTATTTGGTGTATTTGTGCCTTTTCCGATTGTAGCTTCTACTACATCACCTTTAGCATTTACCAATATATCGACAACGACAGTACCGTAATCGTCTACCGAATAGTTCGGTTTGATCAGCCCGCCGCTGCCAAGGCTGCGTCCACCAAGATCGAACGATCCCCAGCCGCCAACTCCTGACGTTTTGCCATAGCTGGCATTTCCTGTTGGTACACCTTGTGTGCCTGTTCCTTCAGTATTGCCTCTGCTGCCGCTGCCTGTTCCATTGCCAAACAGTCCCGCCATTTGGTTGTTGATCTGTCCTTTCTTGGCCGCTTCTTGTTGTGCTACACGGTCAGCTTCAGCTTTCTTCCGCCTTTCGTCTGCTTCTTGCTGTTTCTTTTCTTCCGCTTTTTTCTTAGCTTCTTTTATAGCTACTGTTTCTTCCAGATTTTGAGTAACGGGAGCTTCCTTTGTGTTCGATACTGCCGGTTTTGTTTTGGTTGCAGTATTCTCTACCATCGGGATCGGATCTTCAACCACATTGGGTGAAGTGGCTTCTTCAGTACCAACGTCTCCATTGCCTCTACCAAAGGGCTCATCGTCTCCAAATGCATCGGGTACGTTGCCAAAAATAACAGGAACTCCTCCCAAATCTTCGGCAGTCCTTGCCATTGGTGTCAAATCGAGGGTATAAAAAATAAGAGCTAAGATAATTAGCAAGTGAAATCCGATTGTTGCACCTAGACCTATTATTTTATCCTTCTGAGCTTCCATTTTTAGTCTACTTCAGTTTTTGGTTTCAGGCAATCCTTGTATGCCTTTATTGTATTTTCAAGACCCAAATACAATGCGTCGCTGATAAGGGCATGCCCGATAGAGACTTCATCTATTGTGGGTATATTTTCATATAGATAATTCAAATTTTCGAGACTGAGGTCATGACCTGCATTTAATCCTAGTCCAAGTTTCTTCGCTAATTTGGCCGCAACTACAAAAGGCTCTATGGCAGCTTCTCTGTTTTTGACATAATTGGAGGCATAAGGCTCTGTATATAGCTCAATTCTGTCTGTTCCCGTTTTTGCTGCGGCCTCTATTATTTCGAGCTCTGTGCCAACAAAGATAGATGTGCGTACACCTACAGCCCTGAATGTATCAACCAAATCGGATAGGAATTGTTGATGTTCAACAGTGTCCCAACCTGCATTGGATGTAATCGCATCGGGCTTGTCCGGAACAAGTGTTACTTGTGTGGGACGTATCGTTGTAACAAGGTCTATGAACTTTTGTGAAGGATAACCTTCGATATTAAATTCAGTTCTGATCTTTGCCTTTAAGTCATACACGTCTTTGAATCGAATATGTCTTTCGTCAGGACGAGGATGAACTGTTATACCTTCTGCACCAAATCTTTCGCAATCGATAGCAACTTGTACAACATCAGGAACATTACCTCCTCGAGCATTGCGTAGCGTTGCAATCTTATTAATATTTACACTTAACTTTGTCATGTCAAACCATTAAAAACCGCCGTTCTTCACAAATTGCCAGAGATAGATGTTAATAGATAAAACTTTTTTAGCACCTTTGTGGAACGATATCAAACTACAAATGTAATATGATTTGATGAGAATGTGCGTATCAGTTCCGTTTTATTAACAGCTTAGAAAATCATTTGTTTGTATATAAATAGGTTCCGTTAAAAGTAAATGCGATGAAAATAGCCATATTCGGTAGCAAGCATCAGAAGAAAGAACAGGTCGAAAAGTTATTTGGAATCTTAAACGATAACAACGTAGAAATCTATCTTCAGGAGAAATTCTATTACTACCTAAGAGATTGTCATCACTTGCAATATAGTGTCGCAGGTATTATAAAGAACGATGAGTTCGATGTTGACCTCGTGGTAACAATCGGAGGAGACGGAACATTCCTGCGTACGGCATCCGTAATAGGCAAAAAGAATATTCCGATACTCGGTATAAATGCCGGACGATTAGGCTTTTTGGCAGATGTAGGCGAAGAAGATCTGGAAGCTACCTTCGAAGATGTATTTTCGGGTAACTATCGTATCGAACATCGTAGCCAATTGCATCTGACTACCGAACATAAGATATATCATGGCTTCAACTATGCTCTCAACGAAGTGGCTATTATGAAGCAGGATACCGCTTCGATGATTACTGTGCATGCATATATCAACGACGAATACCTGACCTCGTATGAGGCTGACGGACTTGTTATGGCTACACCTACAGGCTCTACGGCATACTCACTCAGTGTAGGAGGGCCGATAATAGCACCCGATGCTCACAACTTCGTTATTGCTGCCATAGCCCCTCATAGCTTGGGAGACAGACCTTTGGTTATAACAGACGACAGCATTATCACCTTTGATGTAGAAAGCCGTAACAATAGTTTTCTCATCTCATTGGACGGAAGGTCTAATGTATTTCAGGCAGGGACGAAGCTGACTGTAAAGAAGGCAGATTTTACCCTTCAGGTATTAAAACGGAAAGATAATACCTTCTACAAAACGTTGAGAAATAAGCTCATGTGGGGTGTTGATCCCCGACAGAGCTAAGGCCTTCCCGTAAGATTATAAGAACAGGGATTCATGTATAATCTCTCCGACTGTAGGATGAGGGAATACAATCTTTTGAAACTCTTCTATAGTAAATCCTTTTTCGATAGCAATGCCGGCTATAACCACCAGTTCCGAGGCGGGATTACCCAACATGTGGCAACCTATGATTTTTGAATCTTCGCCGATGATCAGTTTGCAAACGCCATTTCCCAGTTCATTCTCAGCCACAAAGCGTCCCGAATATGCCATTGGTAGCTTGTGGGCAGTGTATTTTATACCTTTAGCCGTAAGCTCTTCTTCTGTTTGTCCTACTCCTGCAATCTCAGGGTTGGTATATACCACTCCCGGTATTGCCTTGTAGCTCATGCTGTCGGTCTTACCCAGTATATGATTGATGGCTACCTCTCCTTCACGTACCGCAGTATGTGCCAGGAGTGAATATCCTGTAATATCTCCGCATGCATATATATTGGGGTGAGATGTCTGCATATTCTCATTCACTTTCACGCCGTTTCTGAACAACTCGATATTTAGCTTATCCAGATTTAGGTTTGCTGTAACAGGGCGTCGTCCTGTACTCAATAATATCTGAGAGGCTTCGATTGTCGATTGTACCCCGTCTTTTTCGATAATAATCTGACCGTCTTTTATTTCAACGACCTTGGTGTTCAGGTGAAAGTCGATACCTTTCTTGGTGTATTCTGCACGAAGCATGGCAGATAGTTCTTTGTCCATTGCTCCGAGTATTTCGGGTAACATTTCTATTACTGTCACTTTTACTCCCAGACTATTAAAGAATGAAGCAAATTCGACACCGATAACTCCCCCTCCGATAACGGCTAAAGATTCCGGTACGCCTTTATTGTCTAACGCTTCTTTCGATGTCCAGTACCCTGATTCGCTGAGTCCCTTGATGGGAGGAATAATTGTTTCAGAGCCTGTAGATAACAATACCTTTGCTGCGGTAATCGTTTCACCGTTGCATGATATGACGATATTACGCTCTCCGTCTTCCCCTTCGATAGTTGCTTCGCCTATGATTACTGTTACATCATGAGCAGCCATTTTCTGTTTGATGCCGGCTACCAGCTTACGCACTGTTTTTTGTTTGCGGGCAATTATTTTAGGCAGATCGAAAGTTGGGCTTCCTTCTACGCCGACTCCATACTTTGCAGAGTTTTTTACATTATCTAGGGTCTTTGCCGAGTATAGAAGTGTTTTGGTAGGGATGCAACCTTCATTGAGGCATACGCCACCCAATGCATTTCTTTCAAATAATACAGTTTTTAATCCGTTGGCAGAAGCTCTTTCGGCTGCGGTATAACCTGCGGGCCCTCCTCCAATAATAGCAACATCGTATAAAGTCATATTCTAATTATATAGTAAAAAAAGTAACAAGGTTACAAAAATAATTGATATTCATTTTCAGTATCTTATGAGCAAAAGGTGACAAAAGTGACAGTTTTATCGCTGTCTTTATCTGTTACCTTTTTATCCTCTGTGCCTACTCTCATAAAGATAAAATCTTATTGTTTTTATACAAGACGAGTTTGTCATATTATAAGATATAGCAACATGGTAAAGATAGGGAATTTAGTGATTTGTTCCTCCCAATAGAAGTTAGATTATTCGACCTTCTATTGTTTTTTGCTTTACATTCCTTAAATACATCGTCTCAGCTTATTTGTGTGAAAGATGTCTACTCTTTCAATGTTATCACCTTTCCCCTGTAATTATAATTAATCTTTATATACCTGAAAGTAGGTGTTTTTTCTATTCAAAATCATTATTTATGGTGATTGTAGCTTTTTGTACTGATTTATATTTTTGTGCCGAAAAAGCAGTGTTTATTTTTATATAAACGAGTAAGCAAATTAAGGAGACAAAAAATGCCGGGCTCATCCCAAAGGATAACTAAAATATCTATAATCTTTTGATAGTAGAAATAAACTTTGTTTACGTATATCTGAAACATACGTGTGTTAAGCTGATTAACATACAAAATTATTATCATAAAATTACTTACAAATGCAACAACAACGTATTTCTTTACGCCTGTTCGGTATAATGTTTTTGCTTATGGGCATTGTCATATCATTGTCAGCACAGCAAAAATCGGCTGTTATAAGTGGTCGGGTATTTACTTCTGATGGAAAACCAGCTTCTAACGTTAGTATAACGATAGAAGAATTACATAGGAGCGAGATGTCGAATTCTCAAGGATTCTATAAGATATCAGGCGTTCATGCCGGACGTTACACGCTCTTGTTCTCATCTGTGGGACTGCAATTGTCTAAAGTTGAAGTCGCTGTAGAGTCAGGCAAAGATCTACAGGTTCAGGATGTTTTCTTGAACGAAACGACCGAAAATCTGCAAGAGATAGAAATTATAGCAACCAAGAAGAACCCATTTGCCGAAAAAATAAGCGCATCGGTTGCTAAACTCCCTCTTGCCGACTTGGAAAATCCACAGGTATATAATACAATCAACAAGACGGTTATTAAAGAACAAGTCGTTACAAGCCTCAATACAGCATTGAAAAATGCGACAGGTATAACCCGATTGTGGGAAAGTACCGGACGTGCAGGGGATGGTGCGGAATATTACACCATGCGCGGATTTTCTTTGCAACCTACTATTGTGAATGGTGTGGCTAACATCAGTAACGGAGCTTTGGATCCGGCAAATGTGGAAAATATAGAGGTGGTAAAAGGTCCTTCGGGAACACTTTACGGTGGAAACCTTATTTATTATGGTGGTCTGATCAATGTTGTTACCAAGAAACCGTATGATACTTTTGGCGGAGAGTTTGGTTACATTACAGGTAGTTATGGGTTAAATAGAGTAACAGCGGATGTAAACACTCCCTTGAGCGACAAAGCCAGTATGAGGATAAATGGAGCTTACCATTATGAAAATACATTTCAGGATAATGGTTATTCAAAATCATTTTTTATAGCTCCTAGCTTTAAGTTTAAGGCTTCAGATCGCTTGACTTTCTTTATTAATACGGAATATAAATCGTTGGAGAGAACAACAGCTCCTATGATTTTCTTATACCGTTCTGCTCCCGTTACTTTCTCAAATATGGATTTGTTTGAAAAGAACTATAAGAAATCATATACAAGTAATCGTCTTGCTCTCAACAATCCGACCTATGGTATGCAAGCTCAGGCTTTATATAAAATCAATGAAAACTGGAACTCGCAGACCATTGTAGCTGCCAGCAATACAAAATCGGACGGGTATTATCAATATTTATGGGATAATGTAAATGGTAGCGATTTTACACGCTACATCTCCAGATTAAATTCTTCTACCGATGCTATAAATGTTCAGCAAAATTTTACAGGAGATCATAAGTTTGGTAACATGCGTAACAGAGTTGTTTTTGGTCTAGATTATTTACAGAAAGAATATCAGGATAATAGTTATGCTTGGGTTGCAAACGGCGTAGTGTCGCTTGCCAATCAGACAGATACAGGCGTGCTTACCGCTACCGGAGTGGATGCTCTCTTGGCTGCTGATCCGGGAAGTGTATCCAATTCTACCGTTAAGATCTGGAGTGCCTATTTGTCTGATGTTGTCAACTTTACTCCTCAACTGTCTGCATTAGTAGGACTTCGTTTGGATAACTATTCAGCATCAACTTCGTGGAAAACTAAAGACGTGAAAAATCAGGTAACCTTCTCTCAAAAATTAGGCCTTGTTTACCAGCCAATTTTACAACATCTTTCTTTGTTTGCCAATTATATGAATGGTTTTCAAAATCTTGAACCTGTAACGCAGCACGATGGTTCGGGTAATACTTCTATGAAGATATTGAAACCAGAGAAAGCAAATCAGTGGGAAGTGGGTGTGAAAAGCAATCTGTATAGCGATAGAGTTTCGTTGACTGTAAGTTACTATGACATCAAAGTTTCTAACAAAACGATGGCTGATCCGGCGAATGTGTTGAATGTAATTCAAGGTGGAGTGGTAAAAAGCAGAGGGGTAGAAGTAAGCCTTATCGCCAATCCTGTTGTAGGGTTGAATATGATTGCGGGTTATAGCCACAATTACAATAAGATAACAAAGGATGCTGCCGATGGCGATTATATCGGTCTAAGATCGGAAGAGTCAGGTCCGGCAAACTTGTTTAATGCATGGGTAAGCTACAAATTGACTACAGGTTCACTGAAAGGGTGGGGAATAGGCGCAGGTGCTAACTACGCATCAGAATATAAAACACTCAACCGACACTCAACCGGTAGTTTCACTTTACCAAGTTATACTATTTTCAATGCATTGGTTTCTTATAATGGAGATAACTATACTATCAGTTTGAAAGGGGATAACCTCGCCAATAAAAAATATTATGGAGGATGGAGTACAGTTACACCGCAGAAATTGCGTACCATATCTCTTGCATTGAATTATAGATTCTAAGAAATAATGAGGTTGTCCCAAAAGTAATATTTTAATAATAAAAATTACTTTTGGGATACCTTCTTTAAATTTTCTAATAAAAAAAACTCTCATGACATTCAAAAAGATAGCTTATCAACTGCATCTTTACCTGGGGCTTATCTCCGGGCTTGTTTTTTTTATTGTATGCCTGACGGGAGCTATTTGGGCATTAAAGCTGAATGGATGGGTAGATCAGGAAAAACTGCCCGAAGTATCGCAAGGCAAACATACGACGGTTGTTCGGCCCTCATCGGTAATAGAAGTTGCCAAGAAAGAATTTAAAGATAAAACACCTGATTATATAGAGTATTCGGAAGATGCGCCAATTAAAGCAACTTTCCGTGGACAAGGGTATAATTATTCGCTGCAAATGGATCCTTATACGGGTAAAGTGATATCGGTGAAAGGCGCTGAAGGTTCTTCTGGTTACGACTTCTGGGATTTCATTGGTATGGGGCACTTTTCACTTTGGCTTCCTTACAGTATAGGGCAACCCATTGTAGGTTATTCTACATTGGTTTTTGTGATTGTAATAATCACAGGACTTATTCTTTGGATGAGCCATCCGGCATGGCCAAGTATGATATGGCAAACATATACTTACGATTACGAAACACCGGGATCTTATTTCGGAGCAAAAAAAGCATGCGAGCCTATTCACATACAAATGAATTTACCGGAAAATGATGTTATGATTATTAATACAACATTGAATGATTATAAATCTGTAACAGCAGGCCTGCGCTTCATCGATTTTCAAGGAAAAGAATTATATAAGAAGAATATAAAATTAGACGCAAAAGCAAACTCAGCAACTAAATGTTTTGTTCCCGAAAAAGGAAATAACTTACCTCAGTTGTATCTGGCACGCCTTGAACTAAAAGATGCAAAAGGGAAAGTGCTATCAATCAATGATTACTGGATGACAAATGGAGATAAAAAATCATACGAAGCCATAAATACGTTACCGTCAACAACTGTAACTATTAAAACCATCAGCAACAAAGGTAAAACATGGGTAGAGGTATCAAATCCATCAAAAACATTAGCAGTTGCGGTAAAACTAAATGTAGTAGACAAAAACTCTAAAGAGATATTACTCCCTGCTTACTTCTCTGATGGATATATCAACCTGCTAGGTGGCGAAAAAAGATTAATAGAATTGGATATACCTAAAAGTATCACCAACTACAGCATCGTAGCCGAAGGTTACAATACAAAAAGTAAATAGTAATTTATCTATTATCAGATAATAAATGTAACACAAAAGGTGACAAATAAGAATGAGTGAAAACCTGTTACTTTTGTCACCTTTTTTAGATAATACCCTGTCACCCAGTGTAACAAAAAAACATACAAATGAAAAGAATACTATTAACAATAAGCATAGCACTAGTAACAGCCAGCCTGTCTGCTCAAACAGATCCTGTTGACTATGTAAATCCATTTATAGGAACAACAAACTACGGAACAACGAACCCCGGAGCGATGTGTCCTCAAGGATTTATGTCGGTAACACCGTTCAACGTGATGGGTTCGCCCGAAAACAAAAGGGACAAAGACACCGGATGGTGGTCTACTCCCTATTCGTACGACAATAGCGTATTTACGGGTTATGCGCATGTCAACCTCAGTGGTGTGGGATGCCCCGATATGAGTAGTCTACTCTTGATGCCTATAAGCGGCGAACTGGAAGTAGATTATAAAAAATACGGGAGTAAGTACAAAGATGAAAAAGCAACACCGGGATATTATACTAATTTCTTGACCAAGTACAATATCAAAACTGAAGTTAGTGCAACACCTCGAGTAGGTATAGCTCGTTTCACATTCCCTAAAGGTCAGAATCACATTTTGCTCAATTTAGGAGAAGGTCTCACAAACGAAACAGGCGCAATGGTTCGTAAAGTAAACGATACTGAGATAGAGGGAACGAAACTACTTGGAACATTCTGCTATACTCAAAATCAAGCTGTATTTCCTATTTACTTTGTGATGCGTGTAAGCAAAGCCCCACAAAAATCGGGTTACTGGAAATTCCAACGCCCCGGAGGAGACTGGGAAAAAGATTGGAACAAAGATGCAGGAACATATAAGATTTATACAAAATACGAAAAGGAAATAGCCGGCGATGATGTAGGAGCTTACTTCACTTTCGACTGCACAGAAGGAGAAACGGTAGAAGTGCAAATGGGAGTTTCTTTTGTAAGCATGGAAAACGCACGCCAGAACCTCGAAAAGGAACAACCAAAACCCGACTTCGATGCTATCCGTCTTGCAGCACGCAAAATGTGGAACGACGACCTCTCACGCATCCTTGTAGAAGGAGGCTCGGAAGACCAAAAGGTAGTATTCTACACAGGGCTTTACCACATGCTTATCCACCCGAATATCTTACAGGATGTAAACGGACAATACCCGGCAATGGAAAGCTCGGAGATAAAAACAACGAAAGAAAACCGCTATACCGTATATTCATTGTGGGACACCTATCGCAACCTGCACCAGATGATGACCCTCTTGTATCCCGATCGTCAGTTGCAGATGGTACGCACCATGATAGATATGTATAAAGAGTCGGGCTGGATGCCAAAGTGGGAATTATATTCTCGCGAATCGCTAACAATGGAAGGAGACCCTGCCATCCCTGTAATTACAGACACATGGATGAAAGGATTAAGAGACTTTGATATCAATACAGCATACGAGGCGTTCATAAAGTCTGCAACTACTCCGGGACCTCAAAACTTACTTCGTCCCGATAATGATGATTATATGAAACTGGGCTATGTGCCACTAAGAGAAAAATATGACAATTCAGTTTCTCATGCCTTAGAGTATTATATGGCAGACTGGACATTAGCCGAATTGGCAAACTCTTTGGGCAAAAAAGAAGATGCAGAAAAGTTTTATAAACGTTCGCTAGGCTATAAGCATTACTACAGCAAAGAATATGGTACATTCAGACCAATCTTGCCTAACGGAGAATTCTTAACTCCTTTCAGCCCATTACAAGGTGCGAATTTCGAACCTAATCCGGGTTTCCACGAAGGGAATGCGTGGAATTATACATTTGCTGTTCCGCACGATATACAGGGACTTATCAAGCTGATGGGAGGCAAGAAAAGCTTTGTAGATAAGCTACAAGCTGTATTCGATAATGGTTATTTCGATGTAACAAATGAGCCTGACATACACTATCCGTACCTGTTTAGCCAGATCAAAGGAGAAGAATGGCGTACACAAAAGCTTGTGACAGAGATACTAGCCAAGCATTTCACAAATACACCGGGAGGACTTCCGGGCAATGATGACACAGGTACTATATCGGGCTGGGCTGTATTCAGCATGATGGGAATGTATCCCGAATGTCCGGGAAAACCTGACTATACACTGACGACTCCTACATTCAGCAAAATAACAATCAAACTTGATCCGAAGTACTATAAGTCGGATAAGGTTGTTATTAATGTGATTAAACCTCAGGATGTAGCGGCAAATTATATAAAAGAAGTGAGAGTTGACGGCAAAACATTGAATGGATATGCTCTATCTCATGAAGCGTTGACAGGAGCTAAAGAAATTACCTATATACTGAAACCAAGTAAATAAGATACAATATCATTCTAAGGGAGTGAAGAAGGATATTCTTCACTCCCTTTAGATTTATAAAGAATTATAAGTTGCTCTTAAATCTCTCGAACTCATTCTTAGACCTGTTCACACAATCTTCCAAAGACAAACCGTAGTAGTAATTGCCCAACAGATAAACACTATTGTTCTTTCGCATAGCTTGTACTTTCTCATCCATATGCAAATGCTCCAATCGCATTGCAGGCAAACTATGCTCTATGGATGAAATCTCTATTATATCAGATTGGTGAATATTCAATACATTGCATATTAGCTCCAGCTTTTCTTTCTCTGATTTTTTGCCTTTCTCAAAGTGAAAAGTAAAGCTTCTATACTCGTCATTCTCTATCAGATCTCTGGATACTGCCGAAAGGAAGTCGTCTGACAAAGGAATAATACCTGCTATTTGTTTCAGCTCTATTTTATCTTTCTTTATAGTAATGTTCAAAGATTCGGAAGCAAATATCGGGATGGAGGATAACAATCTGGCTAACTCGGGTTCTATATTCTTAAGCATACTAGAGCTCACTTTCGGATTTGCCGCCATAGCAATATTTCGTGCATAAAAGATTTGCCCGCTTGCTGTTGAAAGCAAAAAGACATCGCCTTCTTTCTTTATATCAATCACTTCACTTAAAGTATTGACTTCAAGATCTCCGCTCTCTACTACTGCATTGATAAAGGACGATAAGCCACCTTTGAATGTAAAACGTCGTGAAATTTCCTTTTCTCTTTTGTCTCTCTTCTTAAGAAATATTTCCGCAGGATAATCATCCGCCGGTTGACAGATCACAGCTTTGAAGGCATTCGTAAAGAGCCGGTCATAATTAGAAGCCCCTACGATAGGACGAAAATATTCGCGGGTAGTTTTTCCTGCTTTGTCTGAAAAGAAATACTTCGGAAAGTGAAGTAGACATGATAGCTTGGATACTTCAGACATAATACTTTTTATCTTACCCGAAGTATAGAGCACATAACTGAATTTTCCGAGAGGAACTATTATGTCTGTTCTTCGTATTTCTTTCACGATAGATAACAGGCTGGTATATGAATTGTAGCAAGTATGAGACCCAAGCTCGTACCAGAAGTCTGGTTGAACAGAAAGATGTCCTGTCTGCAATTGCCCTCCGGTATTCTTATTTTTCTCCAAGACCAATACGGCTTTACCTTCTTTTTTCAGATAGTGTGCAAAAGTAACCCCACTTATGCCTCCTCCTACAACGATACAATCATATACTTTTTGGCTCATGCTCTTCATTTTTTTTACTCTATACAAATATACAAGGAATGTATGAAATAAAGATATTTTACATTCTAACCATACCCTCAAAAAAGCTATTCAATATTACCTGTTTATACTTTAGGCATTTTTCATCTCAGCTAATAGACTGCAAGTCAAAACCAAAGAGATAAATTCTTTAATAATTATTTTCATTTTAAGGATTCGACTACTCTTATTTTGCAATGAGTATCCAAATATTTTTCTTACTTTTGTCCTTTCTTTTTAGAGTCTAAAAAAATAAAACGTAAAGTCGTGGCTAATACGAAGTATATATTTGTTACAGGAGGAGTCATATCTTCCTTAGGTAAAGGTATTATAGCATCCTCACTAGGTAAACTACTACAAGCCAGAGGTTATAAAGTAACTATCCAGAAATTAGACCCCTACATCAACATCGACCCCGGTACACTAAACCCTTACGAGCATGGCGAATGCTATGTAACCGTTGACGGACATGAAGCCGATCTCGATTTGGGACACTATGAAAGATTTCTGAATCAGCCTACACATAAAGATAACAACATCACCACAGGACGTATCTATCAGAATGTGATCAACAAAGAAAGAAAAGGTGATTATCTGGGTAAAACTGTTCAGATCGTACCTCATATCACAGATGAGATTAAGCGCAACATCAAAATGTTGGGCACAAAATACAACTATGATTTTGTTATTACAGAAATTGGTGGTACAGTAGGTGACATAGAGTCACTTCCTTTTATCGAAAGCGTACGCCAGTTGCGTTGGGAACTAGGCAAAAACTGCCTGTGTGTACACCTTACTTATGTTCCTTATATTGCAGCAGCAAAAGAGGTGAAAACAAAACCGACACAGCACTCCGTAAAGCAATTACAATCGGAAGGGGTACAGCCTGACATGCTTGTTCTGCGTACCGAACATCCGTTGAATAAAGATATATTGCGTAAGGTTGCTCTATTTTGTAATGTAGAAGTAGACGCTGTGGTACAGTCTGTCGATGTATCTACTATTTATGAAGTTCCACTCAAGATGCAGGAACAGAATATGGACGAGATAGTTCTCCGTAAATTAGGAATGCCAATAGGAGAAAAACCTGAAATGCAACCTTGGCGTGACTTCTTAAGTAAGAAAAAACATGCCAAAAGTACAATTAAAATAGGACTGGTAGGTAAGTATGTTGAGCTACCCGATGCATACAAATCTATCAACGAATCGTTGCTGCAAGCGGCAACATATAACGAGCATAAGCTCGACCTCCACTTTATACTATCTGACAAACTGACCGAAGAGAATATAGAGAAAACACTGTCATCAATGGATGGCATACTTATTGCTCCGGGATTTGGACAAAGAGGAATGGAAGGTAAAATCCATGCATTAAAATATGCCCGCGAACATGACGTTCCTACATTTGGAGTTTGTCTGGGTATGCAATGCATGGTTGTTGAATTCGCTCGCAACGTGCTGGGTCTGGAAGAAGCCAATTCTACCGAGATGAATAATCATACTCCATTTAAGGTGATAGACCTGATGGAAGAGCAAAAGAATATCACCAATATGGGTGGCACAATGCGTCTTGGAGCATATAAATGCGAATTGGAAAAAGGTTCTCTTGTATACAAAGCTTATGGCAAAAAGATGATAGAAGAACGTCATCGCCATCGCTTTGAATTCAATAACGATTTCAGAGAAGACTTTGAAAAGAATGGAATGAAGTGCACAGGAATCAATCCGGAAATGGATCTTGTGGAAGTGGTAGAAATTCCCGGAAAAAAATGGTACTTAGGCGTACAATTCCATCCGGAATACAACAGCACGGTCGTTTCACCCAATCCATTGTTTTTAAGCTTTATAAAAGCCGTCGTAGAGAATAAAGAAAAAAAATAAGAAAGGAATAAAACATATAATTATAAATGGACAAGAATACGATTACCGGGTTTATCCTGATCGCAGCCGTAATTATTGGATTCACATTATTGAGTAGGCCTTCGTCGGAAGACATCGAACGCCAGAAGCAACAGCGCATAAAAGATTCTATCGAATATGCTCAAACTCTGCAACGTGAGCAAGAAAATAAAATAGACACCTCTGTAGTTGAAAAAAAGACCGAGAAGATTGATGATTTCTTCAGTGCTTCGGCTCAGCAAAGCGACTCTACTGTAGCAGTTACAGACTCGCTTCCATCAGCAGAACAAAAACAAGAACAATTCATAACCCTTGAAAACAGCAAACTAAAAGCTACATTTTCTACCAAAGGGGGAAGAATGGTTCGTGTTCAGCTCAAGGACTACATGAGCTACAACAGAGACGACAAGAAGAATACCGACTCTCTTTACCTGTTCAACAATGATGCCGACTTTACCTTATTGCTGACCAACAAGCAACAGAAGGTTTTGAGTACAGGCAAATTGATATTTACTCCTATACAAAAAGAAGGTGACAACTCGCTGATCATGCGCTATGCATATTCAGACAGCCAGTATATCGATTTTGTGTACAAACTGGCTGATGACGACTACATGATGAAATACGACATCAATATGGTAGGCATGCAGCCGATGCTAGCTCGTACTTATAGCGATATATTCGAGATGAAGTGGTCACAGAGAATGCGCAGACAAGAGAAAAGCGTAAAGAACGAACAGCGTTATTCTCACCTCACTTACAAATATGTGGGTGGTGATGTAAAGGAAATGAGCAGTGATAAAAATGAAGAAATAGAAGTTAAAGAGCCTGCAAAATGGATCGCCTTCAAAAATCAGTTCTTTGCTCCAATCCTAATTGCTGACGACAAAATAGAGACAGCTCTCCTTAATTCGAAAGTTTTGCAAACGGACGAAAACAGCGAGTACCTGAAAAGCTTTGAAGCAACACTATATGTACCTGCAAAACCGGGAGCAACACCAGAGAGCATCACGGCAGGATTCTCTTACTACCTAGGACCAATGTCTTACTCTTTGTTGAAGAACTATGACAGTAATGTTAAAGACGCAAACAAAGAACTAGATTTAGACAAACTGGTTCCACTGGGTTGGACTTTATTCCGTTGGGTTAATCAATACTTTATAGTTCCTATATTTAATTTATTGAGCAATACCGGACTATCTATGGGTATTGTAATCTTACTACTAACAATCATTGTTAAATTAGTAATTTCCCCTCTGACATACAAGTCATTTATGTCTTCTGCCAAAATGCGTGTCTTACGCCCTCAGGTAGAAGAAATAAACGAGAAATATCCGAAGCAGGAGCAGGCAATGGAAAAACAACAGGCTACAATGGCTCTCTATAGTAAGGCGGGGGTCAATCCGATGAGTGGCTGTGTACCGATGCTGCTTCAGATGCCTATATTGATCGCCTTGTTCTCGTTCTTCCCTAATGCGATAGAGCTGCGTCAACAAAGCTTCTTGTGGGCTACCGACTTATCGACTTATGATGCCATCTTTGAATGGAAAAATCATATCCCATTGATTGGAACTCATATCAGTTTATTCTGTATTCTGATGACCATTACAAATATTGTCTATACAAAATTCAATATGGAGATGACCAACACCGGACAACAGCAGATGCCGGGTATGAAATGGATGATGTATCTGATGCCGCTTATCTTCTTGTTTATGTTGAATGACTATCCGTCAGGACTTACATACTATTACTTCCTTTCATTATTGATTACAATATTGCTTACTATTGCTTTCCGTTACATTATCAACGAAGAAAAAGTATTAGCTAAGTTGGAAGCAAACAAAGCTAAGCCAAAGAAGAAATCTGGCTTTATGGCACGTCTGGCAGAAGCTCAACGTATACAACAGCAACAGCTGAACGAAAGAAACAAATCGAACAGTACAAAGAAGAAAAGATAATATAAACGTCACTAAATAAAAAGAGACTGATTCCTATACAGAATCAGTCTCTTTTATTTGTATCCGGAATCTTTAGATTATCTTTCTCTTGTTGCTCTTGAAGAGCTACTTTCTTCTGTTTTTTTCTCTGCACTTCTTCCACTACTCTTATCGTTCGTGTTGGTTGGTCTTCCGCTACTAGATGCAGATGGACGAGTACTTTCGTTTGGTCTTGCTGCCGGACGTTCGTTCGATGGACGCTCAGGTCTTGTTGGCTCATTAGGCGTAGTAGGTCTACCCGAACTGGAATTTCCGGGACGAGTTGCTTCTCCCGGACGACTAGGACGACCGGAGCTTGAGTTTCCGGGACGATCTATCTCAGGACGGCTAGGGCGACTAGGTCTGCTTGGACGACTAGGACGATCGATATAGATAGGTCTGCCATAGTCCGGTAATATCATCGGAGGAGCCGGAGCTATATATTCAACATCCTCGTATAAGAATTCATACCCTACAAGATAGTCATCAATAAATTCCAAAGCATAAACCTCATTTCTTGGGGTTCTGTATTCCAAAACCTCCTGATATCCATTCTGTGTATTATTCACAGCTAATATTCGGCTAGGGTCACCAACAGCTTGCACCACCTGCTCTTTTGTCATACCCGTTCTCAATTTACTTAAATCAAGAGTCTTAAACATCCCACAAGAGATGAATACAACAGATATAATCAAAAACGAAATCAGTTTTTTCATCTTTAATAGTTTTGTTTCGTTATTATCATTAATACTTATAATAGATTAAACAATATTTTGAGTCTGAGAGTTCTTTAAATACATCAAAAAGAATAGGATGTAAAAAGGTCGCCTTCTAAACAAAGCGACCTTCTATATCTTAATTTCTCAGAAATTATTTTTCTATCTCAAGAAGCTCTACTTCAAATATAAGATTAGAGAATGGTTTGATTTTGCCTGCATCTCTTCCTCCGTAAGCAAGATCGTAAGGGATATACAGAATCCATTTCGAACCAACCGGCATCAATTCCAAAGCCTCTGTCCATCCTTTTATCACCTGACCAACGCCAAAAACAGTCGGTTCCCCACGTTCCACACTACTATCGAACACAGTTCCATCCATCAATGTACCGTGATAATGAACTTTCACACGATCCGTAGCGGTTGGCTTTTCTCCTGTACCATTTGTGATAACCTTATATTGCAAGCCGCTAGGTAAAGTCACAACCCCATCTTTCGCCTTATTTTCTTCCATAAATTTATCGCCCTCAGCTATCTGATCGGCATACTGAGCTTTCTGTGCCTCTTCTTGTTTTGCCTGCATCTTAGCTTGAGCATCCTGCATTTTTTCGTTGAATGCTTCTGCCGGATTTTCTATATCAAAAGTACCGCCACTCATAGCAGTATACATCGCTGACACAAAAGCATCATTGTTAAACTTTTCTGTATACCCTTCACCATACATCTGCTGCAAAAGCCCCGGCATCATTTGTTTCAGGATTTGCCCCCCTACCGAAAGCCCTGTGTTGTATGCATTTTTTTCCTCAGGAGCATCCAATCCTGCTTTTAGCCCTGCAATAAACTCAGATCTGTTATTCTTATTAGCGTTTAAAATAGAATCACGCTTCATTGCAGACTCCACTCCTGTAGTATCGGCAACCACACCAAGTTGGCGTAGATACATAGACAATCCTTGCTCGTAAAGACTGGCGCCAAACATATAAGACAATGAGTCCATCTCTGTTTTAAGAACAGGCTTCGCCGCTGCAACACCTGCTTTTAGAGGCTGCTTTTGTGCCGAAGTTTTTTTCTGTGCCGACAAAGCCATTGGACTTAGCATGACACAAGAAGCAAAAGAGAAAAGTAAAAATTTCTTCATATTATTTCAAATTTAATAGATATGCGATTTTATAGTTTCTGAAAATGTGTTTTTTACATCAAGCTACAAAAATAGCATTTTTATTCTTTAATTTGACAACCGCTTTAGTTTTGTTAAATATTTATGCACAGGCGTATCCGAACCAACAAAAAGAGAGCTATACTACAAAATTATATCGAATTTAGACCTTCTATTTATATCACTATCTAGCCTTTATAAGACAGTTAAAACAAAGTTATTACCCAATTATTGTAAAAACTTGAAAACTAATTACTACCTTTGCGCGTCCTTTTGACAGGCTCTCTTATGTCGAATAATTTTGGGGTGGGAGTAAGTCAAAAAAATGAAGGGCTTTTTACCACAAAAGATATTTGAAAATTTTTAATGAAAACATTTGAAGAGTTAGGAGTTGCCGCGAATATTCGCAAAGCAATCGAAGAAATGGGTTATGAGAACCCAATGCCTGTGCAAGAAGAAGTGATTCCATATTTGCTTGGCGAAACTAATGATGTAATTGCGCTCGCGCAAACCGGAACAGGAAAGACCGCAGCTTTTGGTCTTCCTATATTACAAAAAATAGATACAAACCAGAACGTTCCTCAGGCACTTATCCTTTGTCCTACACGTGAACTATGTCTGCAAATAGCAGGAGACTTATCCGATTATTCAAAATATATAGATAACCTAAGAGTTCTTCCTGTATATGGAGGATCAAGCATCGAGAGTCAGATAAAATCACTAAAGAGAGGCGTACAGATTATTGTTGCTACTCCGGGACGACTGATTGACCTTATCAATCGTAGAACAGTAGAGTTGTCGAATGTAAAATATGTAGTACTCGATGAGTCGGACGAAATGCTCAACATGGGATTCATGGAAAGTATCGACGAGATATTGTCTAAAGTGCCGGATGAGAGATTGATGCTGTTATTTTCGGCTACTATGCCTAAAGAAATAGCTAAGATCACAAAAAAATACATGCAGAACCCGAAAGAAATTACTATCGGAAGAAAGAACGAAGGTTCGAACAGCGTGAAGCATGTATACTACCTTGTTCATGCTAAAGATAAATATCTGGCATTGAAACGTATTGCAGACTATTATCCGAATATATACGGAATTATATTTTGCCGTACCCGTCGCGAGACACAAGAAATTGCTGACAAACTGATACAAGATGGTTATAATGCAGACTCTCTGCACGGCGACCTGTCTCAAGCTCAGCGTGACTATGTGATGCAAAAATTTCGCATAAAAAACATACAGTTACTTGTAGCTACAGACGTGGCAGCAAGAGGGCTAGACGTAGATAGCTTGACACACGTTATCAATTATGGTTTGCCGGATGATATAGAATCATATACTCATAGAAGTGGACGTACCGGTCGTGCCGGAAAAACAGGTACTTCTATCGCAATTATCCACGTAAAAGAAAAAGGAAAAGTAAGAGAGATTGAAAAAATAATCAACAAAAAGTTTGAGCAGGGAGCTATCCCTTCGGGCGAAGCTATTTGCGAAAAACAGTTGTTCAGTCTGGTAGACAGAATAGAGAAAGTAAAAGTAAATGAAGATGAAATCTCAAACATACTTCCTTCTGTTTACAGAAAACTAGATTGGCTCGAAAAAGAAGATATTATCAAACGTGTAGTAGCACTTGAGTTTAATCGTCTTATCGATTACTACCGCGATGCACAAGAAATAGAATCACCATCCGAACGTTCGTCTCGCGATGATAAGTCATTCCCTAAACGTAAAGACAGAGACCGTTCCGATCGCTCAGACCGCTCGGATCGTTCATCCGGCGGACGCTCTGCCGAAAGAGGGTACTCTCGTTTGTTTATTAATGTAGGACGTACCGACAATGTAAATCCGGCAACGCTGATGGGACTTGTTAACGACTATGTTCCGGAAAAGGTAAATATCGGACGGATTGACATAATGCAAAACTTCTCTTTCTTCGAAGTGCCTGAAAAAGATGCCCAGAAGGTTATAAAATCCATGAGCAAACAAGAACAGAACGGACGACGTATTTCTGTAGAGGTAGCTCAAGGTGGAGGAGGCGGAAACGCTAAAGACCGTGGCGGAGATAGAGGCCGTAAAAACTTCAGCACTCGTTCAGATATCGGAACACGAAAAAGCTCTGATTATAATTCACCAAAACACTCTGATAAGAATAAAGGACGGAGTGGGCGAAAACCAAAATATTCTTAAATATCCATTTATACGAAAAGCACCGAATTTTAAAATTCGGTGCTTTTTTTATTAAAAAACATTCTATATTTACACCTATCAGTAACAATAGATAATAAAAAAGGGAATCTCAGAAAAAAATCTAAATACTTTGTCCCGAAATTAAACACCCGATTGTCTTATAAGTACATAACAGAATTATTAACTTAGAATAAAAAATAATGAAAGAATTTTTATTACTCATTCGGGAAAATGCAGATTATGGAGATCTGTCCGTAGAAGATATGCAAGCAGACATTCAGGAACACATCAAATGGGTAGAAACGCTAGTCGAAAACGGGAACTTTAAAGATGGAAATCCCCTCGATTCTGCTGGTGTTACCTTGAAAGATGGTATTGCTACAGACGGTCCTTATGTTGAAACCAAAGAGTGTGTCAGCGGCTATTATTTTCTCCTTGCTAATTCCTTAGACGACGCAAAAGAACTGGCAAAAGGCTGTCCTGATTTGAAACGTGGAGCAACCCTAGAAATCCGTAGAATCATCAACACTGATGAAGAACAACATTGACGAAAATATAAAAACACTTACGAGCCATCTTTTCAGAGAACATTATGGAAAGATGGTTTCCTATTTATCTCAAAAGTATGGCTATCATAAGATTGAGGATATACTAGACGCAGTTCAAGAATCTTTCGAAACAGCTCTAAATACATGGAGGTTTGGAGAAGTTCCCGAGAATCCCTTTGCGTGGCTTCATCGGGTTGCAAACAACAAGCTAGTGAATAAGATCCGGCAATCAAACATCGCACAAACACACGTCAATTACCTTGCATCCACAGAAAGAGACAGTGACGAATACTCCGAAAAGGAAGTAGAGGACAGCTTACTTAAATTACTGATTTTCTTTTCAAAAGCGCCTTTCACTGAAAGGAATAAACTAATCATTTCACTTTATTTCCTTTGCGGATTCAACTATTCGGAAATTGCCAATGCGCTGATCATTAAAACAGAAACCGTCAAGAAAGTTGTTTTAAGGAGTAAAGAAACGATCAAAGAATTTTCAGAAATTTACGATGATTTTCAGATTCAGACCATTGAGGAATTAAGCCATCTGCTTAAGATTATATACCTGCTCTACAATGAAGGATATAAAAGTTCGCAAAGAGCCGGAACCATAAATTTAGACTTGTGCTTTGAAGCCATCAGGTTAGGAAAATTATTACACCAGTATCATCCCGAAAACCCTGAAATTAATTCTCTGCTGGCAGGTATGTTTTTCAACTCCTCAAGATTTCCTGCACGAACCGAGAACGATACGTGGATATCGTTGGAGAATCAAAACAGAATGCTTTGGAATAATGATTTAATAAAAGAAGGTTTCTATTACTTGGAAATAGCAAAGCAGCACCAGCAGACTTTAGATAAATATTATTTAGAAGCTTTGATTTCATCCATGCACTGCACTTCCGAATCGTATGAAAAAACAGACTGGAAAACGATTGCTTATCTATATAAACAACTCGAAAAAATGGAACCATATTCGATTCCAGTAAAGCTAAACAGAATTATTGCTGAAAGTAACTTTAAGAGTCTGCACGATCTGCTACCTGAGCTAATTACAATAGAAAACATGATGAACGAAGAAACAGAATTTATCTATCTCAGCACCAAGGCTCACTTTTATGCAAAAATGGAGGAATGGAATTTGGCCATTCATAATTATGAATTGTCGCTGAATTGCACCAAAAATAAAACCGATATAAACTTCATCAGCGAAAAAATAAATCTTATAAAGAAAAAATTGGAAAATTAATAATGATTCATTTTCTGAAAAAGTCCCAAAATCAAATTTTGGTCAAAAACTGAAACTTTTTAACTATACATATCCTCCTAATAAATAGTAACAAATACGGACTACAAGCTTGTTTACATAATGTTTACAAAGAACATTAATCAATCTCTTTTGTTTATATTATTATAACTAGGTCTAATCCTGTCTTATTTTTAAGAGAATATCTTATACTAAATAGCTTTTGTTTTATATATTTGCTTGTTTATTACAATAGTAATAAAGATTTTTCTTCATTCCAATAGAATTTTTATGGACGAACAAAACAACAATATATCAGTATTACAGACAATAAACTCTCCCTCTGACCTTAAAAATCTAAGCATCGAGGAGCTTGAGTCTCTATGTACTGAACTTAGAAGTCTTCTTATTGATCAACTAAGCAAAAATCCCGGACATTTTGGCTCCAGTCTCGGTACAGTAGAGCTTACTGTGGCTCTGCATTACATATACAACACACCTTACGACCGCATTGTATGGGATGTGGGTCACCAAGCATATAGCCACAAGATACTGACAGGCAGAAGAGACCTGTTTCATACAAATCGTAAATTCGGTGGTCTTTCAGGGTTTCCAAATCCAAAAGAAAGCGAATATGATGCCTTTATTGCAGGACATGCTTCAAATTCAATTTCGGCAGCACTAGGTATGGCTGTCGCTTCCTCTCTCAAACATGAGAAGAGGCATGTGGTAGCCGTAATAGGTGATGGATCAATGACCGGAGGGTTAGCTTATGAAGCTCTCAACAATGCAAGCTCTCAACCAAATGACATCCTTATCATACTCAATGATAATGATATGGCTATAGATGACAATGTTGGGGGTATGCGCGATTATTTGGTAAAAATGACTACCTCACCCACCTATAACAGGGTAAGGAATGATGTTTATCAAAAGTTCAAGAAAGGAAACCTTATCACCGAACAAGGTAAAAATCTTATCCTTCGTTTCAACAATAGTTTGAAATCACTGTTGACCAAACAACAGAACATGTTTGAAGGCTTTAATATACGATATTTTGGCCCTATCGATGGACACGATTTACCAAACCTGATTCGGATACTACAAAATATAAAGGATATGAAAGGCCCTAAGATTCTACATATCCACACTATTAAAGGAAAAGGATTTAAGCCGGCAGAAGTTTCGGCTACAGTATGGCATGCTCCGGGTAAGTTTGACAAAGAAACCGGAGAACGTATTGTGACAAAGTCTAAAGATCAGCCACAACTCTTTCAGGACGTTTTTGGACATACGCTTGTAGAACTGGCTAAGAAAGATAAACGCGTTGTAGGTATTACTCCTGCTATGCCAACCGGATCGTCTATGACCTATATGATGAAAGAATTCCCGGACAGGGCATTCGATGTAGGTATTGCCGAAGCACATGCTGTCACCTATTCGGCCGGATTGGCAAAAGAAGGACTATTACCGTTCTGTAATATCTACTCATCATTTATGCAACGAGCTTACGATCAGGTCATACATGATGTAGCACTTCAAAAACTGCATGTAATTATGTGTCTCGACCGAGCAGGATTGGTAGGAGAAGACGGGCCAACACACCATGGGGCATTCGATCTTGCTTATATGCGCTGTGTCCCGAACCTGACTATCGCCGCTCCTTTCGACGAACATTATTTGCGCCACTTGATGTATACCGCCGCTTACGGTAACGAAGGACCATTTGTGATCCGATACCCAAGAGGACAGGGTATATTGAAAGATTGGGAATGCGAAATGCAAAAGCTGGAAATAGGAAAAGGACGCAAGTTGAAAGATGGTAAAGATCTTGCCGTTTTATCAATAGGCGCAATAGGAAATACTGCACGTGAAGCTATCCACATCGTTGAAGACGAAGGCTATTCTATCGCACATTACGACATGATATTCCTTAAACCACTGGATACTGCAATCTTAAAAGAGGTGGCAGAGAATTTTACCCATGTACTGACGATCGAAAACGGTGTTATCAACGGAGGATTCGGTAGTGTTGTTTTAGAATACTTTTCTGACAATAACTATCTGAACATAAATGTAGTGCGTGCAGGCATACAAGATAAATTTGTAACACACGGTTCGGTTGCTGACCTGAAAAAACTATGCGAGCTTGACATACAAGGATTGGTAAAACGAATGCAGTCTATCTTGCATAAACAAATAAGCCCTAATAATATAGAAGAAAAAATATATAAGTAAGAGTCGATGAGAATTGTAATTACAGGTGCAGGTGCTGTAGGAACACATTTAGCAAAACTATTATCAGCAGAAAACCAAGACGTTGTACTCATGGACGCTGATAAAGAGAAGCTCAACTTCCTTGGCTCTAATCTTGAAATAATGACGATGACCGGGTCTTGTACTTCCCTAAAAGATTTGATGGAGGTGGATATAAAAGAAGCGGATTTCTTTATTGGTGTCACCCCTGACGAATCTACAAACATAACAGCCTGCTTATTGGCTGCGAATATGGGAGCAAAAAAAACCTTTGCTCGCATCGATAATTACGAATACCTCTTACCCAAGAATAAAGAGTTTTTTGAAAAGCTAGGGATCAACTCTATGGTTTATCCCGAAATGCTGGCGGCAAAAGAAATAGTATCAGCCTTAAAACGTCCGTGGGTACGCCAATGGATAGAACTTTGCGATGGCAATATATTACTCGCCGGAATCAAGATAAGAGAAAACTCGGAGTTGGTAAATAAATACCTCTTCGACTTAAGCAGCAAAGACAAAAAATTCCACATCGTTGCCATTAAACGAAAGAATGTAACTATCATTCCTACAGGAAAGGATATGGTTTTAGCGGGCGACATCGTATTCTTTACCGCGACAAAAGAAAACGTGAACGAACTGCCCGTAATAGCAGGCAAAGCCAGTTTTGAGGTTAAAAACATTATGATAATGGGCGGAAGCCGTATTGCCATCCGTACCTGTCAGTACTTACCCGACAATACAAACATCAAACTATTAGAATCCGATAAAGAGAAGAGCTACCAACTTTTAGAAAAGCTACCAAAGAATGTAACCGTGTTTCATAATGACGGCCGTAATGCTGAGTTCCTTTTGCAAGAGGGAATCAAGGATATAGACGCATTTGTGGCTGTAACCGGAAATTCGGAAGCTAACATTCTGGCTTGTATGGCAGCCAAACGCTTTGGAGTACGCAAGACTGTAGCCGAAGTAGAAAATATGGACTATATGTCGATGGCTGAGAATCTGGATATCGGCTCTATTATAAATAAGAAACTAATAACAGTAAGCAACATATACAGATTTCTGCTCAGTGCAGACGTATCTAACGTAAAGTCATTAACAATCGCCAATGCAGACGTAGCGGAGATTATAGCTCGACCAAACTCTTATGTAACCAAGAAGGAGGTAAAAAAGCTAACGCTCCCCAAGAATGTTACGCTGGGCGGATTGATACGCAACGGAGAACCGATGATGATCGATGGTGATACTTTGATAGAGCCTTACGATCATGTGGTCGTTTTCTGCTTGGATGACACCCTACGTGATGCCGAGAAAATGTTCCATTAACAGGATAGAAAGTTCATGAGCAATTTTAATTACCGGTTTGTACTAAAAACAATTGGATTTTTGCTTGTCATAGAATCGCTATTCATGATGAGTGCTACCATTGTTTCTTTTTACTTACACGAAGCGGCGGGTGATGCAATGCTCATAAGCTCTACAATAACATTCTTTGCAGGAGCTTTTATCCGATTGGTAGGAACCGAAGATTTCCCAAAACCGATCGGAAAACGAGAGAGCTTCTTTATGGTGGCTGTTTCGTGGATCGTATTATCTGCCTTCGGTATGCTTCCTTATTATCTGAGCAACTCGATACCTAGCGTCAGTAATGCCTACTTCGAAACCATCTCGGGACTAACCGCAACCGGTGCAACCATCCTAAACGACATAGAGAGTATGCCCAAGGGACTTCTCTTCTGGCGCAGTATAACCCAATGGATGGGAGGATTAGGAATCGTATTGTTCGTGGCCACAATCCTACCCATGGGAGGTAATGCATCTGTAATGTACGATGCCGAAGTCACAGGGATAGGCTACGATCGTTTTCGCCCCCGTATATCACAAATAGCTAAACGGCTATGGCTGGTTTATATATTCCTCACAGGAATTCTTGTCGTACTGCTTTGGATAGGCCCAATGAGTCTCTTTGACGCTGTTTGCCATGCTTTTACAACGATATCCACTGCCGGATTTTCGACAAAGCAAGATAGTATCGCCCATTGGAATTCAGCCTATATAGAATATGTCATTACCCTCTTTATGTTCATCGGAGGAATAAACTTTACGCTGATCTACTTCTTTATGAAAGGTAGTGCCAAAAAGTTGTATCAGAATGAAGAGTTTAAATGGTATGTATCTATTATCATTCTCTTTGTTGTCATTATTGCCATCGGGCTTTACAGTTCGGGCAAGATAGAAGGAGTAGAAAAAGCCTTCCGCACATCATTGTTTCAAGTAGTATCGATGCTTACCACCACCTGCTTCTCTACTGACAATATAATAAGTTGGGGTTCTTTCTATCAGTTCTTAGTTGTCATCTTTATGGTCTTCGGGGCATGTGCCGGATCTACAGCCGGAGGTATCAAGATAGTGAGGATCATTATCTTGTTTAAGAATTCAATCAATGAGTTTAAACGTCAGGTACACCCCAATGCGATACTCCCTATCCGATTGAATAACCATGTAATTTCGATAGACGTAGTAACCAAGGTCTTGGCTTTTATCTTCTTATACCTTGCCATCCTTATTTTCAGCTGTTTACTTTTGTCCTTATCGGGAATGCAATTCGAGAATGCTCTCGGAGCAGCAGTTTCATGCCTCGGAAACGTGGGGGGCGGATTGGCAGAGATAGGTAATACAGGTAGTTTCTCGGAAGTACCAACCGAGTCGAAATGGTATCTCAGCTTCCTTATGCTGACAGGACGTTTAGAGCTATTTACTGTACTCTCTTTATTTATGCCTGCATTCTGGAGAAGATAACAATCATATATTCTTCCACTTACACAATATATTATCGAGCAGATCGACGATCAGAAATAAAATAAAACCGATCAGAGAAAGAACAATTATACCAAAATACATTTGGATATAATCTACTCGCATTTGTGAATCGGTAATGTAAAATCCCAATCCTTTATCCGTTCCGAATGTTTCAATAAAGAACAAAGCCGATGTTGCAATACCCAATGCCACACGAAGCGAAGAAAAGACTTCGGGCAAAATAGCAGGCAAGGTAATATGTCTCATTTTTTGTAAGCTCGTTGCCCCAAATGAAATAAGAACATAGTAATTTTCTTTCGATATATTTTTTACAGCATCACGTATCGTTATGATCAACTGAAAAACGACAATCAATATAACAATAACAATCTTTGAAGTTTCGCCCAGATCAAATAATACCATGATGATAGGCAAAAGAGCTAATTTAGGAATAGGATAAGAAAAATAAATCATAGGACCCAACAGACTATTTACCTTCTTACTATATCCCATCCATACGCCTAGCACTAAAGCTATTCCCAAAGATATACCTATACTATATGCTATACGCCGCAAGCTGGCGAATGTATGGTCTAATATCTCATTCTCAAAAGCTTTGGAGTATCCACTATAAACCTCTGTAGGGAAAGGCAGTGCCTTCAGGCTAAGACTGGCAGCAAGAATATACCATATAACATTGAACAGGATAAAGCCGCCTATTATGTAACCGAAATAATTGAAAATATGTTTTCTACGTTTTGTCATCAGTACCCTATTTTATTGATAATAGATGCCACAAACCTCAACTTTTCCTCTTGGTACTCAGATACGTTGAACAAGGGGTTTTCTACCTGATGAATAATCCTTCCCGGCGATTTGCTCATTACAATAATATGCTCACCAATAGATACAGCCTCATGTATATTGTGTGTGATAAACAGAGTGGTTACTTTGTATTTTTCCCATAGACGGAGGAAAAGCCGTTGCGATGCTTCGGAAGTAAATGTATCTAATGATGAAAACGGTTCGTCCATCAACAGAATATCAGGTTGAGAGATGAAGGCACGAGCCAGAGCCACACGTTGTTTCTGTCCCCCACTCAATTGCGAAGGATAGCGGTTTTGAATATCATCAATCTCTAACGAGTCGATAATCTCTGAAACTTCCGACTCTCTCAACACCTTAGTGCTATTGAGCTTATAAGAAAGGAAGATATTTTCTTTCACTGTTTTCCATTCCAGCAAGCCATAGTGTTGAGGTACATATCCTATAGATACTTCTCTGGGTGTAAACGCTTTTCCATTAAAAACAATCTGCCCGTTATAATTTCTTATAATCCCGCAAAGGACTTTTAATAAAGTAGACTTGCCACATCCCGAAGGGCCTATAAGCGAATATATTTCCCCTTTTTTTATAGTCAGGGAGAAATCATTCAAAGCTACAGTATTTCCGTATTTTACCTCCAGGTTTTCTATCGACAGCATCTCTATCATTTAGTCAGTTGATCATTTATAAGATTCTCAACTTTGAAATCAGCTTTAAGCAGATTTTTGCCTCCGAGCCAGCTTATCACTTGTTGTATATCTTTGTCTGCAACAGTTACAGGCTGAGCATCGGTATAGGCAGGTAGAGTGACCTTCTCAGCAACAGGTTCAGGAAACTGAAGCTCTTTTACCAATATATCTTTTATATCTGCTACAGTATGTGAGTTCAGATAAGCCACACCATCATTGTATGCGGCATACATTTTCTTAATAGCCTCACTCTTCGTGTCTATCACCTTCTGGGAAAAGACAATACCTGTAACAGTATATTTCAGGCTATCCATAGATACAAGCAGCTTGCAACCTTCGCTTGCAGCGATCAGGGCAAACGGATTAGGTAAGCCCGTAGCATCTATTTTATTATTCCGCAACATCTCGAAGCGAGTCGGAATTTTATTTATTTCCACTTTCTTTACATCGTTAGGAGTAAGGCCTACACTAGCCAAAGCCATATCTATACAGAAGTCGATCACTGTATTTTGAGAAACGGCTATCTTCTTGCCTTTCAGCTCCGACAAGTTATTTATCCCCGACTGCGCACCGGCTACAATATAAAAAGGTGCTTGACATTTAGAAGTAAGCTTCATATCAAACCCACCCGAAGCCAGCAATGCCGCACTGGTATAGTCGGTTACTCCTCCGTCTACAGTTCCACTCTGAAAAGCCATATCTCGTTCATTGGCAGACATAAATTTTTGAATTTTTACATCTACACCATGTTTTGCAAAGTAACCTTCACGCTGAGCTACTGCAAGAGGAAGATAATCCATTGACGACATTACCCCCACCGTAAGCGTTTGCACTTCTGCACTTTCTTGTTTTTTACCGGAACAAGCGCTTAACAATAAACTGATAGATAGAATTGAAAATATAATATGTTTCATAATTTGTATAAATAAAATAATATGTGATTACAAAAATAAGGGAAATAAATCAATAAAATTAGCAGAACAACCACAAAGAAGCAACACAGACTCTCTCATATATCCAACTCCAAATTGTTAAAAGGTGACAAAGGTGACAGTTTTCAGCACTTTTTATATTGTCACTTTTCATCGTGACCAAACAACGACTAAGAGCTATCATGTATAAGACAATTATATCATTAATAAATAATACGACAATTATCATAACGCTGAAAATTACCCCCTGACATTAAATATCTCATGCCCCTGACCTTTTACTCACAACTTCTTTTTACCTTTGCATCCTGAATATTTTTAATCGATAAGTAATGTCACAACCTTCAATTCCTAAAGGAACAAGAGATTTTTCGCCGGAAGAAATGGCGAAGCGTAACTATATTTTCGACACTATCCGTGAAGTTTTCAAACTCTATGGCTTTCGTCAGATAGAAACTCCGGCAATGGAAAACCTATCAACACTGATGGGAAAATACGGAGAAGAGGGCGATAAGCTTCTATTCAAGATACTCAATTCGGGCGATTACTTGAAAGATTTATCCAATGAAGAATTGTTGGAGAAAAACTCTACCCGCCTTGCAACTAAAATAAGCGAGAAAGGACTTCGTTACGACCTCACTGTACCATTTGCACGCTATGTTGTAATGCACCGAAACGAAATAACATTCCCTTTCAAACGTTATCAGATACAACCCGTTTGGCGTGCCGACCGACCACAAAAAGGACGTTACCGCGAATTCTTCCAGTGCGATGCTGACATCGTTGGCTCCGATTCCCTTATCAACGAAGTAGAGTTGATTCAAATAGCAGATGAAGTATTCAGCCGCTTCGGCATTCGGGTGAGTATCAAACTCAACAACCGCAAGATACTTTCAGGTATTGCTGAGATTATTGGAGAGGCCGAAAAAATTACAGACATTACTGTTGCTATCGACAAACTGGATAAAATAGGTCTGGAAAAGGTAAACGAAGAACTTGCTTCGAAGGGCATCCCACAAAAAGCGATCGAGCAACTTCAACCGATTATCCTTTTACAAGGGACAAACGAAGAGAAATTAAACACCTTGAAAACAGTTCTCAAAGATTCTGAAACCGGAATACAGGGTGTTAACGAACTCGAATATATACTCAACAAACTAAAAATTGTAGGAATCCGTTGCGAACTTGAGCTCGACCTTACTCTTGCCAGAGGATTGAATTACTACACAGGTGCTATCATCGAAGTAAAAGCTCTTGATGTGCAAATAGGCAGTATTACCGGAGGTGGACGCTATGATAACCTGACTGGTATTTTCGGATTGTCGGGCGTATCGGGCGTAGGGATTTCCTTCGGGGCAGACCGCATATTCGATGTATTAAACCAGCTCGATTTATACCCAAAAGATTCGATACAGAATACACAGGTTTTGTTTGTCAACTTCGGCGAAAAAGAAGAAGCTCACATATTGCCTCTGATCTTAAAAATGCGTCAGGCAGGAATCTCTACAGAGATATTCCCCGAAGCGGCAAAGATGAAAAAGCAAATGTCGTATGCCGACTCCAATAAGANTCCTTATGTAGCTATAGTTGGTGAAAATGAGATAAATGAAAACAAAATCACACTGAAAGATATGACATCGGGCGAACAGAAATCATTGACCCTCGAAGAATGCATATCCATCCTTAGCTAATTTATTAACAGACATATTAATAAGTCCTGCCTTAGTTATTAACAAGGCAGGACTTATTTGTATATAAACACCTAATAATCAATAAACATAATCCTATCTCCCATTGTTAATATTGTGTTTATAACCTGTTCATCTCATGTTGAAAACTTTTTCATACATTTTAAGTGGGGAAAGGTGGGGAAAAGTGTATAAATTTTATACCTTTACGTCGAATATTGTATATTGTTAAAATTCAAAGTATTAATGTTACAGTTTTTGGGAAATATCGAAGCAAAAATAGACGCAAAAGCACGTCTTTTTGTACCTGCTTCTTTTCGTAAGATATTGCAATCTTGCGACCAGAACACATTGATACTCAGGAAAGACCTATTTCAGAACTGTCTCGTCCTCTACCCTCTGGTAGTCTGGGAAGAGGAAGTTGCAAAATTACGTTCACGCCTCAACAGGTGGGATATGGAGCAGCAAGCGTTGTTCCGTCAATTTGTTGTTGACGCCGAACGCCTCGAGATGGACACCAACGGGCGTATCCTTATACCAAAACGATACTGTCAGATGGTCGGAATTACTACAGATGTAAGATTCTTAGGAGTAGACAATACAATCGAAATTTGGACAAACGATGCTCTGGACAAAACACTGATACCTGCCGAGAAATTCAGTGCTCGCATTCAGGCATTAATGAATAACAGCTCACAAAACGACTAATCATGGCCGATGCATATCACATACCGGTTTTGCTTCACGAGAGTATTGACGGGATGAATATTCACCCTGATAGTATTTGCGTCGATGTTACATTTGGCGGTGGCGGACACTCAAGAGAAATACTGTCACGTCTCGGAGACAAAGGGCATCTCTATGCCTTCGATCAGGATGAAGATGCGATAAACAACATTGAAGCTAGCAGTAAGTTCACTTTCATACGCAGCAATTTCCGATATCTTAAAAATTTCATCAAGTATCATAAAGTAGACGGTGTAGATGCTATACTGGCCGATTTGGGCGTTTCGTCGCATCACTTCGATGCCGAAGACAGAGGGTTCTCTTTCCGTTTCGAAGATAGCGACTTGGATATGCGCATGAATCGCAAGGGAGGAAAAACGGCTGCGCAGATACTAAATACATACACAGAGGAAAAACTGGCAGATGTTTTCTACCTGTATGGTGAACTGAAACAATCGCGGCGGATTGCTTCCGTGATTGTGAAAACAAGAAAAGAAAAACCTTACAAGAAAACAAGTGATTTGCTTGCAACACTCAATTCATTTGTAGGAAGAGGAGAAAAAGAGAAAAAGATACTGGCTCAGGCATTTCAGGCTCTTCGCATAGAAGTAAATGAAGAGATGGAGGTGTTGAAGGAGATGTTGGAGCAGGCTCTTGACATACTAAAACCGGGTGGGCGATTGTCTGTCATTACATATCATTCGCTCGAAGACCGTATTGTCAAAAACTTCTTTAAGACAGGAAATTTTGAAGGCAAAGTAGAAAAAGACTTCTTCGGAAACTTCGAAACTCCGTTCAAGCTGATAAACAATAAAGTAATCACTCCATCAAAGGAAGAAGAAGAACGCAACCCCCGATCAAGGAGTGCTAAACTAAGAGTTGCAGAAAAAGTTTGATATGACAGTAAAAGATATAAAAAAGAAGATCATGTATATTCTTGGGGGGACTGTCCTCACCGAGGATTTCTTTTGGAAAAACGCACGTTTTATCATCACGGTCTTCGTTATCATTGTGCTGTACATCAGCAACAGGTATAGCTGTATCGAGAAAATGGCGAAAATAGAATCTCTTCAGCGCGAACTAAAAGATGCGAAGTATGAGTCTCTCACCATATCGGCAGAGCTGATGGGTGTAAGCCGCGAATCGAAAGTAGAAGATATGGTTCAGAAAAACGGTGTTGATCTGAAACAAACAAAAGACCCAATATATAAACTGGGAAAGAAATAAATAGCAAGAAAGAATAGAAGATGGCGAAAAAATCTGAAGGAACATCAAAGAATATAGCGATCAGCCGATATGGGTGGATTGCACTTATTATGTCCCTGATATTTATTGCAATTCTAATATGTATATTCAATATAAAGTATGTAGAAGGCCCCATGTGGCGCGAACTTGGCATACAGGAAACCGTAAAGAAAGATAGAGAAATACGCCCCAACAGAGGTAATATTTATGCCGACGACGGACGCCTATTGGCAACAAGCGAACCCCTCTACGGAGTATATGTCGACTTTATGGCCGATGGCATAAAGAAAGATACATTAATGAAATACGTTACACCTCTGTCACAAGCACTGGCGAAGAAGTTTCCCGACAGAAGTGCAGCCCAGTACAAAAGAGTAATACTAGACGGATGGGATTTAAGCCGTAAAGAGCTCGCCCAAATAGAAAGGAATAGGGAGAGCGGTTCAAACCAAAAGGTAAAGGTTCGCAGCCGCTATGTGCGCATTATTCGCCCTGATATAAACTATATAGACCTGAAAGAAGTTCTCACATACCCATTCTTTAGCCAGAGAAGCAATAGGAGCGGCTTGTTTACAGAAGAAAAAACAATGCGTTTAAAACCTTTTGGTCGCCTTGCCGGAAGAACCGTAGGATCTATATACAAAGACTTTGACGCAGGAGGAGCCAGTGGTCTGGAACTAAAATACGACTCTATACTAAAAGGAATTCCGGGTCTGAAAACACGCCAACGTGTGCAAGGCCGTTGGATAGACGTCGTATTGAACGAGCCAACCGATGGATGGGATATAAAAACCACTTTGNNATGTAGATGTCCAAGACTTAGCAGAGAAAGCGCTCTACAACAAACTGGTAGAGACCAATGCCGAATCCGGATGTGCTATTGTAATGGAAGTGGCTACAGGGGAGATAAAAGCCATAACCAATCTCGACCGCATGTCGCCCGGTGTTTATGCCGAAGGTAATCCAAATGCTTTTTCGTACATGTCCGAGCCGGGGTCTACCTTCAAGACAGTGTCACTGATGATTGCCCTTGAAGACGGAGTAGTTACCCCCGATGAAGAAATTTTTGTCGGCAACGGTTTGTTCGAATATAAGGGACGCATCGTAAAAGACCATGACTGGCGCAAAGGACAAGACAAAGGCTATGTAACAGTAGCGAGAGGAATGTACTCTTCGCTGAACGTTGCTATCGCAAAAATGATATTAAAAGGTTATGAAAATAATCCTCAAAAATATGTACAGCGTATCCATGATCTGGGACTTACAAAAAAAATAGAATGGGATGTTCCACTACAAGGAAAAGAAGGAACTTCTGTCATTCGCTTCCCTGATGATAAGTCAAATCCATGGTCTAAAACGACATTGCCATGGATGTCATTCGGTTATGAGACACAAGTACCACCTATTTACATGCTAATGTTCTATAATGGTATCGCAAATAAAGGGAAGATGATCAAGCCGTTTCTCACCAAAGCCTTCATGAGAGACGGAAAAATAGAAGAAGAATTTGAAACCGAGATTATAAATCCTTCATTATGTTCAGAAAAGACCCTCAAAGAGGTGCAAGATATTCTAAGAGGTGTTGTAACCGACGGTACAGGAAAAACGATTGAATCTGAAATGTTCCCTATATCAGGAAAAACAGGAACGGCAATGATTGCAGCCAGAGGTGGATACGAAGGATATTATGTATCATTTTGTGGATATTTCCCATCCGACAATCCCAAATATACTTGCTTTGTAGGCATACGCAGACCACAGGGAATTCCATCGGGGGGACTTATGCCGGGAGCAGTATTCAAAACCATTGCCGAGGGGATATATACACGAAATACTGTAGCAACTCCTATACTTGCTCAGAAAGATACAGTAAACTCACTTATACCTGTCGTTAAAAGCGGTTCATTCAAAAATACAGAGATTGTTTTGAAAAAATTAAAACAAGATTACAACTATTCGGGAGATAAAGTAGACTGGATAAATACAGACTCTTCGATCAATGGTATTCTTCTTCAAAGCAATTCTTCTATCAAGCAAGGATTAGTCCCTAACGTCATAGGAATGGGAGCACGTGATGCCATATATTTATTAGAGCTTGAAGGACTGAAAGTAAACCTTATAGGTGCAGGAAAAGTGAAACAGCAATCTATAGCTCCGGGAACAAGAACAACGAAAGGAGCAACCATAACCATAGAATTAAATTAACGAAAAAACAAATACAGATATGAAGTTGCAGGATTTACTTAAAAACATAGATGTAATAGAAATAAAGGGAGAACAGGATATAAATGTAACCGGAGTTTTTACAGACTCCCGCAAGGCAACTCCCGGATCGGTTTTCATTGCCCTCAAAGGCGTTCAGGTGGATGGTCATCTATATATAAAAAACGCTTTGGAACTAGGAGCTAAAGTTATTCTTCACGAAAGCAAAATAGATACTTCTAACGAAGGAATCACATATATAAAAGTAAAAGACAGTGCCGATGCTGCCGGAAAAATAGCTACACATTGGTATGGCGATCCGTCAAACAATCTGAAACTAGTAGGCGTAACAGGCACAAACGGAAAAACAACAACAGCCACACTCCTTTATGAGATGTTCCGCAAGCTGGGATATAAAGTAGGTTTGTTATCTACTGTAGCCAATTATATAGATGGCAAAGTATATCATGCCACACATACTACCCCCGACCCTATTTCGTTGAACGAAATGCTCAAAAACATGGTAGATGCAGGGTGCGAATATGCCTTTATGGAAGTAAGCTCGCACGCCATTCATCAAAAACGTATAAGTGGTCTAAAATTCGAAGGGGGAATATTTACCAACCTTACCCAAGACCATTTGGACTACCATAAAACAATGGGCGAATACCTAAAAGCGAAGAAAGCTTTCTTTGACCAACTACCCGAAACAGCATTCGCTCTTACCAATATCGATGATAAAAACGGATTGGTAATGTTACAAAATACAAAGGCTAAAACAAGTACTTATTCTGTTCATTCTTTAGCTGATTTCAAAGCACGAATCATCGAAAAACACTTTGATGGTACTGCAATAGAGATCAATGGCAAAGAACTGCAAGTACAGTTTGTGGGAGTATTTAATGTATACAACCTGCTTGCTGTTTACGGGGCAACCATATTACTAGGACAAAGTCCGGAAGAAGCCTTGCTTGTACTTAGCACGTTGAAACCGGTATCAGGTCGATTCGAGACAATCCGTTCAACTGAAGGCTTTACAGCTATTGTAGATTATGCCCATACGCCCGATGCTCTTACCAATGTATTGGAAGCAATACACGAGGTATTGGAAGGAAACGGTCGTGTAATAACAGTTGTAGGTTGCGGAGGAAACAGAGATAAGACAAAACGTCCGATCATGGCACGCGAAGCTGTTCGTTTGAGCGATCAGGTTATACTCACGTCCGACAACCCTCGCTACGAAGAGCCGCAAGCTATAATCAACGATATGGCAGACGGGCTCAACAGCGAACAATTGAAAAAAGCACTTCTGATTGTAGAACGTGAACAGGCAATAAAAACAGCATGCGCACTGGCTAAAACGGGAGATGTAATCCTTATTGCAGGGAAAGGGCACGAAGATTATCAAGATGTGAAAGGTGTAAAACATCATTTTGATGATAAAGAAATAGTTAAGAACATTTTTGGAGAATAACTAGAAAAATCAGAAAGACAAAATGCTATATTATTTATTCGATTACTTAGACAAATTAGATTTCCCTGGTGCAGGGATGTTTCGCTATGTCTCATTCAGGGCAGCGATGGCTGTGATATTCTCCTTGCTGATTTCTACAATTATAGGAAGACGGATCATCGACAAATTGCAAAAGCTGCAAATCGGTGAAACAGTCCGTAATCTTGGTCTTGAAGGACAACTAAGTAAAAAAGGAACCCCTACCATGGGTGGTGTTATCATTATTATAGCAATACTAACACCTGTACTACTTTTTGCCCGAATAGACAATGTATATATCATTCTCATGTTGATCACAACAATATGGCTTGGTGCACTGGGCTTTCTGGACGACTATATAAAAGTTTTCAAAAAAGATAAAGAAGGGTTACAAGGTAAATTTAAAATAGTGGCACAGGTCGGACTGGGATTGATAGTGGGTCTGACAATATACCTGAGCCCCGATATAATTATCCGGGAGAATATAGAATACCGTAATCAGGACAATGTAATAGAGCGTGTAAGCTATGTAGCTGAAGGAGTAAAATCCACTCAGACAACAATCCCATTTATGAAAAATAACAACCTCGACTACGAGGATCTTGTTGGCTTTATGGGAGAATATGCCGAACCGGCAGCATGGATACTGTTTGTTTTCATTGTTATTTTTATTGTAACTGCCGTGTCCAATGGTGCCAACCTTACCGACGGACTCGATGGATTGGCAGCCGGAAGCTCTGCCATTATCGGGGTAACACTCGGGATACTCGCGTATGTTTCCGGGCACATGGAGTTTGCGTCTTATCTCAACATTATGTTTATACCCGGTAGCCAGGAACTCGTAATATTTGCCGCTGCATTTATAGGAGCTACGATTGGTTTCCTTTGGTATAACGCCTTCCCTGCGCAGGTCTTCATGGGAGATACGGGTAGTCTGACATTAGGGGGAATTATCGGTGTTTTTGCCGTTGTTATTCACAAAGAATTGCTACTCCCTATACTTTGCGGAATATTCTTTGTTGAGAGTATTTCGGTAATGATGCAAGTGGCATTCTTTAAATTCACAAAGAAAAAATACGGAGAAGGCAGACGTGTTTTCAAAATGACTCCTTTGCACCATCATTTTCAGAAAGCAGGAAATTCGGGAATACAAGCCTTGTTTCAAAAACCAATAGGGCCTATACCCGAGTCGAAGATTGTAGTGCGTTTTTGGATTATTGGAATTATTCTGGCAGTACTTACATTGGCAACATTAAAAATGCGATAAAAATAAATGATGAACAAGATTATCATATTAGGAGGAGGAGAGAGTGGCGTAGGCTCAGCGATACTGGCACAAGCAAAAGGATTTGATGTTTTTTTGTCTGACAGCGGGCCGTTAAAAGACCAGTACAAAGCCGAACTCGATCAGTATGGCATCCCTTACGAGGAAAAAGGACATACCGAAGACCTCATACTGGCTGCATCCGAGATCATCAAGAGCCCGGGCATTCCTAATTATGCACCTCTTGTTCACAAAGCAGCAGAGAAAGGTATTCCTATCCTATCGGAGATGGAATTTGCCAAACGCTACACATCGGCAAAAATGATCTGTATTACAGGCAGTAATGGGAAGACAACCACTACCAGCCTCATCTATCATATACTGAAATCGGCAGGACTAAATGTAGGTCTTGGAGGTAACATCGGAAGAAGTTTTGCACGTCAGGTAGCAGAAGATAATTTCGACTATTATGTATTGGAACTAAGTAGTTTCCAGCTGGAAAACATGTACTCGTTTAAAGCAGATATCGCCATTCTTTTAAATATAACCCCCGATCATCTCGACAGATACGATCATGATATGCAAAAGTATGTTGATGCCAAAATGCGTATTGTACAAAACCAAACAGAAGAAGATGCTTTTATATTTTGGGAAGAAGACCCGATTGTAAGCAAAGAAATACAAAAGCTGGTATCGAAAGGCAAGCAATATACATTTGCCGACCACAAAGTGGGTAATGCTATTGCATACCCTGAAAACAATGAAATAAAAATAGATACTCCTAAATCGGTTTTCATTATGAAAGAAGATTTACTAGCACTCGAAGGAACACATAACCTGTATAACTCACTTGCATCAGGCATCACGGCAAAGTTGCTGGATATAACCGATGAAAACCTGCGTCACTCGCTTAGTGACTTCCAAGGAGTAGAACATCGCCTTGAAAAAGTAGCCAGAGTGAGAGGTATACAGTTTATAAACGACTCCAAGGCGACTAATGTTAATTCGTGCTGGTATGCTTTACAAAGCATGAAAACGAAGGTTGTCCTTATTTTAGGAGGAACAGATAAGGGAAATGACTATACAGAGATCGAACAATTGGTTAAAGATAAAGTTCGCGCTTTGGTTTTCCTCGGAGTTGACAACAGTAAGCTGCATAAATTCTTTGATGGTAAAATAGACAATATTGTAGATACCTCATCAATGAAGGATGCAGTAGAAAAATCTTACGCATTGGCTCAAGAAGGAGATACGGTTTTGCTATCGCCTTGCTGCGCCAGTTTCGACCTCTTCCAAAATTATGAGGATAGAGGTGATCAGTTTAAAGAATACGTCAGAAAACTGTAATCAAAAATGGAATTCAATTTTTTAGGGCGGGCATTCAAAGGAGATAAAGTTATATGGTGCATATTTATCGCACTGTGTATTATCTCTTTGCTTGAAGTATTTAGTGCTACAAGTACAATTGCCTACCGTCAACATAGCCACTGGGCACCGATTCTGCGACATGCGGCATTCCTGCTTATTGGTTTTGCCCTCGTGATGTTTTTGCAGAGGGTTCCCAGCAAATATTTTTCAGTATTGCTATTGGGAATACCGCTATCTGCTGTTCTCCTTGTTATCACCATGTTTATGGGGCAAGATGTGAATGGGGCACAACGCTGGCTTGGAATCGGAGCATTTACGATACAACCTTCCGAGTTTGCTAAAATTTCGGCAATCGGTTTTGTCTCCTTCTTTTTAAGTAAGATGAAGCCTGATAATGAAGGTTGGATATTCAAAACCCTCATTATTGGTATCGGAGCCTTATGCTTGCTTATTGCACCCGAAAACTTATCTACGGCATGTCTCCTTTTTGGCGTCTGCTTTATGCTTATGTTTATCGGACAGGTCAGCCTCAGGAAGTTAGGATTGATTGCTTTTGTTGGGCTTGCTGCTGTAGCTATTTTGCTAGGCAGCCTTACGCTCCTACCCGACTCTTTTGCAAAAGAGTATTTACCGGGACGTTTGGCTACATGGAAAAACCGTATAGAAAGGCACTCGGAAGAAGATAAAGAGATGAGGAACGCCGACGGAACTATTGCTTATAAAATAACTGACGACAATTATCAGGTATCACATGCCAAGATTGCTATAGCCAACGGTGGTATAATCGGCTTGCCAGGAAGCGGTGTGGAACGAGACTTTCTTCCACAGGCCTACTCCGACTTTATCTTTGCCATCATCCTTGAAGAAACAGGACTGCTTGGGGGGCTATTCGTCTTGCTCTTATATGTCGCTCTGATGTTCAGGTGTGGCGTTCTGGCTTCAAAATGCGAAAAGAAGTTCCCGAGATATCTTATACTCGGGTCTGCACTTATACTCACAATACAGGCTTTGGCTAATATGGCCGTAGCCGTCAATTTGATTCCTGTTACAGGACAACCTCTGCCTCTGGTAAGCCGGGGTGGAACGTCTACCATTATCACATGTGCCTATTTTGGCATTATTCTGGCATGCTCATCCCGACTCAATGACTCAGATCATGAAGATGTGGACGAAAGCATTGCCAATATAGATTTTGAACCCTATGTAAAAGATACAGAAGAACAATGAAAAATCTGAGAGTTATTATTAGCGGAGGTGGAACAGGAGGTCATATATTTCCGGCAATAGCTATTGCCAACACCATCAAAAAACGTTACGCTGACTCCGAAATACTTTTTGTGGGAGCCGAAGGACGCATGGAAATGGAAAAAGTTCCAAACGCAGGATACAAAATAGAAGGGTTAAATGTAGTCGGGATTAGCAGAAAAAATCCGATCAAGATATTTTCTACAATCTGGAAATTTCAGAAAAGCCTCAATCGGGCTAGCAAAATCATAAAAGAATTTAATCCCGATATCGTGATTGGCGTGGGAGGATATGCCAGTGGCCCAACGTTGTATAAGGCAAGTAAACTAGGTATCCCTACCCTCATCCAAGAGCAGAATTCGTATGCCGGAATTACAAACAAGTTCTTAGGCAAGAAGGCTTCCAGTATATGTGTCGCCTACGAAAATATGGAAAGATTCTTTCCGAAAGATAAAATAGTGATGACCGGCAACCCTTGTCGTGAAGAATTATTATCATCGAATATAACGAAAGAAGATGGCTATACAGAGTTTAACCTCGACCCGAATAAAAAAACAATTCTGGTTGTAGGTGGCAGCCTTGGTTCGAGAACAATAAACAAAAGTATATTTAGCGGAATAGAAGCTTTGTCTGAGTCAGACATACAAATCATTTGGCAATGTGGGAAACTATACTTTTTCGAACTGAATATGGATCTGGCATCGAAAGGAAATCCGCAGAATATTCATATCCATGAATTCATTTCCCGAATGGATTTAGCATATAAAGCAGCCGATTTGGTCATTTCAAGAGCAGGTGCAAGCTCTATCTCCGAACTATGCTTGTTGGGCAAACCGGTTATTCTTGTTCCTTCTCCAAATGTATCGGAAGATCATCAAACCAAAAATGCAATGGCACTGGTAAATAAAGATGCCGCTATCCTCATAAAGGATATTGAAGCAAATGATTTGCTGATTAAAACAGCTTTGGAGACAATAAAGGATAAGGACAAATTAAAAACTCTATCGGAAAATATTTTAAAATTGGCGCAACATGATTCGGCAAACCGAATTGTAGACGAAGCAATAAGACTAATAAAGCGAAAATAAAACATGAATAATATAAAAGCAGTATACTTCATCGGAATCGGTGGCATCGGAATGAGCAATCTGGCTCGCTACTTTATGTCGAAAGGCAAAAAAGTAGCAGGCTATGATCGTACCGAAACACCATTGACAAAAGAACTGGTAAAAGAAGGCGCAGAAATTCACTATTCGGACAGTGTAAGCCTGATACCCGAATACTGCAAAGACAAAGATACGACATTAGTGGTATATACTCCGGCTGTTCCATCCGAAAACGAAGAAGTTATATATTTCCACGAGCAGAATTTTACGATACAGAAGCGTGCTCAGGTTTTAGGAACTATCACCAAATCGAGCAAAGCTCTCTGTTGTGCAGGAACACACGGAAAGACAACAACATCAAGTATGCTGGCTCACATCCTTAAACAATCGCACCTCGATTGTAATGCTTTCTTAGGGGGTATCCTGAAAAACTATAGCAGCAATCTTATGCTTTCAGATAAGAGTGAGTTTACCGTTATCGAAGCTGATGAGTATGACCGCTCTTTCCACTGGTTGCATCCGTATATGGCTCTTATTACTTCTGTAGACCCAGACCATCTGGATATCTATGGAACGGAAGAAGAGTATCTCAAAAGCTTTGAGAAATTCACCACCCTCATTCAACAAGGAGGAGTGTTGGTGATGAAACACAATATAAAACTTTCGCCCAAAGTTGGAGAAGATGTTAAGGTATATACCTACTCTGAAGATAAAGGAGACTTCCATGCAAAGAATATAAAAATAGGGAACGGTGAAATTCGTTTCGACTTTGTTACTCCAAAGGAAGTAATAGACAACATACAGCTTGGCGTTCCTGTTAGAATCAATATAGAGAATAGCATCGGAGCAATGGCTCTGGCATGGCTCAATGGTGCTACACCTGACGAACTGCGACATGCTATGTTTACATTTCAGGGGGCGAAGCGTCGTTTCGATTTTATCCTTAAAACAGATAAGATCGTGATGATAGACGACTATGCACACCACCCTCAAGAGCTGGCAGCGAGCATTACATCTGTAAAGGAATTATATCCTGACCGTAAGGTTACAGGCGTTTTTCAGCCTCACCTCTATAGCCGGACAAAAGATTTTGCCGATGAGTTTGCAAAGAGTCTTTCTTTGCTTGACGAACTCATTTTACTGGATATATATCCTGCAAGGGAAAAACCGATAGAAGGTGTGACTTCAAAAATAATTTTCGACAAGGTTACCTGTCCTAAAACATTGTGTAACAAGCAAGAATTATTACCTTTATTGGAAAATAAAAATGATGTTGAGGTTCTATTAACAGTCGGAGCAGGAGATATCGATCAATTGTTGGAAGCAATAAAAGAAGTTTTAGAAGAGAAATGATAAAAAAAATATTAGTCATCGGAGGAATATGCCTTCTTGCAGGCTATCTTATTTTCTCGGCTTTTTATTTCGAAAAAAAGCCGCAGGATGACTTTTGCACAAGTTTTGAAGTAGAAATAAAAAATAGCGCCGAGGGCAATAAGTTTATCGAAACAAAAGATATTGTAAGTTATATCAAAGATAAAGGACTTGATCCTACAGGCAAACAATTAAAAAACATTAATACAAACAAGATAGAAGAGGCCATAATGGCCAATCAGCTGATAAAAGAAGCCAACGTATTTGTTACAAACAATAGAGCTGTAAAAGTCGTAATTGAAGAGCGGAAGCCGATTCTACGTGTTATAAGCAGCCTCGGAGGAAACTATTATATAGATAATGCGGGCAATAAAATGCCTCTTTCTAATCGCTCTACGGCATACCTCCCTATAGCAACAGGAGCAATAAAAGAAGAGTTTGCAAAGACCGACTTATATAAATTTGCATTATTTTTGCATAATGATGAGTTTTGGAATGCACAAATTGAACAAATAGTCGTACTACCTAACCAGGATATTAAATTAATACCCCGTGTCGGTGATCATCAGGTCATACTAGGCAGTGTGGACGGATGTAAAGAGAAGCTTGCCAAATTGCTCACCTTTTATCAAAACGGGCTTAACGAGACCGGGTGGAATAAATATTCAGTCATAAATCTGAAGTTTAACAAACAAGTTGTTTGTACAAAACGTTGAATAAAGAACAAGATCTGGACAATTCTTTCGAATTGGACTGTAAAGGAGAAGAAGATATATGGAACAATCAGGATTTATTGTAGGTATTGACCTTGGCACATCAAAAATTGTTGGTGTACTGGGACGTAAGAATGAACAAGGCGTTATTTCCATCTTGGCATCGGAATGTATACCTGCCGATTCATGTGTAAAATATGGGACAATATATAATATAGATGATGCCGCAGGCAAAATCAAAGGACTTATCCACCTGTTAGAAAACAAGACAGGTAAGAAAATAGGAAAAGCTTATGTTTCTGTTGCCGGAAAATCACTTCGGGCAATAGAACACAAAGAGACTAAATTGCTCGATGGTACTACCCCTATCACATTTGCTATACTCGACGGGATGGAACAGCAAGCGAAGCTGAACAAGCCCGATTTCTTTGCCAACTATAGCGTCCTTGCTCCCGAATATTACCTTGACGGACAATACGAAGAAGACCCGATTGATAAGGTTGCTTCTGTAATTGAAGGTCATTATCGTTTGGTTATCGGACGTCCTAATATAAAAAGTAATCTTGCAAAAAGTACAGAGAAGGCTCAGATTGAAATTGCCGGATTTATTGTAGGCCCTGTAGCCGCAGGTGCTCTCGTTCTGGAAGAACAAGACAGACAAGCTGGATGTGCTCTGGTCGATTTTGGCGCAGGCACTACTACATTATCCATATATAAGGGCGGATTGCTTCGCTATATGGCAGTTATTCCGTTCGGAGGACGTACGATTACGAAAGATGTTCAGGGATTAGGCTTTGTTTTCGAATCTGCCGAAACATACAAAATACGTTATGCCAAATTAGGTAAAGAAAAAGCAAGACCAACCAGCGATACTTCAGCCGATATAGACCTTAGAGAGTTGAACAAAGTGATACAACTACGTCAGGACGAGATTATCTTGAACGTTATTCATCAGATAAAAGAATCAGGATTTGGAGATAAACTGGATGCCGGAATTATTATAATAGGTGGAGCATCGCAAATGACAGGGCTGGAAGAATATTTTGCAGACAAAGCACAACTTCCGGTAAAACGGGCAACACCAAAACGTGTATATATTAATAATGCAGCCGAATTACTGCAAAATCCGGTATATACACAGGCTCTTAGCTTACTGCTTTTTGCAAATGAAAATTGCGAAAGAAAGGAAGCATTCAGACCGGAACCTGTACCGGTTCAACAAACAACTCCTACCCCGCCTGCTCCCGAAATAGAGGAAGATGAGGATGAGGAAGAAGCTCCTAAGCCTAAGAAGGGAAAGAAAGATAAAAACAAAGGGCAAACATCGCTCTTTAGGTTCTTCGAAAAAGTACAAAACTTTGGAGGAACAGTATTCAACGATGAAGAATAATCGAAGTAAATCCCTTAAGTTATAACAAAACAAATACGCTAAGATATGGATGAAAAAATACTGGATTTTCAATTCCCAAGAAAAACTCAGACAATCATAAAGGTTATAGGTGTAGGTGGTGGTGGT
>NZ_DLIY01000017.1:65148-65496 GCF_002483985.1 Dysgonomonas sp. UBA7630
ACCATTTGTATTCGAAGGCCGTAAAAAGATTATACAAGCACTGAAAGGTGTAGAAAATATAGCACGCAACGTTGATGCACTGCTTGTAATAAACAATGAGAGACTGATTGATATCTATGCCGACCTGACTATCCCCAATGCTTTTGCAAAAGCTGATGATACGCTGACAATAGCAGCTAAAGGTATTGCGGAGATAATCACAGTACACGGACATATAAATCTGGACTTTGCCGATGTGAAAACCATTCTGAAAGATGGTGGAGTAGCCATTATGAGTAGCGGACGAGGCGAAGGAGAAAATCGTGTGGAAGATGCAATTGTAAACGCACTTCACTCTCCATTATTGAA
>NZ_DLIY01000014.1:0-99966 GCF_002483985.1 Dysgonomonas sp. UBA7630
CTGTCGGCTTCAATGGTTGAAAAGGCGAAGTCAGGACACCCGGGGGGAGCAATGGGTGGAGCGGACTTCATCAATGTTTTATTCACTGAATTTCTCGTTTACGATCCGCAAAACCCCACATGGGAAGGTCGTGACCGTTTTTTCCTCGACCCCGGACACATGTCACCTATGCTTTACAGCACATTGTGCCTGACTGGAAAATTCACACTCGAAGACTTACAACAATTCCGCCAATGGGGAAGCGTTACTCCCGGACACCCTGAGAGAGATATCAACCGCGGAATAGAAAATACATCCGGACCACTGGGCCAGGGACATACTTTTGCCGTAGGAGCCGCAATCGCTGCGAAATTCTTAAAACATCGCTTTGGTGAGCGTATGGATCAGACCATATATGCATTCATCTCGGATGGAGGTATCCAGGAAGAGATTTCGCAAGGAGCAGGGCGTACAGCCGGACATCTGGGACTTGATAACCTGATCATGTTCTATGATTCGAACGGAATACAGTTATCTACCAAAACCAAAGAAGTAACAGAAGAAGATGTTGCCGCTAAATATCAGGCATGGGGATGGAGAGTGATCACCATCAAAGGTAATGATGCCTCCGAAATACGTGCTGCTCTGACAGAAGCTAAAGCTGAAAAAGAAAAGCCGACCCTTATTATCGGTAAAACAATCATGGGTAAAGGTGCTATTAAAGCAGACGGTTCAAGCTTCGAAAATGAGACTGAGACCCACGGACAACCCCTAAGTGCTGCCGGGGCTTCTTTCGAGAAAACAATCGAAAACCTAGGAGGTGACCCCACAAATCCGTTCGTTATTTTCCCCGAAGTAAAAGAGCTATATGCCAAACGTAAGGCTGAACTCGAAGAAATAGTGACAAAGAAACACGCCGAAAAAGAAGCCTGGGCTAAACAAAATCCTGAGCTTGCCGAAAAAATGCAGAAATGGTTCAGTGGCTATACACCGGCAATCGATTGGGCAGCCATAGAGCAAAAACCAAATCAGGCGACTCGCGCGGCATCGGCAACCGTGCTGGGTGTGTTGGCAAAGCAAGTGGAGAACATGGTTGTTTCCTCTGCCGACCTTTCCAACTCGGATAAAACAGACGGTTTCCTGAAATATACCCACAGCATGAAAAAAGGGGACTTCTCGGGGGCATTCCTGCAGGCAGGGGTATCGGAACTGACAATGGCTTGTCTGTGTATCGGCATGACACTGCATGGCGGTATCATTTCGGCTTGTGCAACTTTCTTTGTTTTCTCTGACTACATGAAACCGGCCATACGTCTGGCTGCTCTGATGGAACTGCCGGTTAAGTTTATCTGGACGCACGACGCTTTCCGTGTAGGGGAAGACGGACCGACACATGAACCCGTAGAACAGGAAGCCCAGATTCGTCTGTTGGAGAAATTGCAAAATCACAACGGGCACAACTCCATGCTGGTACTGCGTCCGGCGGATGTTACAGAGGCAACCGTTTCGTGGAAAATGGCAATGGAGAATCAAACAAGCCCGACAGGACTGATTTTCTCGCGTCAGAACATCAACGACCTGCCGGCAAAAGAAAATCGGTATACTGAAGCTCTCCAAGCAGAGAAAGGAGCATATATAGTGGAGGAAGATGCCAATTACGATATCATCCTACTGGCTTCAGGATCGGAAGTATCGACACTCGTTGACGGAGCAAAACTACTGAAAGAAGACGGTATAAAAACACGTATTGTTTCCGTTCCATCCGAGGGAGTATTCCGCACACAAAGCAAAGAATACCAGGAAAGCGTATTGCCGAAGGACAAGAAAAAGTTCGGATTGACTGCCGGGCTACCCGTGACATTACTTGGGCTGGTTGGCGACAATGGCAAAATTTGGGGTATGAACTCTTTCGGGTTTTCTGCTCCGTACAAAGTACTCGACGAAAAACTAGGATTTACACCTGATAATGTATATAAACAGGTCAAAGAATATCTGAAGTAATATAAAAAAGCAAAGCTGATATACAGAATGGCTCGTTAACCAACCAGAAGTATATCAGCTTATCTATTTTTAATAGTATTTATGTATAGAAATTAAATCAATATCAATGAAGAAATTATTTACAACAATATTCTCTTTCGTTTGCGTCATTCACTTTTGTGCTCAGGAAACTACTCCTAAAATAAAATATTTTGATCTGAAAGACATAACGTTATTGGATAGTCCTTTCAAAAGGGCACAGGATCTTGATAAAAAATATCTTTTAGATTTAGATGCAGATAGACTTTTGGCACCATTCTTAAGAGAAGCTGGATTGCAAAAAAAGGCAGAGAGTTACACGAACTGGGAAAACACTGGTCTTGACGGACATATCGGAGGGCATTATGTTTCAGCTCTAGCTTTAATGTATGCTTCTACAGGAGATGAACAGATAAAAAATCGTCTTGACTATATGATAAGTGAATTGAAACGATGTCAGGATGAAAATGGTAATGGATACATTGGAGGTGTTCCGGGCGGAAAAGCTATTTGGGATGAAATAGCCAAAGGTGATATTCGAGCCTCTGGTTTTGGGCTAAATAACAGGTGGGTTCCTCTCTACAATATTCATAAAACTTATGCAGGCTTACGTGATGCCTACCTTATTGCAGGCAATGAGACAGCAAAGGATATGTTGATTAAAATGACAGACTGGGCTATAAAACTAGTATCGAATTTGTCTGAAGAGCAAATACAAGATATGCTGCGCAGCGAACATGGAGGATTAAACGAAACTTTTGCGGATGTTGCCGTAATAACCCAAAATGAAAAATATTTGAAATTAGCCCATCAGTTTTCTCACCAGTTAATACTAAACCCATTATTAGCTCATGAAGATAAACTAACGGGCTTACATGCGAATACGCAAATCCCTAAGGTACTGGGCTTTAAACGAATTGCTGATATTGAAGGAAATGAATCTTGGTCGGAGGCTTCTCGTTTCTTTTGGGAAACCGTAGTAGAACATCGCTCGGTATGTATAGGCGGAAATAGTGTAAGAGAACACTTCCACCCAACAAATGATTTTTCGAGTATGATAACAAGTAATGAAGGCCCGGAGACTTGTAATACATACAATATGCTACGTCTATCTAAAATGTTTTATCAAACATCCTTAGATAAGAAATATATTGATTATTACGAAAAAGCATTATATAATCATATCCTTTCAAGTCAAAATCCTCAAACCGGCGGCTTAGTTTATTTCACACAAATGCGCCCCGGACATTATCGTGTATATTCGCAGCCTCAAACCAGTATGTGGTGTTGTGTTGGATCTGGAATAGAAAGCCATGCAAAATATGGAGAAATGATTTATGCACACACAAGTGATGCTTTATATGTAAACCTATTCATTCCTTCTTCATTAAACTGGAAAGAAAAAAATGTTGAGATTGTTCAGGATAATAAATTCCCCGACGAATCAAAAACAGAAATCACTGTAAACTCTAAGAAAAAAAGTGAATTTACAGTGTATGTACGCTACCCATCATGGGTAGAAAAAGGAACAATGAAAATTAGACTCAATGGAAAAACATATTCTGCAAGTGAAAAGGATGGTTATATTGCAATAAAAAGAACTTGGCAAAAAGGAGATCGTATAAGCGTAGAATTACCGATGACTATTGTTGCAGAGCAACTTCCTGACAAATCAAATTACTACTCATTTCGATATGGACCAATTGTTCTTGCTGCGAAAACAGGACAGGAAGATATGACTGGTTTGTTTGCTGATGATAGTCGTGGCGGACATATAGCACACGGAACTCTTCTTCCTTTGTCCGAAATGCCTCTACTGGTTAGCGATAAACAAGATATTACTTCAAAAATTAAACCTGTACCAGGTAAGCCTGTGACTTTCAAATTGAGTAGCCTTTATTCCACCAAATATCCGTCAGAATTGGAATTTATTCCTTTTTTCAGACTGCATGAGTCTCGCTATATTATATATTTGCCCCAAACAACAACTGAAGGATTAGCTAGTTTGCATGAACAAATAAAGCGAGAGGAACAAGAACGTATAAAATTAGACTCTAAAACCATAGATAAGGTAGCTTGTGGAGAACAACAACCGGAATCAGATCACTTTATACAATTCGAAGAATCGAATGCAGGATCATTCGAGAACATTCACTGGCGAGAAGCAAAAGGTTGGTTTAGTTATCAAATGAAAAATAAAGAAAAGAAAGCCAATGTTCTATATGTCAAATATCAGGCTTCTGATAAACCAAGTATTTATGAAATTTCGGTCAATGGGGAGAAAATTCAGAATCTAAGCATAGATAATAAGCCAGAATCGGGAATCCAATTTATACTATTAGATATCCCCCAAAGTGAGAGGACAAAGGATATATTAGATATTAAATTTACTGCAAACAAAGGATATACAACACCAAGAATTGTAGAGGTTAGGTTATTAGAAGATAAATAGCTGTTTAGTATTACCTTGCATATTAAAGTAAAAAAGAACCAAGACTAGCTGCGTCTTGGTTCTTTTTATAATAACATTAATGGTATACACCAAATATTAATCAACATAAGAAAAAAAGGAATACCCTTTTTTCAATAATTCATCATATTTTTCTTTGTTGAATTTGTAGTAAAAAGCACCTCGCTTCGAGGTTGATTTATCTTTATCCTGTTGCTTTTCCAAAACATTCATTTCCAGCATCTTCTTTCTAAAATTACGTTTATCTAATTTTGTTTGATAGATTGCTTCATAAAGGGATTGCAATTGAGGTAAAGTAAATTTTTCAGGTAATAAATTGAAACCGATAGGCTGAGTCGCCGCTTTTCGTCTAAGTATCACTAATGTATCTGATAGCATCTGGTTATGGTCGAAAACTAATTCTCCAACCTTATCCACTTCTTCCCATCTGGCATTGTGGACCTTACAAAGTTTATCATCGAACAACTCCAGATCAATCAATGCATAATATGCGATAGACACAACCCGTTCTCCTTTATCACGATTAATATCACCATATACACCAACCTCTTCCATATATACGTTCTGAATACCGGTATATTCATAAACAACACGAGAGATTGTTTCATTAAGATGTTCATTCGAACGCAAAAATCCACCCATGAGTGTATCATGACCTTCTAATGGATTAAATTTTCGCTTCGAAATAAGTAAATACATTTTATCGTCTTTAAAACCAAGTATTATACAGTCGACGGATATATAGAATTTTTCTTGCTCTTTATAGAATGATGGTGTCATCTCAATTTATTTAAATTAAAAACAAACAATAGAGTGTATAATAAACACTTATTACATGCAAATATACCATCTTTTTTATAATTATTTATCCGACCCGTATTCATTATATAATATTGCATCATCCGACAAAAATATGAATAGACAACAACTAGAATAAAGACACAGATAGCTAAACACTTAACTACGAACTATATTATATTCTCTAATAAGTAAAACTTGTTTATTCTTGAAATATTCGTCTGACAAAATTATACAGGCTATTCTTCCATACATCAAAATCGTGCCCTCCGGGTGTAATGTAATAGATATGCTCTATTCCATTCTTATTAAGTGTATTATTATATACTTCTGGCCATTCTTTTACGACATCATCATTGCTTCCTTTTACTATCATTATCAGAGTCGATTTCTTATACTTTGAAGGCACAGTAAGCGTTTCTTGTGTAAAAAGACCTTTCTCTACATCATAAGGCAGAACACCTACTGCAGGAGTGAATGCTCCGATATATGCAAATTCATCAATCATTTCTATTCCAATATGGAGAGCAGAACGACCTCCCATGGATAGACCTGCTACAGCACGATTATCTCGTCCGGAAAGCACCGGATAATTTTTCTCTATATATGGCAACAGGTCATTTTTAAGGTCATTCAAAAAATTATCATATTCCTTAAAATGTTGGACAGAGTAAAACTCCGGGGCAACTTTCACACTATCATGCCTGGCTTTGATATTGGGAATAACAACTATCATTTCTTTACATTTTCCCTCATGGAGTAAGTTCGATATAATTTGATCCGGATTGCCGCCAAACCAGTCATTCTCATTTCCACCCAAACCATGAAGAAGATATAAGGTCGGGTATTTCTTATTCTTATCATAATTTGGCGGTAAAATTATTTTAGCGAGCCTATTGCTATTGGTTGTCTTCGAAAAATAGCTGACATCGTTAACTACACCATACCTTACATCCGGTTTGCGTAGATCGAAGCCAATAGGTGCATCATAATTGTTATCTACAAATGATTTCACCTTAGATGTAGTACAACTTACTAATAAAATCAGAGATATACTGAACAGAAAGAACAGCTTTTTCATCGTTTTTGTTTGAATATTAGAGGTAAAAATTGATTAAGGCACCGTCTCCAAGTAAGCCACTCATGATGAGTTCCTGGAGATTCGTAATATCTATTATTTATACCATTTTCCTTTAAGAAATCACTGATGCGTTTGCTGCCCATTCCCTCTTCTGAACCCATACCTAAGAAAAGAGTATGAACTTTTTTGTTGAAAACATCGGGCTGTGCAAAAACACCGTTGTAGGCTTTCTTTAGATTGTCTTCTTTCAAAAAGAAAAGAGCTCCACTAAAGGCTCCTATATGTGAAAACTTATCTATATTATTTAATGTAGTCTCAAATGTCTGATGTCCTCCCCACGACAAACCAGCCATGGCTCTGTTATCTCTATCCGAAAGGGTCCGGAAATTTGAGTCAATATAAGGTATAATATCATTCATAAGTATTGGGGTAAATAATGCTCCAAACTCCTTTTGAGATTCTCCTTTTTTAGTTCCATGTATATATCCACAATTACCATAATCCATTACAACAATCATCGGAACACACTTCTTTTCACTTATCTGGTTATCTAAAATAAATGCCATTTTTCCTTGTCTGCTCCAGCCGGTTTCGTCTTCGCCCATACCATGTTGAAGATACAGTACAGGATAACGTTTTGTAGGATTCGTTTCATATTCGGCAGGCGTATATACAAAACATCTACGTTGCTTCTCCTCTACTTTCGAAAAATAATAACATTCTCTAACTTGTCCATGAGGAACATCTTTTTGATACAAATAATAGACAGATTCTGCTTTAGGTTCCGGAATTTCTATGCCGCTCGCCATTCTTCCACAACCAAAAAACGTCTGGCTAGCGGGATCTACTACAGATACTCCATCTATTAATAAGAAGTAGTAATGAAATCCTACCACCAATGGGTCTGTTGTTGCTTCCCATATACCAGCTGCATCTTTTGTCATCGGATATTTTTTCCCGCATATATCAACTTGCACGCTTTGCGCAGAAGGAGCTTGGATGCGGAATGTAGCACTTAAATCTCTATTCACTATAGGATATTGACCTTCAGGAATATTGTACTCAGACGAAATCCCTCCCTCTAAGTCTTGTGCTAGGGCATTAGAGGCAATAGACAGAACTAAAACAAACAGAAAAATACAGTTTTTCATAATAATTAGATATTTAATAGTTAGGACGGAAATATTATTTTATAGTTTCCGCTTAAATGCATAAAAGCAAACAAATATAATAGTCCATCATAGTATGCATCGAAAAATCCATCTTCGTATGGCTTATGTTCAGAATTCCAAAGATGATGAACAAATTCACTCCTCTTAGGATAAGTAGACATTGTAGTTGCTGCAGCACTTGTAGCAACTAATCCTAAGGAGTGTCTTAAATTCTTTTTATAGTTCCCTGCCGGTAATGTATCAGAAACCATTCCTCCATCAATCGTATACTGGTCTACAAATGTTTCCAACCCTTGAGAGTATAAGAAACTTTGTATCTTAGTGCCGTAGTCTTGTTGCCATTCTTTGTCTGCACAACTCCACGAATAATCTAATGCTATATTCAAAGGGACTCTCCAAGAGTCAAATCGAAAATCTTCACCTACAATACCATATTCAGTGCGAAATGGTCTCCCGTCGTAATATGAATAATCAGGAGTTAAGCCTGTAACAGGATGTACAGCCTTATGCAGATAGTCTCGGCTAGAACGAGCACATTCTTTCCAAAAATCAGAACGTCCATCTGCAGCCCATTTAGCCCAAATTTCATAAAATACAGGAATGTGATATGATGGATCGGTAAACAGAGCGGCACCTCTGAAAGGCACAAAAGTAATCAGCTTATGCTCTACATCGATAAGGTTAGTCACTCCTTCTTTTCCCCCACCCTTGTTCATCGAACAGTTAAGTATATTCTGAGCTTCTTTCAAATAATCGATCCCTTCATCATTCCCCCAAAGATTAGATGCAAATATCAAAGAAGTAATATAATAGAGCTCTCCATCAGAGGCCGGTCCTTTTGCATTAGGTGTCCCATCAGTTTTGCAACTCCATGCGAAATAACCTTCAAAAGGTCCATCTTGATGTTGCATATTCTTTTTGCTCCAACGCCATAAACGATCAAAAATATCCTTCTTGTTCAGTTGTACAGCAATCATCATTCCATAAGACATTCCTTCTGTCCGCACATCATTATTTTTGACATCTGATATGTAAGCCATCGAATCTCCTACTTCAAAGTAAATCTTGTTCGGACCGAAAAAGATACCTTGAAATATTCCCTGTAATTTCTCATCAACCTGTTCTTTAGAGTATCCTACTTCAGTAAAAAGATTTCTATATTTCTGGGATTCAAAAGCTCCTATCTCCCATGGAGTGACTTCGATATGTTTATTATGATTACACGATATCAAAGAAAACAAGAAAAGGGCCGTGAATAATAATCTAGAATAATATTTTTCCATAAGTACACTTTAATTACTTCTTTAATGAACTTTCTTTATACAATTGCAGCATTTTCTCTGCATATCTAGTTCCTAAAGTTCGATATCCGGCAGCACTAAAATGCAATCGGTCTTTAACCCCTTCGCATCCTTTTGATGAAATGACATGGGCATTCGGTATAACGCTGGGTAAAGTATTTATTATTAAATTCATGTTTGCGCATGCCCCATATTGTTCTTCATCTAATAGTTCTCCAGCTAGTAAGGGGATTGAATTCGGCTCGAAATTGAGATCTTTTAGTATATTGTCATATACTTTTCTGACTTTTTCCGGCCAATCAGTCTCTCCGTTATTAGACTCACCTTGATGAAGTAATATACCTTTAATCACACCACCGTGACTTTGAGCCAGCTTAGCCATTTCTATCAATCGGGCATAAGGATTGCCATTATATTCATTAACCATATTTTTGAGCCATTCTGGAGATTGATCTACATAAGATTGAAAATTTTCTTTATCAAAGAGTTCTATTCTACAACCACCTACCGCAACATTGATTACACCAACCTTCGTATCTGACGGAAGATTTGCAACCATCGTTCTTCCAAAATAATCAGCAGGACTAAGTCCTGTATGACATCGTGCTAATGGTGGAATAGCTTTATACCAGTTTCCCTTAAAACGTCCCAGTTCAGGACAGTCAACAGTTTGCAACATCATAAAACGACCATCTATATCAATAGTATCTTGTGCTTCAATCTTCGCATGCCCCTCCATGTTGGATTGCCCAAAACATAAAAAAACATGAAACTTTTCCTGAGCCACAATGGACATATGAAGTGACATAAAAAACAATACAATAAAAAAAATATTTTTTTTCATATAAATGCATATTTAATAGTAAAATCTAAAGATATAATTGATTATAAAAGCATTATATCATTCAGCAAACCTCCAATAATCAAAGTACATGACATCAGTATTCTGAGGCCCTTTGAATACGAAATATAAATCATGTACACCTGTTATCTTAGGAACATCAATCGAAACCAACTTCCACCTGTCACAGCCTCCGGTACGTGGAACTTTTATTGTACCGAGTAAGGCTCCGTCTAGTTTATCTTGACGAATTTCAAATGTAACATTCGCATTATGAGTGGTTCCTATTCGTGCAAAAAACTTAGAAGCTCCTTTGTTTTGGAAATCAACATCTCTAACTTTTATATATGCCCCATCCTTTTTTGCGGTTACAAATACTCCCACCTGTTTATTTTGAGATGCCTTTATACCTTCAGACCAAGCAATTGTTTCGGCTTCTGTTTTTCGATAAGGATTGAGAGTCCCTATTCCTTGCTTAATTCCTTCTGTCATTTTCAATTGAGGGATAGAACCATCTGTATTAAACGTCATTTCCTCAACACAGACAGACCTTGTAAAACCGCTTCCACCGGGCAGTGCTCCATTATGATAGAAAAAGTAAGTTTTTCCTTTAAAATCGATCACTCCGGGATGGTTTGTAAAAGATTTACCTTCTGTAGGCATAACAATACCACCATATTTCCATGGTCCTATAGGGCTTTTGCTTGTCGAATATCCTATAAATTCGGGTAAAGGTCCTCCCGGCCAAAATAAATAATAAAGATTATTACGCTTATATAACCATGGCCCTTCCTCGTATGAAGTCGGTCTCTCCGGATTATTTTCTCTTTTGCCGAATGATTCTGCAACCATCGGAACACGGACTACATCACCCGAATAAGAGATCATATCTTCATTTAGCTTAACATAGTACAACTTAGGATTTCCCCAGTAAAGATAAGCCTGACCATCATCATCAATGAATACTGTAGGGTCTATATCTCCCCATTCAGTTTGTACTAAAGGTTCACCAAGAGCATCATAAAAAGGACCATACGGACTATCTGCCACTGCAACGCCTATTGCCCCCCTATTATTTATTCCGGATATAACAGGTACATACATATAAAATTTCCCATCACGCTCGATACATTGAGGAGCCCAAGCATCACCTTTAGCCCATTCGAAGTCTGTATATTTCAGAATTACACCATGATCTGTCCAGTTAACCATGTCATCTGTAGAATACAACTTCCAATCATTCATTGTAAACCATGTAGAGTTATCTTCATCATGAGTTGTATAAACATATAATCTGTCATTATACACCATTGGAGCCGGATCGGCTGTATACATCGTTTGTATGATCGGATTCTGTGATTGCAATAATGTTGGCATAAATATTGCCAACATTATTAAGTATATTTTCTCTTTCATATTTTTTTCGGATTCTAATTTTATTTAAATTCCCAATAATCAAGGAAGAACAAGTTATTTTTCTGAGAGGTGCTTCTAAAACAGAAATAAAGATCATGTACCCCCTTAGCACCATTTACTGCACACGACATCAGCTTAAACCGGTCCATTGCGCCCGAACGAGTTACTTCTAATGTGCCGATCAAAGGTCCACTGGTACTATCTAGGCGAATATCGATATAACCACCATTTACATTACATGCAGCAAGCACTGAAAATTCTTTTGCTCCTTTACCAAAATCAACTCCACGAACACACAATGATTCATTATCATCAATTCCGGTAAGACAAATTCTGCCATCAGGCATCTTTTCCGTTTTCAAACCATATCCCCAAGCCATAGTTTCGGCTTCCACTCTGCGATACGGATTAAATAATTCAATTTGCTCTAATACATTCTCTGTCCAATATGGAACTTCCTGAATGGTTCCATCCACATTATAATGCATTTTTGCTGCCATAGACGACCTACGCTCATGATGTTTAAAGGTTTCTAGGTGCATTAAATCGTAACTCAACCCAAACACATAAGAACTACCCTTATAATCGATTATACCAGGATGGTTTCCTCTAGTACGCTGGGTTGGTTTCATTATGTATCCTTTGGTTGTCCACGGGCCTGTAGGTTTGTCGCTCATGGCATACCCTAATCCTTCGGGACAGCAAGTAGCGGCAAAAGCCATATAATAATGTCCATTCCGTTTATATACCCAAGGTCCTTCCTGATAATGTTCAGGATTCTTATCTAATTTCACAATATTTCCAGAATAAGAAATCATATCTTCATTCAGTTTCACATAATAAACATTCGGATTCCCCCAATACATATATGCCTGTCCATCATCATCAATAAGAACGGTAGGGTCTATATCCTCCCAATGTTCTTTTTGCCAGACAAGTGGTTTGTTTATAGGATCTTTAAATGGCCCATAAGGAGAATCAGATACTAAAACACCAATACCTTGCCCATGTATCGGACAATACATATAGAATTTACCGTTTCGTTCAATAACTTGTTGAGCCCAAGCTCCATTATCTTTTGTAACCCAACTAAAGCTTTTTAATGATGCAACAGTCCCATGATCTGTCCAGTTTACCATATCCGTAGAGGTATAAAGCAACCAGTCGAGCATTTTAAATCCCTGAGAATCGTCCTCGTCATGGGTGGTATAAAGGAATACGGTATCATTATGTACCATTGGAGCCGGATCGGCTGTATATCTTGTCTGTATAAGTGGGTACTGTGCCTTAATTTGTGATAAATTAATAACAAAAAGACACACAAAACAGCTTAAAAGAGTTAATCTTATATTCATAATTTATTTTAATAAGTTAATACAAATCCTCCCTGAGACAAAATAGATATTTCTATATCTCCATTCTGTTTCACTTCTATTTCCTTCAAATAGGTTTCTCTATTTTTATCATCATTATACATTTTAATCTTCTTACCGGCATACATAGGTAAGTTTAATTTTAACTTCTGAGTTTCCTTCAAGGCATTTACTCCGGCAACATACCACTGATCTTTATTACGGCGGGCAATCACAGCATATTTCCCCGGATATCCGTCAATATATAATGTCTGATCCCAAGTTGTAGGTATTTTTTTCATAAAATCAAGAATGAAGCCTTGTGTATCTGTAAGGTTATTAGGTGTAAGAGCAAACATTTGAACAGCATTCTGATATAAAATACCTGTTGCCAGCTGAAAAGCATCGGTCGTTAATCGCTTTTGTCCCTGTTTGTTCCCTTTATTCAGGTATTTATTCAGGAATACACCACCAAACTCCATAGATCCTACCGTATTGCGAATAAACGGATGCAGCGAGGAAAAGAATGCCTCATTTTCTCGTATACCTTCCGAAAACACAAGCATTTCAGACGCCAATACAGCCTCGCTACCCACATAGTTCGGATACATGCGTTCCCAACCACGAGGAAGAGTACATCCATGGAAAATAATCATCAGTCCATAATCGTTAGCATCTGAAAGAATATCTTCGTACAAGCGCATCGTCTCTTGCTTATCACCACCGAAAAAGTCAACTTTCAGTCCCTTAACCCCAATCTTCTTTAGCCATTTCATTTCTTCTTTACGCGAAATAGATGTATTCATCTTATTTCTTGGCCCTTGAGGAGCATCATTAAAGCCTCCATTAGAATTATACCACAAGAACACATCTACATTTTTTGACTTCGCATATTTTATCAACTCTTCAATTTTTGTATAGCCGATATTTACATCCCATAATGCATCAATCAAAATATATTCGTATCCCATTTCGGAAGCTAAATCAATATATTTTACCTGATCATCCCAGTTCATACTATTATCTTGCCATACAATCCAACTCCAAGTTGCCCGACCATATTTATATGATTGGCTTGCTTGATATAGAGGATCAACAACATCAAATGGAATAGTAGTTTCTACAATAGGTTTGAGAGTTTCTCCTACAGTTATCGTACGCCAAGGTGTAATACCGGGCAAACTAACTTGAGCACCAGTGCTGCCAAATCCGTTATTTTGCCTTTTATCCGGAAATGCTACTGTGTATAAGCCTTCTTGCGTACCATCACTTAAATGTGATGCGCAATACAAACTGTTGACTCCTGTTTCTGAAACAAGAACCCAGCCGGCATCATTTATACGAAATAGACCGGGAAAAACATATCCTTGATTTTCGTGGGTTGGTTTTCCTACTTGTTCATCGTTGGTATAACCACTTTCGTAACTCGGTGAAGTACGAGCAAAAGCTTGCATCGGACTCATCATATATGACAAAAAGGTTGTAGTCGATTGAGGAAATTTAAAACCGGTAGCTTCCTTTTCTATAACACAAGCCTTTCTCTCACCCCATTCCGGAAGTTCGTAACGGAAAGCAATGTTATTGTTACTAACCTGAAACAGGATAGATACTTGATTCCCTTTTGGATTCTGAAATGTGCAAATCAAAGAATTTGCATTATAATGGATCTCTGATTGCTTTATCTTATCTTGTGTATATTTTTTATCTACTGCTCCCTCTTTTTTTGAAATATATTCGAGTCCTTTACTAAAATCACCTTCATTTGTAATAATACCTAATGGAGACTTTTCGAGCATAGCCTTATTTTTATACTCAACGGCATACATAGGAATCCCATTATCAAGGAAAATATTTACCGATAATAGTCCATCAGGGCTAGTCACTGTTGCTTTCTGACTATATGCCTGAAACATAAAAAAGGCTATAAAAACTAAACAAACAATTCTTTTCATTTTTTCTTTTATTCTATATTTAAGTATATATCAAAATTTTATTTCTAACTTATTACCATCGTATTCAACTGTCTTCTGGGTAGCATCCTGAAGAATTATTGTGAATTTTCGACTAAGTAACATCCCTTTATAAGATCCTTTTCGATCTCCGATAATTAAGGTACGGGAAGCATTATTCCATATAATAGGAATCTCAGTATATTCTCCCTTTTCATAATTATAATTGTCAAATTCATCTTCGTAAAGAACAAATGACCCGTTAGCACCTGTATATACACGTAGTTGCAAGTGAACCCATTGTTTCTCTGTGGCATATTGTACTTTTGGTCCAAATGGAATAATACTTCCGGCTTTAATAAATAATGGAGTATTATCGATAGATGTTTCCAGCTCTATTCTTTGTCCGCCTTTATATTGTTGATTAGTCCAGAAATCATACCAAGTAGTTCCTGCGGGGAGATATACCTGAGTACGCTTTTTCGCTTTAAAATCAACAACCATATTGCCATCCGCATCTTTTGCTTGATCTCTGTTCCATCCTTCTTCTTCATTTACCTTTACAATCTTTTCGGGCGTATATTGTGCTTTCACGATAGGAGCTACAAGGATTGATTTACCAAACATAAACTCGTCATTCAGGTCTAAAGCTTTAGGATCATTCGGGAAATCCATTACTAAAGCTCGCATAAAACTAGACTGCTTATTCGTTACTTCCCATGAGGTAGAATAAATGTATGGCAAAAGCGCGTAGCGCAGATTAATCGTTTTTTCAATAGCATCATAAATAGGCTCTCCTTTTGTTCCGAAATGATAAATCTCCCTTGGAGTATCTGTTCCGTGCGAACGCATCATCGGATTGAAAGCCCCAAATTGTAACCAACGAACATACAATTCCTGAAACATTGGATTACGAGTTGCACTGCCGTCATTCCACGTTTTATTATAAGCACCGGCAAAGAAACCTCCGATATCGCTATTCCAATGAGGCAATCCACAAATAGAAAAGTTAAGACCAGCCGGAACCTGATTGCGTAAAGATTCCCAAGATGAACTAACATCCCCAGACCAAACGTTAGCTCCATATCGTTGCTGACCGGCAAAACCAGAACGGGTAAGTATGAATACACGCTTATCGGAAGAGGTAGCCCGCTGATGATCATAAACACCGCCTACCGTCATCAAAGGAAATGCATTACGCACTTTTCTAAACGAACCGAGATAAGTTTTGATATCCATATCTTCGGGTTTCCAGTCCAAGTGGTCGGGTTCGGTAGAATCCATCCACCAGCCATCTATTCCGTATTTAAAAAGACCGCTATTTAAATATTTCCAATAGATATCTCGTGCTTTAGGGCTATAGGCATCATATACACGCACACCCGATGGATAATCCATATTAGGAGGCCAAGTATCCATACCGGACTGAGGCCATGTTGTAAAATTAAAGAGTAATCCGTTTTTGTCGAGTTCTCTGTAAGGCTTTGTTGCAGGACCGAATGACGACCAAATAGAAATAATCATATGAGCATTCATCGAATGAATATCATCAACCATTTTTTGAGGATCGTTAAATAGTGGGTTTTGAAAGTCCATCGCATTCCACAGATAATTATGTCCCCAGTATTGCCAATCTTGAATAATTCCATCAAGAGGAACGCCCAAGTCTCTATATTTTTTTACAACACCAACTGTTTCATCCTGACTTTTGTATCGTTCTTTACTTTGCCAAAAACCGTATGTCCATAACGGAAACATAGGTACTTGTCCTGTAAGTTCGCGCATTTGAGCAATTACTCCATCCGAATTTCCGCCATACATAAAGTAATAATCAACACAATCTCCTACTTCAGAGAAAAAAGAAGTCTCTTCTTGATCATCCTTAAATGTAGTTGGAGAATAATTGTCCCAAAATACACCATAGCCTTTATTTGATTGGAAAAATGTTACAACATTCTCTACATTTCCCTGAATTAAATATTTGGTTAAATTTCGTTGCTTCATTTTTCCATTTTGCAGCTGTCCTAAACCATAAATTGATTCATCCTTTTCAAGAGCAAATTTTTGAGAGACCGAAAACGTTTTCTCTCCGGCATCATCAAAATCCGTAAATACAGGCTTACCTTTTTCCTTTAGCAAAAGTCTATTTTGCGCATTGTAAAAAAACATTTGTCCGGATTTTAAATCCAGAGTAACATGCATTGAAGGAGTCTTCAATATAAGCTCATCTCCCTTTTGCTTTTTTTCGATATTTACAGTACGATTATTCTCAATAACCGAAAGACTTTCCTTTTTGTATTGATGATTTTGTGGAGATTTTAGAATTCTTACACAAGATGGGGTATAAAAGCGAAGCTCTATATCTATGCCATCTATGGTAGTTCGAATACCGAATTGTGTATCCTGATAATTTTGAGCTATTGACGGCAAAGTATAGCCACATGTCAGAAATAGAAGTAAAAAAATGAGACTGGGTTTCATTGTATATTAGATTTCATTAACAAATATGATTTAACAAAACTAATATCAGAACTCACTTTTTCATGTTTGATTTCAGATAAAAAACCTTACATTTTAGACAAATCAGCCTGTTTATTCCGATTACATGCCGTGTTATTATATTTCTGTTGGCGATTTTCCAAAATATTTTTTGAATGCTGTGCTAAAATAATTATTACTCGAAAAGCCACAGATATCACTTACCTCCGAAATAGTATATTGGTGTGTTTTCAATAATTCCAAGGCATGATTAAATCTTATTGATCTGATGAAATCGATAGGTGATTGTCCTGTAAGTGCCTTCAGTTTCTGATATAGAAGAGAAGAGCTGATGTGCATTTCTGAAGCAAATTCGTCTTTCCCAAATTGAGTGTTTGACATATTTTCATGAACTATACTCAATGCTTTTTTTATAAATTTATCATTCAACTCATTTAGGAAAATATCTTGCTCTGCATCAGATTGACTAATTAGCTTTAGAGCTTTATCCCGGACTATAATTCTATTTTTTAAGATTGTACTGATTCGATAATTAAGAATACGGATATCAAAAGGCTTTGTTATATAATCATCTGTACCAAGATCCAATCCTTCTATCAGATTTTCTTTTTCGGCAAGAGATGTTAAAAGTATAACAGGTATATGTGATGTTTCGAATGTTGATTTTACTAATTTACACAATTCCAACCCATTCATCTCAGGCATTAAAATATCAGAAAGAATTAAATCAAAAGATTTGGATTGAATAATTGCCCACGCTTCACCCCCATTACTTGCCGTTGTAACATTATATTGATCTCTAAAAGAACAAGCTAAAAAATTCTGAAGATCTATATTATCCTCCACAAGCAATATCGACATTAGTTTATCTTGAATATTTTTCTGATCTATATCTTTATAAAGCGAAATGTTATCTTTTAATTCTGTATTATTTTTCATTTCAGACAAAGCTGGTTTAGGACTTACTTCCTCAACGTGTTTATAAGGAACAACTATTTTAAAGCTAGAACCTTCATTTTCTTTACTTTCGAAAAGAATATTGCCTTCATGCATGAGTATATAACTTTTTACAAGTAATAGCCCAATACCCGAGCCAACTATTTTGGAATTTATATTATTGTCTCCTCTGTAAAATTCTCTAAATAATTTACCTTTTGCATTTTCGGATATTCCTAGTCCGTAATCTTTAACCTCTAAAATCCATTGTTTAGGCTCACATGTTAAAATTATATCGACTTGGGTATCATCGTGCGAATACTTTATTGCATTGGAAATAAGATTATCTACTACTTTCTCTATTTTCATATCATCCAATGCAGTAATATATGAATTTTGATTTGAAGAGAAGTTTAATTTTATATTTCTCTTTCTTGACATTTCTTCAAACATCAAACATCGCTGAGATATTAATGCTACAATATCTGTCTTCATCAAAAAAACCTGTCCTTTTCCGATATCTACTTTTTGGAAATCCAGCAATTGTGTGGCAACAGAGAGTAAACGTTTCGATTGACTTTGTGCTAAAGACAGGTAATATTTAGATTTTTCGGACATCATTTGATCTTTTTCGAGTTCTTCAATCGGAGAATTTATCAATGTTACCGAAGTTCGGATATCATGTGCAATATTGGTAAAGAATCGTATCTTATCTCTGGCATGCTTTTGTTTTAACCTATTGGAATATGACCTTAGAAGGTAAGCTATAATTCCTATTATAATTATAAAAAGAATAAGACGAAACCACCATGTTTGCCAAAATGGAGGGGTTACATTTATAAACAACGAACGTTCGTCAAGCTGATTGCCAGAACTATCAAACATTCGTATTTTCAAATTGTAATTTCCCTTCTGGAGATTTGTATATGTCAGAATGGATAAATCACTGGGGTTACTCCAGTCTGAATCAAATTCTTCTAATTTCCATGAGAATTTATATCCACTTAAAGAACTGCTTAATGGTAATAATTCGATCGTAAAATTATTTTGGTCATACCTCAATGTTAACCCAGTTCTTTTATTGATTGGTATATCACTCAATAAATCCTTATTTTGTCGTATAGATTTTCCTGATATAATTATATCCTGAATAAATATCTTCCCTTTAGTTTCATTATTATATAATAAATCAGGATTAAAAATAACCGCTCCTTTATTTGTACCCCAGATCAAGTTCCCATTTTTCTGTCTGTATTTCGAATTTGTATTAAATGATACTGTTTTTAATGATAATGATGATGGGTACTCATATACTGATTTATCTTTTATACTGAATCTACATAAACCACTTTCGGTACCAAGCCATAGACAATCATCGTCCAACATAATGCTATTTATGTAGTTCGAAGTCAATCCTGATTCAATAGTATATTTCTTTGAATTTCTTGTTTTATAATTGAAGTAAACCAATCCATTTCCTGAAGTCCCCAGCCAGATATCATCCCCATTAATAAGAATATCCTGTACAAGACAATCATTTAAGAGTAACTCTTTATTACCTGTATTTTTATTCATAGATATTAATCCATAATCACAAGCCAAAAGAAGTTTATCGGACGACAACTCTGCAAAAGCATACATGGATTGACGATCAAAAACACGAAAACGCTTTTCTTTCTCTTTATAACAAATAATATTGCCGGTGCCTCCAATCCAGATATTACCTTGAGAGTCTTTAAATATATCGGATATAAATTTACCGGAAAAACCATTTTCTTCTTTCTCTTGAAAATAATGATTCAGTTCTCTTCCTGTATCACCATCAAGAACATATACTCCGGACGAATAACTTCCTGCCCAAATATTCCCATCATTATCTTCACATAAGGCTAAAAAGACTTTAGCCTGTTCTTGTTTATTATCGTAAAATGCATCCCATTTATTTGATTTTGGATTCCATCTATTTACGCCATTATTCGTTGCAAACCATATATTTCCTTTTTTATCTTCAATTACCTTATTTACATGATTATTTATTAGCGAGTTTGAGTTATTAATTTGATGGGTAATTTGGTTTACAGGGAATATTTTTTGTTCAAAGAATGATAGACCTCCGGTATAAGTTGCCACCCAGATACGTTCATTATCATCACAGAATATATCATATACACCATCTCCATGAAGCGAGAAAAAGTCGTTAACATCTTCTTTATAGATATTCAATACTTTATCTCCATTTTCGCTCAACTCCCATAATCCTTGACCATCAATACCAATAAGAAGAGATGAGGTTGTATTTTTTTTTATCGACAATATAGGTTGTCTGGGCAATTTATTTGCTTCTTTATTCAATAATTGACGATTACTAAGATCATAAGACCAAAGCCCATTCGAAATTGTTCCTATCCAAATTTTATTTGTTTGCGCATCGTATAAAAATGAGGAAACTTCCAATTCGTTATCCCGACTATAGTTATATATATACTCGAGTTTATCTGTATTCGTATAAAAAACAGCCATTCCTTCAGGAGTAGCCAAGAACAAGCTGTTTGAAGTATATTTACTTATGAAAACGATCTCTACATCGTGTACTTTTAATTTCAATTGTTGATTCTCATACTTGTACAAACCATTCGAGGTGCCAATCCAAATACTTTTATTTTTATCTACTACAGCTCTTTTTGTAGCAATATATTCGTTATTCAATGATCGTTTCAAATCTACTTCTAGATTAAACCTATCATATAGAGGATCATATTTAAATATCTGGCTATTATTGGTATAAGCAATTAATGTCGAATCAGAATAATCAAGTCTTGTAAAATAAATATCAGTAGATTTATGGGGTAGTTGATATTTTTTATAATTATTAGAAGATATCCTTAATATGCCCGTTTTGGAGGCACCCCAAATAAATCCATCGTGATCTTTAGTTATAGAATATACTTCACGAATAGACGTTCCATAAACATCATTTATATTATAAAATCGGATATCAGCAGCTAGTGTACTAATTGTAAATATAAAAAAAAGAAGCAAAAGTAAAATATTCTTCATGATATATGATGTCCATTCATTAAAGCTATAATAGGCATAGTACTTTCTTTGCCTTGTATATAATTTCTGGGATAGAAAGAGTTAAAGATATCAGCTTTAAGATTATAACAAAAGTCTAAAACAGATAACAAATATAATTGAATAAAGCCATAAAAAAAAGAAATACAAAGAATAGAATCCTACTGATCACACATAAAAACACTGAAATAATAAATCTTTATATTTGATAGAATGATAGAGAGAATGTCAGATGTAATTAATACGATAGCATTTTTTGACCAATAGTCTAATTCCTGTGATTTGTGGACATTTACTGTTGAGTATTATCTATTAACTTTGTCAAATGAAAAAGTATCAATTAAAAAGCTTCAACAGTGTATTTTTCCTGCTATGGATTATTATTGCAGGTATCATATGGGCTGTAGATGACTCTAATTATCCATTTTTATTTCAAAAAATATTATCGGCGATTGCTCTTTTGGGAACTTTAATTGTTACTACACACCTTTTGTGCAATCGTATATTATCAGGAGCAATCCTAAAAAACAGAATGCCTCTAATAGTCTGCTGGATTTTCCTAATGGCTATTACTCAATCCATTCTGTTGTCGTTATTTTTAGAGGGATTCTACTTATTGGAATCACATGGAATATTGCCATTATCTGAAAATTCAGAAAATAAAGAGCTGTTTTTTGCAGAAGTATTTGGTTTTTTACCATTGACTATTCTGGTTAATCTTGGTTTTGGCGGGCTAAAGTTTTATTTTGAGCATGCTAAGCTCTATGAGCAACATCTTATATTACAAAAAGAACATCTGGAAACTCAACTTCAATCCTTGCAAGCTCAGATCAATCCGCACTTTATGTTTAATGTGCTAAATCACATACATATACTGATACAAAAAGATTCAGATTTGGCCTCTTCGTTGCTCATAAAATATTCAGACATTCTTCGCTATCAACTCTATGGCTCTGATAAAGAGAGTGTGAATATAGAAGATGAAATGCGATTTATGAAAGGTTACATAGAAGTTGAGAGGTATCGTTGGGAAAACACCCTGGTTTTTAACGCGAACTGGCAATTGGAAAACCCTAAGATGCAAGTACCACCACTACTACTTATTCCGTTTATAGAAAATGCTTTTAAACATGTTTCGCGGTCAAAGTCACAAAAAGGATATATCAGCATCAATCTGAACCAAAACAATAAAGAATTAACTTTTGAGGTTGAGAATTCAAAATCATCTATAAAACGAACAACAGCTTCCAATTCGGGAATAGGACTGGATAATGTCAAAAAACGTCTCAATCTTTTGTACCCCAATAAACATAGTCTCATAATCAGTGAAACTGAAAATGTTTATCATTCGAAACTTATAATAAACTTCAGCAATGATGGAGAATCTAAATAATATACGACTGAGATGCTTGATTATTGACGATGAGCCGGGCGCAATAGAAGGAATCAAACTTTATATTGGCAAATTAGATTTTCTAGAAATTGTAGATACCTGCTTCTCTGCTATCGATGCATCCACCATACTCAAAGAAAAGGAAATTGACCTGATGTTCCTTGACATTAACATGCCGGATCTCACTGGGCTTGAATTTCTCGAATCGTTGGAAACTGCGCCTTTAACTATTCTTACAACAGCATACTCTGAATATGCTTTGGAAGGTTATCGTCTCAATGTTATCGACTATTTGTTGAAACCTATTGCTTTTCAACGCTTTTTTCAAGCTGCACAAAAAGCGAAAAATACTTATACTTCGCAGTTACTCTTCAAACAAAATTTGGAAAATGATGACAATGATATTTATATTAAGCAAGGCGATTCATTTATACGTATTGTATGGACAGATATACTGTATATAGAGTCGATGCAAAATTATGTAAAAATTCATCTGCCGGATAAAATTCATATCGTACATCAGACAATGGCTGCTACTGAGGAGATGCTACCTAAAGAATCATTCTTCAGAATCCACAAGTCTTTTCTTGTAAATATCTCACATATCGACAGTATAAAAGGAGGTAGAATTTATGTAAAAAATAAGGAACTGCCTCTATCAAAATACCGGCGCGGTGATTTATTTAAAATAGTTATCAATAAAAAACTCTTTGGTAAGTAACCTTTATCAGAAGGTATAAGATACTCCTATGCTATACTGTTTTTGGGAAATAATAGGAACAATAGCCAGGTTCTTATTAACATCTTCAATTCCAAACATTTTCTTAATATGAGGTAGCAACAGATAAGCTGTTTCTGCACTCAAAATACCAATCCCTGCTCCTGCCACTACATCGCTCACCCAATGTTTATTATTCATCACTCGCAAGACTCCTGTTGCAGTAGCAACGGCATAACCACTTACAGCCAGCCACAAATTAGAATCCCGGTACTCTTTGAATAGAATATGTGCATTAACAAATGCGGTAGCTGTATGCCCTGAGGGGAAAGATTGCCTGTTTGAACCGCTCGGACGCATAACTTTAGTGGTATGCTTCAATGTCTGTACCGTCGCACACATCAAGAGATTCGATGTTGCCATTAGAATTGTACGATCCCTGAGGTTGTGTTTTGCTTTTATTCCCATCAAATCAAAAGCATAGACACCTACTGCTGGAGCAAACTGAATATAATCATCTGCCGGGATACGCTTGGTTACATGCTTTATTGCAGATAATTGAGCTTCTTTATCTAATTTCTGCAAAGGCTTGACATATTGAGCAGCAATACCATAAGAGATCAACAACGATGGAGCGATCAGATTCACATAAGGAATCTTTATTTTAGGCTGGTTATTATTCTCAAATTTCAAATCGGCTAGTTTCAAATCTATATTATCTTCTTCTAACCATACGGGAGTAAGTATCGGCTGTAAAAATACAGAATCAGCCTTCCCCTCCATATCAATTTGCTTGTTAAGTAGATGTTTATGCAATATCAATGTATCATTTTTTATTTCGGTCTGCCCCTTAAGAATTAAATAGAAGAAAATAAGAAGGATAGAAATAGAAGCTCTTTTAGTCATATCAATACTTTAATAGTTTACAGACACAAATTTCTTGAGCTTTAAGAGGCTTTTCAAAAAGGATTGACAAGTGGACATTAGGTGTTGACCCATGGACTAAATAATATATCAAGTAGATGTTTGAATATTAGAGGAGGAGAAGGTAAAAATAAGAGAAAAGGCTCGTTATACCCCATTTTAATATTTTGAATATCTTTGTTTTCGAAATACGTAATAGAAATCGAATGATGGATAAAATTTTAGCATTGTCTACACAAAATCAGCAAAAAGCTTGGGAAATTATTAAGGATACTAACGTAATAAATATATGGAAATCTATAGGAGCAACAATCAATCTGATTGGGTCTTTAAAGCTGGGACTTATGATGAAGCACTGCGATATCGATTTTCATATATACACATCTCCATTCTCGTTAACTGATAGCTTTGCAGCTATGGCTCAACTAGCTGAGCATCCTTCTATAAAACGAATAGAATATAGTAACCTTTTAAAGGAAGAGGATGCTTGCCTCGAATGGCATGCATGGTATGAAGACAGGGATGGAAAAATGTGGCACATTGATATGATTCATATCGTCAAAGATTCTCGCTTTGATGGATATTTTGAAGATGTTACGAATCGTATTGCTAGCGTATTGAACGAAGAAACAAAAAATACTATTCTACGTTTGAAGTACGAAACGCCTGACGATCAAAAAATAATGGGAATTGAGTATTATCAGGCTGTAATTGAAGGAGGTGTGAGAACATATCAAGACTTTATCCAATGGCGTAAGGAAAATCCGGTGACAGGTATAGTAGAATGGAAACCCTAATTTTAGACATTAAACAATCTCATTTAAGCCCATAAAAGAATATTAGTAAAAGAATAAGCATAGAGGAAAATAAGCATAAGAAAAACGAAGGCATCTCAATGCGAGATGCCTTTGCTTTTATAAAGATTTTTATTTTCTCTATTTTTATTTTTTAGTTGTCAGGCGTAATACTGTCAACGAATTACCAGGGAATAAACGTGTAAGTTTTTTCCCTGAGAATTTGAAATTCTCACTCTTAGGCGAAACTTTTGTGGGTTCGTCCAATGTGTTTTCATCAAAGGGACTAGCAGACGTCAATACTATAGCCTCCCCATTTCCTGTAAGCAAATCAGTACCCTTCAAGTCAATCTCAGTCTTTACACTTTTACCCGTAACATTCACGATTTTCAAAATAATATCGCCTGTTTTATCATCACGTGAAGCACTTGAGCAAAGACTTTTTACTTTCAGACTTTCATCAGCAGAGACTTCCTGTATAAGTTTACCGTCCAGATATGCTTTCACTGAAGTGCCGCGAAGCTCTATCTTCACGTCATACCAACGACCGGGTTCTACATTATAAGGCATACTTTCCGTTATCAAACCGACCTCTAACATGTTCACAGAGTTCGTAAATCCACCTAAATCCCACCGAGTACGCTCTCCTCTATTCTTATTGTGGAAATAAATTTGAAATCCATTTTCTCCTTCAATCTTACGAGCTTTCACTTTTATAGTGTAATCCGTCCAGAGGGTATCTCCCATATAAATAGTGGTATTTGGTGAAATTGCAGATTGTTTCAACACACCATTGGTTGCAGACCATTCACTGCTAGGTGTATGTTTCCATGTTTCATCTATTTTACTAAAATCTGGTTTGAATAGTACTTTACCATTCGGTGCTGTTACCTCCAAATCTTTGAACTCTGCCGAATTCAACCAAGTTCCCAATCCAATACAACCGCTCGAACGAGGCATCTCAACATTCGGGGCATAGTCTATATTAACGGGCAAATTTACTGTCCCTTGATTGGTTGCGAACATCTGCTGAACATAATAGCTTGGAATACCGAACCAACGATTATTATCAAAATTGATCAGGTTTACAGGCCATGCCTTATGCTTGGCATGACAAAAAAGTGGCGCATAAGCTGCCATAACCACGATATCAGAATTGCGTTCCATACCCGTCATCCAAGCTGCTTCACCGATAGCTCCACGTAGATTTCCATTCCCTGTACCACTTGTGACAGCATACTCTCCCACAAATATTTTAGAGCCATTGCGATCATAACTGTCATATTTATTTGAATTCCAAATAAACCAATCAGGATTGCTATAATAATGCTCATCCACGATTTGTGGTTTTGGATTTTTGGGATGTCCCCCAGCCCATTCGTTAGCAATTAAAACAATATCAGGGTATTTATCATGAATAGCCTTCACAAAGAGTTCCCAGCGTTCAGCATAAGGAGCCATTCCATTTTCATTACCTATCTCTAAATATTTCAAGTTGAATGGTTCGGGATGTCCGTTTTTGGCACGAATACTCCCCCATACAGAAGTGACAGGACCATTTGCATATTCAATCGCATCCAAAGCATCTTGTATCCATTGTCCCATCTGATCCATTGGAACCACCTCGCGGTGCGAAATACCGGCATTAATGCAAAATAAAGGTTCAGCGCCAAGATCTTCGGATAATTGTAAATATTCATGATACCCCAGGCTGTGTGTAGCATTATATCCCCAGATATTCCACAATGGAGTACGGGTATCTATATTACCGATAGTTTTTTTCCAATTGTTCATATGGGCTAAATCTTCGCCTTCTACCCAACAGCCTCCTGGGAAACGAAGAAAGGTAGGTTTTAAAGCGTTGATTGATTCAGCCAGGTCGATACGTAATCCACTGTTATTCCACGTTTTCTCAGGAATCAATGAAACCATATCCAGAAATAATTTGCCATTTCCACTACTTGAAATTTCAAGCCGGGCATTAGAGTCTCCTGCCGATGCTGTAAGTACGAGAGGATAATATTTCCATTCTGAAGTGATACCGTTTATTTCACCCGAAGCAAGAACATTTCCGTCTGCACTCACAATCTTTACTTGCAATGGGGTTTTTAGTCCGCCAACAGCGCAGGCAGCCAATTTGAACAAATATCGTTCACCACTAGCAACATGAATCCCCCAATAACCGTTATTTTCTAATTTGAAGGAGCCATCAAAATCGATAAGAAGTGACTTACGATTGTAAGGATTTAACGGTGGCACGGGTGGACTCGAATGAACATTGGCCTTAATGATACTAGCTGTTGATTTTTTTTGAGCCCCAATAAACTTCCAGTACTGTAATGTATCGGCATCTTCAAACGAACGGTTGCGAATCAGTTCTGCATACAACCCTCCATCAGCCGACAAGTTTATATCTTCGAAAAATATACCGAACAAAGTAGGCGAAATTGTATGTCCCGGTGTTCCGACATCAACAGTTATTTTAGCCGTCGAAGATTTCTGAGCATAAAGTTGCAAAAACGAAACAGATAAAGTCAGGCTCAAAAAGAGACAAGCTTTTCTAATTATTTTTGTTGTCATAATTCTAAATGATATAATTTCAGTTCTTGATATACTTTATCAAACGGGCTTTACACCTTCTTTTGTTTGTACAACTTTCTGAATCGTCCCATCCGGATTAAAATATAAATAATCTACACAAATAGAACGGCGATAGCTTCCTCCAGTAGGAAGAGCCCCGTTGTGATAAAAGAAATAAGTATTGCCTTTAAAGTCAAGAATTCCGGGATGAGTCGTAAAACTATTGGGTACATTATCTTGTATTATTCCTTTATATTCCCATGGTCCTTCAGGACTATTCGACATACAGTATTCGATCATCTCGGGTTTTGTACCTGCTCCTGCATAGATTAAATAATACATTCCATTTCTCTTGTAAAGCCACGGACCTTCAATATATCCTTCCGGCTTGAAAGCTGTGATCTCACTATCAAGTTCAATCATATTTTCTTTCAGTTTAGCCCATTTGCAACTGCCGTTTCCCCAATAGAGATAAGCTTGTCCATCATCATCTATAAATACAGCCGGATCAATATCATCCCATCCATGTTTCATATCTGTAGTCATTTCATTCACGACGAGGGCTTTTCCTATTGCATCCTTGAATGGTCCTATAGGACTATCAGAAACAGCGACACCTATTGCTGCGCCGCCTTTAGAATTTTCGTCACTTTTATGAAAAGTTGAGACATACCAATAGAATTTGCCATTACGTTCAACACAATGTGCAGCATAGGCATCGCCTGTAGCCCACGAAAATGTTGAAGGTGAAAGACATGATCCATGATCTTTCCAATTTACCATATCGGTAGACGAAAAAACATACCAGTCGGGCATTTTATAATTTGTATCTTGTTCGGTTGCACCATCGTGACCGGCATAAAGATATACTGTGCCATCGTGTACCAAAGGTGCAGGGTCGGCTGTAAACATGTGAGTGATAATTGGGTTTTGAGCATTAGTAGCTATCGCCAATGGCAAAACACCCAAGAAAAAAATCAAAGCTTTCTTTTTCATTAGATTATATTTTGTTGTTCCTTTAACAATTGTTTTTCACGTATATGATACTTGTCAATTATATTCATTTCTTACAATTCAATCTTTAGACTATTATTATTTTCGTATAACAATCTAATTATATCGTTACTTAAATAGCAACTCAGCAAATTGATTCAATGATCTTCTCCATGTCAACCATTCGTGGGATGTTCCCGGCGATTCGTAATAAACATGTTTAATTCCTGCTTTCTCGAATTCTTTATGAAAGTTATTTACGGTTTGATACATATTTGTCGGCTCGGCAGTTCCAATACTTAAATATATCAATTTCACTTTTTTGTTGAATGCATCAACGTCGGCCCAAACATTATTATACATTTTAGAAAAATCAGCGCCTTGTTCTATTATTCCGCCTCCGCTAAATCCGCCTACATAAGCAAATTTATCCAAATTTGTCATAGCAATCTGGAATGACTGAAACCCTCCCATCGATAAGCCTGCCATAGCTCGATGATCACGATCCGGAATAGTACGAAATTCTTTATCTACCAAAGGGATAATCTCGTTAATAAAAACTTTTTCCAATGCACTGTTCTGAAACAATCCTCTAAGCCCCTGAGGTGAATTAGCTGAAGATGCCGACGGATCTACAGCATAGCCGTTATCCATAACTACGATCATCGGCTTAGCTTTACCTTCTGCTATTAGATTATCCATAATTGCATCCATTTTGCCTTGGTTAGGCCATCCTGTTTCGTCTTCGCCTCCACCATGCTGTAAATAAAGTACGGGATATCTTTGCGAAGTATTTGTATCATATCCTGCCGGCGTATATACAAATGCTCTACGCCATGCTTTGGTCACATCTGAGAAGTAACGAATCTGCCTTATTTGTCCGTGAGGTACATTCTTTAAGTTATAGTAATCCACCCCTTCTTCCGGAATTTCAATCCCGCTTGCCATACGGCTCATACCATAAAAAGTACGACTTGCAGGATCACAAACCGCAACACCATCGATAAGGATAGAGTAATAATGAAATCCTTCAACAATAGGTTCGGTAGTAATTGCCCATGAACCTTCTTCTTCTCGAACCATGTCATATTTCTTTCCTAAATCCACTTGCACTCTTTTAGCATCAGGTGCTTTTATGCGAAATAACACTCTGTTCTCAGATAATATCTGAGGATATTGAGCCCCGGGAACATTTGTTGATGCAGGGATACCGACCTCTGCTTCTTCAGGAATATAGCTGTATTGTTCGATTAGATCAGCGGTCACAGGTTTAAAAAGCAATTGGGAGAACATATACAAGTTTTGCTTCCAAATATTAAAATCGTGATATCCATTCGGTATAACCTGATAAACATGAGGAACTTGATTTTTAGCTAAGTAGTCATGAGTACGCTTACTGAAGTTAAGTAATCCGTCTTTGTCTCCACAAGATATCCAAAGGAGCTTTAATTTTTTCTTTGCTTCATCTGGATTTGGGACTAACACTTCTGGAGCTTTAGTGTTTGGCGCAGAAGAAAAACCTCCTACCCATGCAAATGTATCAAGATTCCCGAGGCCAAAATTCAAAGATTGCCCCCCCCCCATCGATAAGCCGGCAAGCGCACGATTTTCCTGATTTTTCAACACAGGATAAGTTTTCTGGATAAAAGGAATGAGGTCATTTAACAAATCTTTCTCGAAAGTAGCAAATGCCTCTACTTTTGGTGCCTCCATTATATTTCCAATAGCACGATCATCTTTCATAGCACGTCCGTTGGGCAATACGACAATCATGGGTACTATTTTCTTATCAGCATACAAATTATCAAGAATTACTTGAGGCTGTCCATGGCTAAGCCACTCTTTTTCATCGCCTCCAATACCGTGCAATAAATACAATACAGGATATTGTTTGTTTTTAGAGTATCCGGGAGGAGTATAAACGAGCGCTTTTCTATTAGTATCTACGGTCTTAGAATAATAAGTTACCGTATCTATTTGTCCATGAGATATTCCAGTGCGGGGTACATCGTATCCATTCGGCGCACTTTTATAATTTTGACTGATAGCCCCGACAGTCAGTCCCCANNATAAATTTAAAAAGAAAATTTTTTTCATACTATATGATTTAGATTAAGTATATCAACTTATGCATAGAATAAAAACACTACGGTTAGGATTTATTTCACCTTAGAAACTATTTAGCGCTTGTACATTCATATTATTCGCTTTTAGCATATTCAAAATAGTCAATATCAACATACCCTCCAGCAGCTTTAGTGGCATAATTGTATATTGCAAAACGGTTGCCCATAAAATGTTTCAGGTTATAAATCATATGAAATTCGGTACCTAACTGTATCCAATTTTCTTTATCAACACTATAGAAAAAATTAGCATTATCGGTATTGAAATCACAATCCATACGTAAATATATCTTATCAACAGACAGATCAACTCTAGCTTTTTCTTGATCTCGGTCTGTCATAACAAGGTACTTTTTATTCCCTTCCATTACCACGGATATTAATCCCGGTTCTGCACAGTATGCTCCGAGCCCTGCAATATCTCCATCTTTCATATTCGAAATATCCATAGAAATAATACCACTACATTTTGGTCCCTCTGTCCTTTGTGATAAAATATTACGAGCTTCAAATATAGTTTCAACTACTTTACCTGTTTTCAATCTCATATAACCTGGACGTTCTGATAAAGACCACAGATTATTATCGGGATTATGATTCCATTGCCAGTTTAGAGCTAATTTATCATTATCGAAATTATCGCTTATAACTAACGGTGTTGCATTAAATCCTTGTATAGGCTTTTCCATTACTTTAGGTACTTTTCCTTCTTCATTACCTAGTATTGGCCAACCATCTTCCCAACGGCAAGGCATCAATACCGGCACGCGTCCTACAGCACCTCTGTCTTGAAACAAGAAACCATACCAATCTCCATCCTCTGTGTCAATAATAGCACCTTGTGCAACACCAGCACCGGGTCTATCCATAAAGTCCGACAATATTACTTTTGATTCATAAGGACCTCCGATCTGGTCTGAACGAAAGCATAATTGAGTACGAATGCCCCCCTGAGGCCACCAGATTAAAAACATATAATATTTATCGTTGTATTTATATAGATGAGTACCTTCCAACAGATTAGGAAAGCCATCTTCTTTTCCTTTGATTACAACGACATCAAGTCCGTCAGGTTTAATATCCGAAAGATCACTCTTCAATTCTGTTATGCGAATCTGACCGCTACCATACGCCAGATACACTTTACCATCATCGTCGAACAAAAGTGATGCATCATGGAAGTTTTTATCAAACTCGCTTATCTTCTTCCACTTGCCTGTAGGATCTTCTGTCTCATAAATATATGTTCGCTGAGGTCTGTTCGTAGCAAACAAAACATAAAATTTCCCATTATGATATCGAAGAGATGACGCCCATTGCCCTTGCCCATATATATTACCACCTTCTAAATCATACAAAGGGCTATCTTTAATTTCATCAAAAAGGTAACTTACAATTTCCCAATTAACAAGATCTTTCGATCGCATAATAGGAGCTCCGGGCATTAAATGCATAGTAGTACTAACCATATAGTAGTCACTACCAACTCTGATTATATCCATGTCAGGAACATCTGCATATATTACAGGATTCGTAAACTTATCTTTTTTGACTGAAGGTGTGTTTTTACACCCAGCCAAAGCTGATATAAATAAGGCTAATACTAAAATAATATTTTTCATATGGTAAATATTTAGATTATTTATTTTTCATATTTAGAATAAGGATTTTGATTATTCACATTGGTAGAGACCAAACCAACGGCATACTACAAAATTAAAACAAGCAAAGAGAAACAGAGACTATTGTTGTATACTATTACCCAAGTAAATGTCTTATCTATATTGTATTTGTTGCATATCCTTTCGCTATTGTTGCACACGATAAACACGGCCACTTATCTACAAGAATAATTATAGCCTCATTTTTAATCACATATAGACACTTCACATAAAAAATGACCTAGACACAAACATTATCGCCTCCTCCCCCAAAAACATGTGGCAGTAAATTTTATTACATCCGCAGCGAAATCAGAAATAAAAAATCTCTATTCGTTTTTAAGAAAAAAAATACAATTAGCTTACCAATTATTTACCGACATTCATATTTTTCTTTATTTCAACTCTCAACACTTCTTAAACAAAGGCCTCCTATATTTCAATTAATATTAAAGAACTCCTGCCGAAAAACAATATAATTTTAAAAGCAACAATATTCAAAAGAAATACAATTTCACACGAACCTAAAAACAACAATTTAAGACAGTTTTAATTCTAAAATTAAACAATAAGACAAAAACGAAAGGATATGCAACAAATACAATATAGATAAGACATTTACTTGGGTAATAGTATACAACAATAGTCTCTGTTTCTCTTTGCTTATTTTAATTTTGTTTAATACATATTGTACATAATCTTAGACTAAAATTAATCGGTTTTATATCGGTATGATGATAAAACTATCGATACTGAAAATCTATCATATATCATGAAAAATATAAAGTACATTCTATTAACGATCTGCTTATTTCCTTTGATTTTATTTGCTCAAGCGGATCAATTTGTATCCTTCTCTCACAAAGGGGATGCTTTCACACTGATAAAACCTTTTGTTGCTGCACCTATATTGATCGATAACAATATAGATTCCGGAATACTGAAAGCAATAGTCAACCTATCTGTGGATATAGATAAGGTAACAGGAGTATCTCCCATATTGAAATTAGATAAAGTGTCTGCCGAAGAAACTGTATTGCTGATCGGCACTATAGGTAAATCCAAGTACATTGATGATTTGGTAAAAAACAAAAAGATCAATGCCTCTGAATTGCAAGGGAAATATGAGAAATATCTGATTCAAACGGTACAAAATCCTTTCGAAGGAGTAAAGGAAGCCTTAGTTATAGCTGGTAGCGATAAACGAGGGACAATATATGGTATATACGAACTGTCTAAACAAATAGGAGTTTCTCCTTGGTATTATTGGGCAGATGTTCCGATAAAAAAACAACAGAATATATATATAAAGAGAGGAAAATATACAGAAGGAGAACCTGCTGTAAAATACAGAGGCATATTCCTGAATGATGAAGCCCCTGCCCTTAGTGGTTGGGCTAATGTAACATTTGGCGGCTTTAATAGTAAATTTTACGAGAAAGTTTTTGAGTTAATTCTTCGCCTGAAAGGCAATTTCCTCTGGCCGGCCATGTGGGGAAGCGCATTCTATGACGACGACCCTCAAAATGGAATTTTAGCAAACGAAATGGGGATTGTCATGAGTACATCTCACCACGAACCCATGGCTATGGCACAATCTGACTGGCATCGTTATGTAAAAAGAAATAACTTACCAAATATGTGGGATTATACTAAAAACACAAAAGCGCTACAAGAATCTTGGAGGTTCGGAATGAAGCGAGCTAAAGACTGGGAAAAAGTAGTAACAGTGGGCATGCGAGGCGATGGAGACGAAGCAATGAGCGAAGATACAAACATAGCTTTACTCGAAAAAATAGTGAAGGATCAACGAAAAATAATAAGCGAAATTACAGGAAAGAAACCAGAGGAAACGCCTCAAGTTTGGGCTCTGTATAAAGAAGTACAAGACTATTACGATCAAGGTATGCGAGTGCCTGATGACGTCACACTCCTTTTTTGTGACGACAATTGGGGAAATGTACGAAAACTTCCCGAAATCAACTCGAAACCGCATAAAGGAGGATATGGAATGTACTATCACTTCGATTATGTAGGCGCTCCCCGAAACTCGAAGTGGATCAATATAAATCCGATACAACGTGTATGGGAACAGATGAATCTTACTTACACACATGGAGTAGATCGTATATGGGTTGTTAATGTAGGAGATCTTAAACCAATGGAATATCCAATCAGTTTCTTCCTCGATATGGCATGGAATCCCAGCCAATTCAATCCGCATAACCTTTTGGATCATACAGAAAAGTGGTGCGAACAGCAATTTGGAAGTAAATATGCAAAAGAAGCGGCACGATTGATTAATCTTTACTCAAAATACAATAGACGTGTTACTCCTGAACTATTAAATGATAAGACTTACAGCCTTGAAAATTATAACGAATTTGAGACTGTAATGAACGATTATCGCAATCTGGTAATCGATGCTATGCGTTTATATTACCTCATGCCGAGTGAATATAAAGATGTATTCGATCAGCTGGTATTGTTCCCAATCAATGCATGTTCCAATCTTTATGAAATGTATTATGCTCAAGCAAAGAATAAATTGTATGCAGCTAAAAAAGATGTACAGGCTAATTATTGGGCAGATAAAGTAAAAGATTGTTTTAAGAGGGATTCATTACTGACTGTCCATTACAATCAGACTATAGCCGGAGGTAAATGGCCGCATATGATGGATCAGGTACGTATAGGATATAGAAGCTGGAACAATCCACCTAAAAGCATTATGCCTAAGGTAGAATACATAATGCAGACAGCAGACTATAAGGACAAAGTTTTTGTCGAGAAAAACGGTTATGTTTCTATTGAAGCGGGCAATTACAGTCGCTTGAATAATTCAGACAAGATACATTGGGAGATGATACCGGATATGGGGAAGACAAAATCAGCCATGACTACTTTCCCTCAAAATATCTATCCAAAAGAAAATGATAATATCTATATCGAGTATGACATTGATTTCGAATCAACAGGAGACTTTAATGTACATCTATTACTTTCTCCGACATTGAACTTCAATGCGAATAAAGGGCTTCGTTATGCAATCTCATTTGATGGTAGGAATGAACAAATCGTAAATTTCAACGGACATTACAAAGGCGAGCTTGGTCTATGGCAGGCAGAAGCTATAATTAAATCGACCACAAAGCATACGATAACGGGAAAAGGAAAACACACTCTCCGATTCCGCGTATTAGAACCGGGCATTGTTCTACAAAAAATATTAATAGATACTGGAGGTCTGAAACCGTCGTACTTAGGTGCACCTGAAAGCGAATTGAAATAAAGTTTAATAATATGCAAAGTAAAAATATTGTAAAATTCTGTTTGATTGTACTATTCATTTTGGGTTTTGGTATACAATCAAGTGCGAAAGTAAAATTACCTCGCCTGATTAGCGACGGAATGATACTTCAAAGAGATACCCCTGTCAAAGTATGGGGCTGGGCATCACCTAAAGAATCTGTAATTGTAAAATTTCGAGGAGAAACATATAAGACAAAAGCGGATAAAAATGGAGATTGGACAGTTATTTTGCCGGCACAAAAAGCAGGGGAACCTTCCGAAATACAGATAAATGACATCATAGTTAAAAACATTTTATTTGGAGATGTTTGGTTATGTTCTGGGCAATCTAACATGGAATTACCGATCAGACGAACACTCGATTTGTACCGTGAAGAAGTAAAGGCGATTAATAATCCGTATATAAGACTTTTCCGTATGCCAAACAATTATGCATTCGGGGAGCCACTTATTGATTACAAAGGAGGAGAATGGAAAGATGCTTCGCAGGCAAACATCATGGAATTTTCGGCTACAGCGTACTTTTTTGCAAAAGAGCTGTATGACAAGTACAAAATTCCAATAGGACTTATAAGTACTGCCATTGGTGGCACTCCTGTTGAAGCTTGGATCAGTGGCGAGACTATAAAGAAATATCCTGAGCTGAATGCTGAAGCAGAAAAGTTTGCAACAATAGGATTTATCGAAGAAACAAAAAAAAGAGAACAAAAAGAAAGACTTGAAGGATGGTCTGGCATCAGACCAATTGACAAAGGTGCTGGTAGCTGGCATAAAGAAGGTATTGATATATCGGAATGGAAAGATTATTATCTCCCGGGCTCTTGGAGAGAAAAAGACATGGAAGTAAATAGAAGTGTCATCTGGTTTCGTAAAGAGTTTGAACTAACAAAAGATGAAGCAGCCCAAGCAGCAATCTTACGCTTAGGATATATAATAGATTCAGACTCAACCTTTGTTAACGGGCAACTTGTTGGTACAACAAGTTATCAATATCCGCCGCGTATCTATAATGTTCCCGAAGGAATACTTAAAGCCGGGAAAAATACGGTTGCGATAAGAGTTGTTACCAATAGAGGAGGTGCATTTATGGAAGAAAAGCCATATAAGATAATTCTGAGTGACAGGACAATTGATTTGACTGGAGAATGGAAATATCGTGTCGGAATAGAAAATCTTCCTATAGAAGGCGGTTTTACTTCTTATCAGGATAAACCTACCGCACTGTATAACGGCATGATTGCTCCATCAAACAACTATAAGATCAAAGGTGTAATCTGGTATCAAGGTGAGTCGAACATAAGCAGGGCAAAAGAATACGAAGCCTTATTTAAGGATTTGATCAAAGATTGGAGAATCCAACGAAATGAACCGGAACTACCATTTATATACGCTCAACTGCCGGAACTTAATAGAGCAAACAAATATCCTTCGGAGAGTGGCATGGCCGAACTTAGAGAAGCGCAAAGAAAAGCCTTGAGTTTACCATATACAGGTATGGCTGTCACATTAGGACTCGGTGACTGGAACGATATTCACCCACAAAACAAAAAAGGAGTGGGTCATCGTTTGGCTTTGGAAGCTGAACGTGTAGCTTATGGTGACACCACAATTGTAAGCAAAGGTCCACAATTGGAAAGCTTCGAGGTTAAAGGTAATAATATCATTCTCACTTTCTCTTCTGTAGGATCTGGTCTATATTCCAACCAGGTGCTTAACGGATTCACTGTTGCAGGGGCAGATAATAGGTATGTTTGGGCAGAAGCGGCTGTAATAAACAAAAACACAATAAAAGTATGGAGTAATCAGGTGCAACAACCTGTATCTGTACGATATGGCTGGGCTGATAATCCCGAAGGAGCCAACCTGAAGAATAAGGAAGGTCTTCCCGCATCTTCATTCCAAGTTGAATTAATAAAAAATAAATAAAACATACAATGGAATCAACATCACAAGGTAAAGCCGAATCAAAAGGTTTTTACAAATTATCGGGAATACAACGCATTGGATTCGGCTCAGGCGATTTAGCCCAAAACCTTATCTATCAGACGGTATCGATGTACCTTCTCATTTTCTACACAAATGTATTCGGCATTTCTGCTGCCGCAGCAGGCATCATGTTTCTTATAGTACGTATTGTTGACGTAATCTGGGATCCTATAGTGGGTGCATTCGTGGACAAACACAATCCTAAATTAGGGAAATACCGTTCTTATCTGGTGCTTGGAGGCGTACCGCTTACCGGCTTTGCCATCCTTTGTTTTTGGAATGGATTTTCGGGATCATTGCTCTATGCCTATATCACGTATGTTGGTTTATCGATGCTTTATACCCTTATAAATGTTCCTTATGGAGCGTTGAATGCCTCACTTACACGCGATACAGATGAAATCACCAAACTAACTTCGGTGCGTATGTTTATGGCAAATCTGGGAGGACTGGCGGTAGGCTATGGAATACCTATTCTTGTAAAGTTCTTCTCATCCGACGGGAAAATTAATTCGCCGGAATCTGCCAACGCATGGTTTATCACAATGACTATCTATGCCATAGCCGGATTAACCTTATTAATTTTCTGCTTTACACAGACCAAAGAACGGGTCGTAATGGCAGAAAAAGAAACAGAAAATGTAAAAGTTTCCGACTTGTGGATAGAATTTAAACATAATCGTCCTCTGAGAATATTGGCTTTTTTCTTCATCACAGCTTTTGCTATGATGGCAATCGGCAATTCAGCCGGGTCGTATTATATGATTTACAACGTGCAGGCTCCCGATATGCTTCCATACTTTATGGCTTTAGGATCTATCCCTGCCTTTATCTTTATGCCGATGGTACCTGCCATCAAAAGAGCAATCGGCAAAAAGCAAATGTTCTATGTATTTCTAACAGTTGCCATTATCGGTATGGGGTTACTATATGCCATTTCGGTAATACCTGCGCTTAAGACTCAAGTCTGGCTGGTCTTTATTGCCCAATTCATCAAATCGACAGGAATAATTGTTGCTACGGGTTATATGTGGGCTCTGGTTCCGGAAGTAATATCGTATGGAGAACATACAACAGGTAAAAGAATTTCAGGAATAGTCAATGCATTGACAGGTATCTTCTATAAGGCAGGAATGGCCTTAGGTGGTGTTGTTCCGGGGCTTGTTTTGGCATTTGTCGGATTCGACAAAGACAACGAAGTTACCCAATCGGCCTTTGCCGAACAAGGTATTTTATGGCTTGTTGCTGTCATACCTGCAATACTTCTTCTTTTAGCCATGTTCATTATATCCCGATATGAGCTGGAAGATAATGTAATCGACAAAATAAACATGGAGATTGAAGAGAGACATTTGAAATAAAAATAACGCTATAAAACATTTTAGTATGAAAAAAAACATCTATTATTTTCTCATTTCTTTATTGCTGATGACAGCATTTGCCTGTAGTGCAAAAAGTAATAAAGAAATAAAAAATGAACCGTCACTAAAAGGAGCCCTAAAAGGAAAATTTTATATAGGGACAGCTCTTAATCTAACCCAGATACATGGGAAAGATACCGCATCGATAAATATTGTGAAAAACGAATTCGATGCCATAGTAGCAGAAAACTGTATGAAAAGTATGTTTCTACAACCCAAAGAAGGTGAATTTTTCTTTGAAGATGCTGATAAGTTTGTAGAATTTGGAGAACAAAACAATCTTTATATTACAGGACATTGTCTAATTTGGCATTCACAAGCCCCATCGTGGTTCTTCGTAGATAATGATGGAAAAGACGTATCAGCTGAAGTTCTTAAACAACGCATGAAAAATCATATCACGACAGTAGTGTCTCGCTACAAAGGACGTATAAAAGGTTGGGATGTGGTGAATGAAGCGATTATGGAAGATGGATCATATCGTAAAAGTAAGTTTTACACAATTTTGGGAGAAGAGTTTATTCCTTTGGCTTTCCAATATGCTCATGAGGCTGACCCTGATGCTGAACTGTATTATAACGACTATAACGAATGGCATAAAGGCAAACGTGAAGCTATTATCAATTTGATAAAATCGTTTAAGGAAAAAAATATACGAATCGACGCTGTTGGTATGCAAGGTCATTTTGGCATGGATGGACCAAGTCTGGAAGAATATCAGGCAACTATTGATGATTATACTTCAACAGGTGTAAAGGTTATGGTTACAGAATTAGATCTTAGTGCCCTACCCTCTCCTCGCCGCAACACAGGAGCAAACATCTCTGATATAGAAGCATATAATCAGAAAATGAATCCATATACAACCGGACTACCTGATTCTGTTTCAGTAGCGTGGACAGAGCGCATGGGTAGTTTCTTTAAGCTCTTTATAGATAATAAGGAAAAAATAACCCGTGTCACCTTATGGGGTGTAAGCGATGTAGATTCATGGAAAAACGATTTTCCAATGAAGGGTCGTACCGACTATCCTTTATTGTTTGACAGACAATATAAGGCTAAACCTGTTGTTCAGGAAATCATCAAGATAGCCGGTCTTCCTGAAGAGAAAAGATAAGCAAAAATAATAAGCATCATTATCTAATAAAAAAAATGAAACAAGCACGATATTTATTTCCGAAGGATTATATGGCTGACCCATCTGCACATGTATTCGAAGGTAAGATTTACATTTATCCTTCCCACGATTGGGAAAGTGGCATTGCAGAAAATGACAACGGAGATCATTTTAATATGAAAGATTATCATGTCTTCTCGTTGGAAGATGTGGAAAACGGAGAGGTAACCGATCATGGAGTTGTTCTTTCAGTGGAAGATATTCCCTGGTCTGGTCGTCAGCTATGGGATAGCGATACGGCTTTTAAGGACGGTAAGTATTACTTGTATTTCTCAATGAAAGACAAAAATGATATTTTCCGTTTGGGAGTAGCCGTTAGCGATAAACCTTACGGGCCATTTATACCACAGGATAACCCAATAAAAGGAAGTTATAGTATAGACCCTTGTGTATTTGAGGAAAACGGACAATACTATATCTATTTCGGAGGCATCTGGGGCGGGCAGCTGCAACGCTATCGCAAAAATAAAGCATTGGAGTGCGCTGCTTTCCCGGCTGAAAATGAACCCGCTTTGTGTGGAAAAGTAGCACGCCTGAGAGATGACATGCTTGAGTTTGACGAAGAGCCTCGAGATGTGATTATTCTTGATGAACATGGCAATCCATTGACGCAAGGTGACACCAATCGACGATTCTTTGAAGCCTCGTGGTTGCACAAATATAATGGAAAATATTACTTCTCGTATTCTACAGGAGATACGCACCTTCTATGCTATGCTATAGGCGACAACCCTTACGGACCTTTCACTTATAGTGGCGTAGTACTCACCCCTGTAGTAGGCTGGACAACGCATCACAGCATTGTCGAATACAAAGGCAAATGGTATCTTTTCCATCATGACTCTGTGCCCTCGAGCGGAAAAACATGGCTTAGAAGTATGAAAGTTATCGAACTGGAATATAACAATGATGGTACAATTAAAACAATAGAAGGGTTAGAAAGCTATTAGTTTATTTTAGGTTTAAAGGTTTTAGGTTAATTTTTTGGACTCTTAGTTTTCTGGCAAGGGCGAATGAATATTCGCCCTTGTATTTAATATTAAAAGGATTAATATGACAATCAGATACATTTCAATCTTTATTATTTTTATTTTATCATCTCTCTTATCATGGGCTGAAGACGGGAGCCGCTTATGGCTACGCTACCCTGAAATAAAGCAAAAAGAGAAATCGATACTATCATCACATAGTAGCCCTACTATCAATATTGCTTTGGATGAATTATCAAATCATTGGCAAGGACAGACCATAGAGTTACAGTTAAATAAAAAACTCAAGCACCTTAAAGATGGATATAGTATTAAGTCTAATAATCAGAAAATTATTATTTCAGCAGCTTCTGATGTCGGGCTACTATATGGATCATATTGTTTATTACGATTGCAACAAACAGGAGCAGATTTAACTACTTTAGATATAGAAGAACTGCCCTCTTACGATATACGTATCCTCAATCACTGGGATAATCTGGACGGAACTATCGAACGTGGATATTCGGGTTATTCGTTATGGAAATGGGAGGAACTGCCCAATACACTTTCTCCACGATATAAAGAATATGCTCGGGCGAATGCTTCGATAGGGATTAACGGAACTGTACTGAATAATGTTAATGCTTCTCCTAATATTCTAAAGAAAGATTATTTGGAAAAAGTAAAAGCTTTAGCTGACATCTTCCGTCCCTATGGACTTAAAGTTTATCTCTCTGTAAATTTCTCTTCTCCTAAGGTATTGGAAGGTCTATCCGATTCTGATCCATTAAACCCGGAGGTGCAGAAGTGGTGGAAAGCCAAAGCCAAAGAAATCTATTCACTAATCCCCGATTTCGGAGGGTTTCTGGTAAAAGCTAATTCTGAAGGGCAACCCGGACCTCAAGATTACGGACGAACCCATGCCGATGGCGCCAATATGCTGGCCGATGTACTCAAGCCATACAAGGGTATAGTTATGTGGCGAGCATTTGTATATAATCCGAGCATGGAAGACCGGGCAAAACAGGCATATCAGGAGTTTGTACCATTGGATGGACAATTTCGGGATAACGTCATTATTCAGATAAAGAACGGCCCTATCGATTTTCAACCACGTGAACCATTCAATCCTTTGTTTGGTGCACTGCGTAAGACTCCGGCAATGGTAGAATTTCAGATAACACAAGAGTATCTCGGTTTTTCTAACCATCTTGCATATCTGGCTACTATGTTCAAGGAAACTCTTGACAGCGACACATATTCGGATGGGAAAGGTTCTACGGTAGCCAAAATAACAGACGGAACATTACGTCCGGCTAAAACAACGGCCATATCGGCTGTAGCTAATATAGGTGAAGATACAAACTGGTGTGGACATCATTTTGCACAGGCAAACTGGTATGCATTCGGACGTTTGGCTTGGAACCATCAACTTTCTTCAAACCAAATAGCTGATGAATGGATAAGAATGTCATTCTCCGATAATAACGAATTTGTTGAGCCGGTAAAAAATATGATGCTGAATTCCAGGGAAACCATTGTTGACTATATGATGCCTTTGGGACTTCACCATATTTTTGCCGAAAACCATCATTACGGACCTGAACCTTGGTTGTCGGAAGCAGGTAGAGAAGACTGGACTTCTGTATACTATCACAAAGCGGATACTATAGGGCTCGGTTTTAATCGTACAACAACGGGGAGTGATGCCGTGTCCCATTATTTTCCTCCTTTGAATAATATTTATAATGACATATCAACCTGTCCTGAGAATTTACTCTTGTGGTTTCATCATGTTCCCTGGAATTATAAGATGAATGACGGTAAAACGATGTGGGATGCTCTTTGTTATAAGTATGATTCGGGTGTACAGCAGGTAAGAGAGTATCAGAAGGTTTGGGATAGAATGGAGCAATATATAGACTACAGACGTTTCGAAGAGGTTCAATCTAAATTAAAAATTCAGGCTCGAGATGCCGTATGGTGGAGAGATGCTTGTTTGTTATATTTCCAGACATTCTCAAAAAAGCCTATCCCCTATGAGCTTGAACGTCCTATATATGAACTTGATGACCTGATGAAAATAAAACTAGATATGAAACACCATAATTAACTGGAAAATGAAAAAGACATGGAGGTGGTTCGGGAAAAAAGATAAGATTACACTGCCTATGTTAAGGCAAATCGGAGTCGAAGGAATTGTTACTGCATTGCATGATATACCGAACGGTGAAGTATGGTCGTCGGAAGCAATCAATGATCTGAATAACTATATAGAAGAAGTCGGGCTGTACTGGTCTGTTGTAGAAAGCCTGCCTGTTAGCGAAGCTATTAAATATGGAGGAGATAATAGGGATTTATTGATAGATAATTATATTACAAGTCTCAGAAACCTTGGAGAAGTGGGTATTAAGACTGTTTGCTACAACTTTATGCCCGTTATAGACTGGATTCGCACAGATCTCATGTATCCATGGTCTGACGGTACTTTCTCTCTCTATTTTGATAAGACACGTTTCGCTTACTTTGATTGCATGATCCTTAAACGGGAAGGTGCAAAAGAGGATTACCCAAAAGAAGAAATGGATAAGGTCTACCAACTGGATAAGGTTATAACAGAACATGAAAAAGAACAGTTGATAGACACTATCATTGTAAAGACACAGGGTTTTATCAATGGTAATATAAAGGACGGGGATAAAAATCCTGTTGCTATTTTTAAAACACTTTTAGCATTGTACAATGGGATAGATCAAAAAGCACTAAGAGAAAACTTAAAATACTTTTTAGAGTGTATAATGCCTGTCTGTGACGAATACGGTATTAAGATGTGTATTCATCCAGACGATCCGCCATATCCGGTATTGGGTTTACCCCGTATTGTTTCTAACAGAGAAGATATTGAATGGATATTAAATGCTGTTAACAATCCACATAATGGACTTACATTTTGTGCAGGATCGCTAAGTTCTGGAATACACAATAATGTTCCGGAACTGGCTCGTCAATTTGCATCGCGTACACGCTTCGTACATTTAAGGAGTACAAATATCCTTTCGGATGGTAATTTTATCGAAGCACCACATCTGGAAGGACGGGGACATCTAATAGAATTGGTGCGTATTTTTGAAAAAGAAAATCCGTTACTGCCCATGAGAGTAGATCATGGCAGACTAATGCTAGATGATGCTGATAAAGGCTATAATCCAGGTTACTCATTCTATGGGCGCATGTATGCCCTAGCACAGATGGATGGAGTAATAGAAACTATAAAAAACGAATTGAACAGATGACAGATATTAATACAAAAACAAAAGAGAATCTCTTTTGTATAGAAGGTAAAGTTGCGATTGTAACAGGAGGATACGGAGTATTAGGCGGCAGTATCTCCAGGCACCTTGCACAACAAGGAGCAGATGTTGTAATACTGGGACGTAACGAAGATAAAGGAAATGCTCTTGTTAAGGAAATTAATGAAAATGGAGGTAAATCTTTATTCATCAAATGCGATGTGATGGATAAAAATCAGTTGATAGAAAGCCGAGAAAAGATACTCAGCATATATGGCAAATTAGATATTCTCGTTAACGCAGCAGGTGGTAATGTTCCGGGAGCAACATTAGCTCCTGATCAGGATTTTTATACAATGAAAACAACGGATTGGGAAAAAGTTATAAAGCTCAATATGGACGGTACTGTTTTTCCAAGTCTGATATTTTCAAAAGTTATGGCTGAACAAGGAAGTGGAAATATTATAAATGTCTCTTCCATGGCTGCATATTCTGCAATAAGTCGTGTTCCCGGCTATTCGGCAGCAAAAGCAGCAATAAGTAACTTCACACAGTGGATGGCTACCGAAATGGCTCTGAAATATGGAGATAAGATCAGGGTAAATGCTATTGCTCCTGGATTTTTTATCGGAGACCAAAACCGTGCTGTACTTATCAATCCTGACGGTTCTTTAACAGAGAGAAGTAAAAAGGTATTGGCTAAAACCCCAATGGGACGTTTCGGAGATATTACAGAACTAAACGGAGTTGTACAGTTTCTATGCAGTGATGCAGCTAATTTTATAACCGGAGTAGTGCTTCCTGTCGATGGTGGGTTTAGTGCTTACAGTGGGGTTTAAATATTTAGATTGTAGTACAATCAGCCTTTTTGGTTTGTAATACAAAAGCGAATTATAAAACCAACTGTATAATCTTCTATAAAAGATTTAATCCTGCCAGTGTTATTCTTGGCAGGATTATTTATCTATATATGGGTTAGTCGAATGAAAAAGTAACAAGGAAATATATACAATAACCTGTTACTTTTGTCACCTTTGTCACCTTTTTCGCATATCTACTTACAGTTAAATAAATTAGCAAACTAAATTTCAAAAGGCCTGCAAAACTCTTTTTCGATATCAAAAATAAACCTCAAGATAATTCTTGAGGTTCATATTAATTCTATTTTTTTGCATCATCTTCATCCTGAGCTTTCATTATATACTCAGTAGGAGAAATGCCATAGAGTTTTTTAAACATTGTGGAGAAATAAGATTGATTCGTGAATCCGACAGAATATGCGACTAAAGACACATCCATCTTCTTTTCTCTGAGCAGATTAGCAGCTTGCTTGAGTCGAATATTCTTAATAAAGTCTACTGGTGCTATACCGGTCATATCTTTCATACGCCGATGTAGCTGCGACCGACTAAGGCCAACTTGAGATGCCAGCATATTTACATTGAGTTCGGTATTACTTATGTTCTCATTTATGACCGTAACAACACGCTCCATTAAGATATCATCGCCTGATTTGAAGTCGATCGGCTTTATTTTATCTTCTTGATCCTGAGCTCCCGAAAATTTTCCTTTAAGTAGCCTCCGGTTTAAAATCAGATTATTTATAGTGACAATTAGTTCTTCTATATTAAATGGCTTCGACAAATAGGCGTCTGCTCCTCGATCTAAACCCTGTATACGGTCTTGATATTCGGCTTTCGATGTTAGAAGAATAATAGGTATATGGCTTACATTATTATTATTTTTAAGTCTTTTCACCAAATTCAAACCATCCATATTGGGCATCATTACATCAGAAATAATTAAATCGGGCTGTCGATCTATCGCTACTTGTAATCCATCAACACCATCAACAGCCGTAATTACTTTAAATAACTCACCCAATTCTTGAGAAAGAAAATCTCTTATTTCTTCTTCATCATCGATTATTAGAATTTTATAATTTGTTCTTCGTCTATACGTTTCGGATTTTTCATTTGCAACATTTTCTATAAAATTCCTTTGGTTCAACAACGGACGACTGTCTGATGCCTGATCTGCGATCTCATCCTTTCTCAAATGCTGATTTCCTAAAGGTATACGAATTGTAAAACAACTTCCTGTAGCACCCTCTCTGTTCTTAGCTGTAATAGCACCATAATGTAATAGCACCAATGTCCGAGCAAGATTTAATCCTATCCCCGAACCTACAGTAGTGAACGTCTCCTGATTTTGTCCTTGATAGAACCTATCAAATATTTTTTCTATCTTCCCTTCTTCTAAGCCTATACCTGAATCAATGATTGATATCTCCATGTATTTCTGAAGAGGCCCCCAAATGCTGTTATCGACTCCTGTGGCTAATGATACATTTATTTCTCCACCATCAGGAGTATACTTGAACGCATTTGATAATATATTCATCAATATTTTGTCGAAGTTATTCCGGTCAATCCACACTTCTAAGTTGTCATCTTGGTGTTGAAAGGTAAACTGAATATTTCTCCTGACTGATTGATATTCGAAAACATCAAACAACTCCTTTATGAAACCAACCATATCAGTCTTACTAAACCTCAACTTCATTTGTCCTTTATCCAGCTTTCTTATATCGAGCAATTGATTCACAAGCCCCAATATTCGGTTTGCATTACGATGCATATTTTGCAAAGTTTGCATGGTTTCTGTATCGAAATTACTTTTCAGAAGTTTTTCCATAGGACTTATTATCAGAGTAAGAGGAGATCTTATCTCATGGGAGATGTTAATAAAAAACTGAAGCTTCGATTCATTTATCTGTTCATTTCTCTTCTTCCGAATAAGATTTACGATCAATACTCCAAAAATAAGAATGAGAAATAAGTAAAATGCATATGCCCATGTACTCTTATACCAGGGAGGTGATATAATGATAGAAAACTGCTTCGGCTGAGAGAAAGCACCAAATTTACCAGCCTTAACTTCTAATGTGTATTTTCCTGGATTCAGATGATTATATGTTACCTGATTAATTCCCGGTAGAGTTGAACTCCACTCGCTACTTAATTCTTTTAATCTATATTCGTAGTATATATTCTCCGGGTCAATGAAATCCATAGTTGAGAATTCGAAAGTGAAAGTGTTGTCTTCATACGAAAATTTAAACTCTTTCGCTGATAGTATCTCCGAATCGATTATATGTTTCCCTCCTGATAATGTATTAATATTCACAGACTGATTATGGACATACAGATTAGTAGTCAATATCTCATGTTCATAACTGGGCGTAATAATATTTTCAGGATAAAAAGAAGTTATTCCATTATTCCCTCCCCAATAAATAATCCCATCAGCACCCTGAAAATAAACACCTCTATTATAAATCTTATCAAATAGTCCATTTCCGATATAATAGTTTATTATTTTATTCTCTTTTATTTTTATTTGATTAATACCCTGAAAGGTACTACACCAAATATTCCCCTCTTTGTCTTGAGCCAAGCCACAAATAACGTCACTCGACAGCCCATCTTTTACTGTGTAATTCTTTATATCCTGAGTAGCTCTATCTATAGAGAAAAGTCCATTATATGTTCCTAACCATATATTGCCATCGTTACTCTCCATAATAGACAAACATATCTGATTTGATAAAATACTATCATACTTGATAGGAATAAAACGATTTTGAGATGGGTCAAAACAACTCACCCCTTTATAATGGGCAAACCATATTAACCCTTTGGAATCACATAGGATAGAAGTAATCCAATCATTGCCAAGCCTACCCTTTTGCGGGTCCTCTTGCCGCATATTATACTGTTTGTGAACACCTGTTTGAGGATTATATTGAATAAATCCGGCTCCAAAAGTTGATATATATAGTAAATTATCCCGACCTTCCCTTATTGTCTTCATATAGCCAGAATAAGGTATATTCAAGAAATTACATTTGCCTGTATTACGATCCAACTTAGCAAGCCCCTTACTATAAGAACCAATCCAAAGATTATTTTTTGAATCTTCCACTATAGATATTATATCATCAACATCAGTAAACTGTTTTACAACTTCTCCTTTATTATTTAGTTTAAGAACTCCTACTCTATCTACAGTGCCCCAAATATAGCCTTCATGATCCTTACATATTGATGTTATTAGATTTCCTAATTGATTTTGACTATTTATGATACTCCAAAAATTAAATTGAGTCGATTTATTAGGAATTACTAATAACCCTTTCATAAAACAGCCCAACCAAAGATTTTTATCACGATCCTCTAATAGTGTATAGATCTTTGCAGTATTAATTGCTATACTATTTGTAGGATTTGTATATGTTAAAACTTTTCGGCTAACCTTATCGATATACTTCACTCCCTGCCCTTTAGTTGTAGTACTAATAAATACAGTTCCATTATGACTTAGCATCATATCGGTAATTCCATACCCAGGTTGTCCATCCCATTCTAAGGGTATAAACTTTTGACTATTTCGCTCAAAATAACTCACTGATTTTGATGTACTCATTAGCAATCTATCGTTGTCATCTTCAAGCATACAAATGATAGAATTAGAAGGAATATTCGGAGTCGTAAATTTCTTCGTTTTTTTTGTGACAGGATTCATTTGAATAAGCCCTTTGTCATTAATTCCAAACCAAATGTATTTTTCTTTATCCTGATAGACATATGCAATAAAATCGCCCGTCAAACGTGTAACCTCTACTAGAGGCTCTGCTGTCAGGTTATCTCTGTTGATAGAAAAGACTCCACTACCTGCTGTCGTCACCCACATCTGACCATCATGCAACTCTATTATATTGGAAACGTGAAGAGATAAATTTTCAGGGAAACTTATTGTTTTAAAAGAATTCTCTAAAGAATTATAACATTGAATTCCCTTGTTAGTACCGATCCATAGTATACCATCCTTATCGATCATCAATGTTTTAACATTATTGCTTAACAAAGATGTACTATCCTCTTCCAGGTGCAAATACTGAGTATATTTTATTCCATCAAATTTATTTAATCCGTAATCAGTTGCAACCCATATATAACCATCAGAATCCTGAATTATTTTATTGATAAGATTTGAGGATAGTTCTGTCATTCTATAATCTTTCATAGTGAAAGGGCGATTGTGCTGCGCTGACAGTTTACTTAGGCAAAAGAATGACAATATAGATAAAAGGTATACGTATTTCATGGTTTAAGTTTAGATTGTAACAAAGATACTATTTATAAGAGAAACTTTCTTATCCATCATCAATAATACCATTCCTTAACAATGAGCTCAACAAGTATAACCCAACACACAAACAAACCATCAACACAATATAAATCAAACAATTATATAACAAACTATTGCTTTTTCCAACCCAGGTAATATTAAAGATTTTAGGATGCGACAAAAACAAAACAATATGCGACAAAATAGATTTTGGTACAACAATTTTAAACAAATAGAAGATAGTTTCATTAAACAATAATCCATGCTAGTTTCTAGATTTGTTTAACGTATTTTTGCATAAGCGCCGGTATATATTGCATAAATATTATAGTGGAATCTGAACTGTGTTCAGAAGGATATAACGATTGGTGTATAGTTTTTATAACTATCGCTGAGTGATTCTTTTTGTTATAAAATATTTTATATTATGAAAAAGCTGCTAAAAATCAAATCTATTACAACTGAACTTTGGGAAAATTTAACCTAAAAAGATAATGGCTGAAAGCTGTTATTTTGAGAATCTAAATCGATAGTGTTTTATAAAAATTTCTTTTTACTGATTAGCCTAAGTCTATGTAGAATTCCTATCAAATTCTAAAAGCCTCTGTAGAATAAAACAACAAGTGATGAAAAATACAAAACATTAAATTATATATTTATGAAATAACATGTAACAAAAAAGAAATAACATCAAGCTTCTTATAAAGAAGATATTGCTAATAAAACAATTAAATTTTTAATACTTAAAATTGTTATAATGAAAAATACATTTTTATATAAACCTACTTCTCTAACCAAGAGTAAGTCGTTTTTAGTCATATTACTATTAGGTATTTTATATAGTTTACCGACTTTAGCACAGCAAAAAGGTAGAACAATAAATGGTAAAGTTTTAGATGAAACACAGGAAGCACTCATTGGAGTTTCTATTGTACAAAAGAATACAACGAATGCAACTGTAACAAATACAGATGGAGAATTTAATATTGAACTTACCTCAGGAGAGCAAGTCCTCATAGTCTCATACATCGGAATGGAAACACAACAAATTGATGTTTCGAACAAAAACAATATCCAAATTATTTTAAAAGAAAATAACAAGAGATTAGACGAAGTTGTGGTTATTGGTTATGGTGTGCAAAAGAAACGAGACCTTACAGGGGCTATATCTCAAGTGAAAGCCGAAGACTTGATTGCAACAGCACCAACAACCATACAAGAAGCGCTGCGTGGAAAAGTAGCAGGGATGATGGTTGCGGGAGCAGATCTTAATGCCGACCCAATGATTCGTATACGAGGAAATCGCTCTATTGAAGCAACCAATGATCCGTTATTCGTTATTGACGGAATACCATCGGCCAGTGGTGTAAGCGTAATCAACCCATCGGATGTCGCTTCGATCGAAGTTTTAAAAGATGCATCTGCAACAGCAATATATGGCTCTCGTGGAGCAAATGGAGTTATACTTGTAACGACCAAGAAGGGGGAAGAAGGAAAAGTTAATGTAGAATATAATGGTTATGTTACTATTGGTAAAATAGATAATATGAGGAAAGTGCGAAATGCAGCGGAATATATAGAGTATCTACGTGAAGCCGATCGTAAATATATCTATGATGGACAAGGGGGGTATACCTTAGATCCTACTTCGGCATACCCGTCCATGACTCCAAATTGGGAATATGATCAAAAAATGGAATATATTACGCGTGATCAATCCGGATATGTACTTGAGTCTGTACGCAAAGCATGGGAAAGTGGGACATATAACCCATCTATGCTTCGCGGATTCAACTGGCAAATGGCAGGATACAGGGATGAGGCAATATCTCAAAATCATAACATAAGCATACGTGGTGGAAGTAAGGATACCAAAATCTTCCTATCCGGATCGTTTATGGATAATCAAGGAATTACCCCACGATCTTTTCGAACAAGATATACCTTACGTATGAACGTAGACCAAAAACTTGGTAAACATATAAATATGGGAGCCACTACAAACTTCGCTTATTGGGAATATTTTAATGGTACTGGAGTTGGAGGAAACTGGAACCCATTAGGGACTCCTTATTATACTCCGGGCGGTAGTGGTGATTACGGTAATGGAGGTGATGTTACAAAAAATGGAGATCCTGCTCTAGGGTTAGTTCCACATCCAACAGGAGAAGGTATGTTATGGAACCCTTTCTATGACTTTACTGGAAATCAAGGAAAAACCAAAAGAAATCAGATTGATGCAACCCTATATGCTCAAATAACATTAGACAATGGATTATCATACCGAGCTAATTTCGGAACAAATTATTATAGTGGACAAGAGCAAGCTTTTTACGCTTCTGCCTCTACACAACAAGGTTTTGGTCATGCCAGAGCCAATCAAAATCTGGAGTTTAAAAGAAGTTGGACCTTTGAGAACATACTTAGCTATAACAAAACGTTTGGGCAACATAGCCTTAATTTAACAGGAGTACAATCTGTTGAGAAATCAATTGATGAACCTGTTACGGCAAGCGGTGTGGGTCTACCAATTGAGTCTCAATGGTACTACAATTTAGGAACAGCAAGTACACAATCTGCTACAAGTGGTTACACGCAATGGTCAATGATGTCATGGATGGGTCGTGCTATCTATGGTTTCAAAGACAATCGCTATATGTTAACAGCCTCTATCCGTAGTGATGGTTCTTCTCGTCTAGCTGAAGGTCATAAATGGGTTGCATTCCCATCTGCATCTTTTGCATGGCGTATTTCCGATGAAGCGTTTATAAAAAATAATATACCAGTAGTTTCTAATTTGAAGCTTCGTTTAGGTTATGGAAAGACAGGAAACTCTGCTGTTAATCCATATCAAACTATAGGACAAATCTCCAGTAGTCGCTACACATGGGGAGAGATAGGTGCAATAGGTTATGCTCCTAATTCGCTATCTAATCCACTCTTAACATGGGAAACTACAGGACAATACAACCTCGGAGTTGATTTTGGAATATTAAGAGGGCGTATCTCAGGTTCCATTGATGTTTACAAGCAAAATACAAAGGACTTGTTAATGTTCCGTGCGTTACCTGAAGTATCTGGATTTGGTCAAATTCTTTCCAACATCGGAGAAACAGAAAATCAAGGGATTGAAGTAGCCATCTCCACTGTAAACTTTGAAACAAAAGACTTCAAATGGAATACCTCTTTACAGTTTTCGATGAATAAGGAAAAAATTGTAAAATTAGCATCCGGCCTAGAAAAAGATGTAGCAAATATGTGGTTCGTAGGACACCCCGTTGATACATATTACGATTATGTAAATACTAAAAACGTTTGGGGATACTCAAAAGAGGACATGGAAGAAATGGCAAAATTCAATGCAAACGGACACTCTTACAAACCCGGTGATTTACGTTTTGTTGACCTAGATGGAAACTATAAAATCGATGAAAAAGACCGTGATTTCCGCGGACAAAAAATGCCAAAATGGAATCTTGGTATGGGGAATAATTTCTATTATAAGAATTTTGATCTTTATATATTTATGTATGGAATGTTTGGGCATACAATTTATAGCGATCCCGGAGTAGGACACGATGGTCGTATGAACACACGGGTTGTAAACTATTGGACACCTGAAAATACGCAGAGCAGATTCAGAAAACCTACAAAAGGAGATGCTGACCAACCACATAGAGAAGCATATTGGTATAACAAGGGCGATTTCGTGCGAATATCAGATATTACGTTAGGATATACTTTACCGACTAGTCTTACAAGAATTGTAGGTGTTGAAAAAGCTAGATTCTACGCACAATTGCAAAATCCGTTCACTTTTACTAGTTACCCAAATAACGACCCTGAAGGCTCGGTTAAGGCAACAAGAGACTATGCTCGCAAACACGAATCCTATAATGAACCTACAACCCTGAGAAATTATATGTTTGGCGTAAATTTAACATTTTAACAATTAAATAATAAGAAACATGAAATCCTTAAAATATATAATTACAATTGGAATATTTGGATGTATTATGGCATCCTGCTCAGATTTTTTGGAAGAAAAAGGATATAACACGAATTATACCTACTACAATTCCAACGAAGGGCTTAATGCGTTGGTTGTATCAGCTTACCAAAACGGAAGGGGAATGTTTTCAACATCGAATACTCCATCAGGAATAATCTTTCAAGAGATCGGTACAGATATGTACACAATAGGAGGAGATGGAGGTACTGATTTTGCTTTATATACATCGGCAATGAATCCTTCGAATGAGACATTCTCTGCCTTTTGGACAGATTGTTACAATGGAGTAGCTAGAGCTAACCTTGGGTTAAAATACATAGAATCAAATACAACTATGGCCGCTGATATCAAGAGCATAAGAAAAGGTGAGCTATTGTTTCTGAGAGCCTATTATTACTACGTGCTGGCTATACACTATGGTGATTGCCCGCTGGTACTAGAGCCGGTTGATGCACCAAAGCTCAATTTTGTACGTTCGCCTCAAAAAGAAATTTGGGCACAAATCATAAATGATGCTACAGAAGCATGGAATTTACTTCCGTGGGCTGATGCACAAGGAAAAGTAACCGGTGATTATGGTCGTGTGGGTAAAGGTGCTGCAGGACACTTATTGACAAAGTCACATATGTTCCGTTACTGTCAGAAATATACACAAAATCAGTCTGACCCTAAAATGAATGAAGATCGTGGAGCAACTGCAGACGATTTAGATTTGGCGATAAAATATGCAAGTGCAGTTTGTAATTTTGGTACAGGTGCAGGAAGTGGTAGTAATCATACTCTTAGCCCCGACTATGCTGACTTATGGAGATTTAACCCTAAGACAGGAGGTCCTACTCCGGGTGATTATGCCGGTCCTGAGATTCTTTTTAGCATACAGTTCTCAACCAACCATTTTTATAATAACCAAACTCCAGACAAAGTTAATGATGGTGGTAACTGGCTACATATGATGTTCACTACACAGGCTGACGGTATGCCTATGGTTACAGAAAATGGAAAAGGTACAGAAAGTGTAAGTAGAGGTACTAGTATGGGAATAGGTCGTGATTTAATTACAGGTCGCGGATGGAGACGTACTTCTCCAACACCTTTCTTGTATGCTGATAACGGACTCTACGGACCACAGTATTATGCAAGTTCTAAACAAGGTAAACTGATAGACTCTCGTCTTTATAAGTCTCATGTATGGGTATATTATGCCAACCAGACACCTTCGGCTGATGTGAGTTGGAAATCTTTCACGAATGCCGCAGGAACCTTTGATCCTACATCGATAGGTAAAACTGAAGGGTCACCTCGTTATGTGGTAGGCGATACAGCCATTGTATTCTCTGTAGAGAATCTGGATAAACGTTTCCAGAGTGGAACTCGTTCTGAGAAGCTTGCTTTAGCACGTTCTATGGAACCTTACTGGTATATACCAATGCAATCTATCACAAAAACCGAGATTGGAAATAGAGGTATCAGAGACGGAATAACAAATACTTTCCCTACTCTAATAAAATATTTGGATAGTCGTCGAGCATCAACCAACGATCAGGCCGGATTTAGGGATTATTTCTGCTACCGCTTAGGAGAAACATATATCTTGTTAGCTGAAGCTTTGGCTATGAAAGGAGATTATGCAAATTCGGCTGCAGCTCTAAATATTGTCCGCGAGCGCGCTGCATGGAAAGAAGGAGAAAGCAAATATTCACATTATTGGAAATATGATGGAGGTAACTACGCTGACAGAAATAAATCGACAGTAGATGAAATGAAAGTTACTGCAGGCTTTATCAGTGCTATGACCGATGATGCCAGATTAGTATTCTTCCTTGACGAAAACGGTAAAGAGACAGAAGGTGAATTACATCGTTTTGAATATTTAGTAAGAAATGGAGCTGATTTCTTTGTCAAAATGCTCAAAGAACGTAATTCTTTTGCTGCACCGAATGTTAAGCCGTTTCACCGATTCAGACCTATACCTCAAAAACATTTAGACCGAGTAAGTCCAATGGATCCAAATGGACAGAATTACGGATATTAAAGAAATGTAATTATTCTTCAAGCATAACTTATTTTGGAAAAGCCCCGAATCTTATATAAGAATTCGGGGCTTTCTTTTTTGTAGAAAGCATTTGAAAAGCTCTCATAAAAGGATTGTCCGCCCTTAGACAAGCAAAAACTCCTTAAATATCATTTTAACAAAAGACAGAAAATCATTAGAATGGAATATCTAATTTTAATAACTTTCTAATTGAAAACAAGAAGAATAAACAAGCTGGAGACTCTATTTTTGTATCGTGAAAAAACCGACAAATAAATCCCTAATAAATTATATGCGAAACAAAATAACACTTTTTCTCTTTATAGGAATAGTAACAACAGTGAGTGCACAAACAAATAACGAGAAAGACACAATTATAGTTGAAAATAAAGGTTTTATAAAACCGGCGATTAGTTATATCGAAAATACAGTTTTTCAATATTTACAAAAATCGGATCAAACGTCATCAGACAAATCTTTTAACTATTCTGTAATCGGAGGTCCTTATTATACGAATGAAACTAAGGTTGGTATGGGGCTTATAGGCTCAGGGCTATTTCGTCTAAATGGTTGTGAAAAAGATAATGATCCGTCTAATATGTCTTTATATATCAACGCCACCTCCTCGGGGGCTTATGCTCTTGGAATACGCAGTAGTATTTATTTCCCTAAAAAGAGATATTGGATAGATTCAGATATTTCTTTTTCCGATACGCCTTCCCAATATTGGGGTGTTGGTTATAATGCAGGAAGAAATTCATATTATACTGATTATAACATACAGGATATGCAGGTAAAAGTCAATTTATTCAAGAAAATAGATAACCATACTGCGATAGGTTTGATGACAAATGCTCGAGATATAAGGGGCAAATATTTTGATGACATGAGTGTGCTGAATGGAGAGAAAAGAAAAATCACAGTTATAGGTGCCGGAATGACTTTAATCTATGATTCCAGAGATAATATTACAGAACCTCATAAGGGAATCTATACAAAAATAGGAGATGTATTCTATCCTAATTTTTCTAGTAATACTTCAGGTTTTAACAAAACAGAGATGACATTCAGATATTACAAACAACTCAATAAGAGTACTATCGTTGCTTTTGATCTTGGAGGGCAATTCAACAGGGGAGATGTCCCTTGGAACCTGATGGCTCAAGCGGGAGATGCAAGCCAAATGCGTGGATATTATACAGGACAATATAGAGATAAAAACTTCATAGAATCACAAATCGAATTAAGACAGCATATCTACAAACGAAGTGGTATGGTTGCATGGGTAGGTGCAGGAAATGTTTTCCCTAAATTAAGCGATTTCAAGATGAAAGAAACCTTGTCTACTGTTGGTCTTGGATATCGTTTTAGGGTTAAAGACCAAACTAATCTTCGAATTGATTACGGGATAGGTAAAAGTCAGTCGGCATTTTATATTAACATAAATGAAGCTTTTTAATATTCTTAGTTCACTGTAAATTCAATCGTAAAAGTGGTTCCTTTATCTACAACAGAATGAATATTTATTATGCCTTTATGCAGAACTATTACTTTTTTCACCAAAGCTAACCCGATACCATTCCCCTGTACATATTTTTTGTTAGTTCCCCGGAAAAACGGAGTAAACAGATGTTCTATCTCATCCTCGGGAATACCTATACCAGTATCTGAGAATCGCAAAATAACTCTTTTGTCAATAAGGGAGATTTCAACAGTAGAAGTTTTATTATGCGAATATTTGCAATTATTCTCCATTAGATTAACAAAGGCTGTCTTTAAAAGATACTCATTTCCAATAATAGATAGTTCTGTATTCTCCATAATGCCTTGATTGAAAATAAGCTTAATATCATATTCAGGATTTCCTTTTAAAACTAATTCTACTGCCTCTAAGAGTGCTTCATCAATCTTTACGGGACTCATAGACATATTGTTTTCATCGTAACTGGCTTTTGCCAAATCGAGCAGACCATTAAGCAGTTTTATCAGTTTACTTGTATCCTGACGCGAGTTTATTAAAGTATTTCTATATTCTTCTGCCGTACGTTCTTTTAATAATGATAGATCTATTTCTCCTATTAGTGTTGCCAAAGGTGTACGAAGTTCATGTGATACATTGCTGACAAACATTTTCTGCGACTCAAAGGATGTCTCTATTATATCCAATGCTTTATTAAATGATGCTGCAAGTTCTCCAAATTCATCTTTCTCATTATATCCGATCAGCCGCAAATGGAGTTTATTAGCCGTTATATCTTTCATTCTATCCGAAATAGTTCCTACCGGTTTTAAAACAGATTTTGCGAGATAGTATCCGAGGGCACATGCCGCAAGTAAAGAAACCAAGCTTAATATAAGAAGGTAAAGAACCAATTTTTGCATTTTGATCTGCCCATAATTATCATGTCCAGATGTAATAACTGCATAATTTACATTCTGATGAGTAAAGATAAATCCAATGGTCTGGAATTTCCCTTCATTTTCTATATAGTCTTCTTTTGTTTCAAATATCTCTTTTACAATAGTTGCTATTTCCTCACTTCTATTAGAAATTTTATCTGCGTCGGTATAAAGAAGTTTNNTATTGAGATGCAGTCTGTCTATTTTATCTAATTTTTTCTGGATAGCTTTTGCTTTCAAAAAAAGTTCGGTTCTTGCAGCTCCTTCCTTTTTTAGATCTACATAAAATTCCTGCATCCTTACCCTAGTGGATACAATATAGTTGAGTGCAACAAATACAAACATTACAGCAGTTATCACAGCTGTAATACGATGGGCTATCCTTGTGCGTATTCTCATTCTTCACTTTTTAGTATAAAACCTAATCCCGGACGTGTGTGTATAAGTTTCGAATCGAAGCCTTTATCAATCTTCACCCTTAAGTAATTTATATAAACATCAATGAAATTAGTTCCCGTATTGAAATGAGTATCCCATACCTTTTCTGAGATTTCAGTTCGCGAGAGTACACGTTCGGGATTGAGCATCATATATTGCAACAAGTTAAACTCCTTGGGTGTAAGTTTCATCTCTCGATCACCTCTCGTCACGGTTTTATTATCTATATTTAATTTTATATCGGCATATTCTAAATGATCCGTTTTAACCGTTGCCGATACTCCATTTTTTCTTTTTAGCAAAATATTTATACGGGCATTTAACTCTCTCAAGTCAAATGGTTTTACCATATAATCGTCCGCACCCGAATCAAAACCATCTAGTTTGTCATCTGTTGTGCCTAAAGCCGTAAGCATAATAATTGGAATTTCGGGCTGAACTGCCCTTATCTCCTTACAGAGTTCGAAGCCATTGATATGTGGTAGAATTACATCTGTAATTATTAAATCATATATATGATTATTTACGAGGCGTTTTCCCATTTCACCATCAAAAGCCAAGGTAACAATATAGCCAAATTCTTCCAACCCTTTTTTAAGAAGTTCGGCAATCCTCAGTTCATCTTCTACTACCAATATCTTTTTCATTCGTAATGTTATTAATGTATTAACAATAATCTGTATTTAAAGTTTTGTATAACCTTTTGCTTCCAGATTTGCAAAAGAACCTATATATAGAGGGTTTATCAAATACGAATATAAAAACATATTTACCTGAGTTTTTTATAATTGATTTTGTGCTTTAAGATAGCCACCACTTCGTATCATAGGCGATAGAATTTATTGAGAAAATCACATAGTAAAATAAAACAAAATATACTAATCTTTATCAACTAACTATATATATTTTACATGAAAAATAACCAATTTACCGTCATACAATATTTACTTTATAATACAGATAACAATAGACAAGCTTACATCATCAAATACACATATTCTCGGGTAATAACCAGACGATCGAACGACTCTTTTAACTCATATTTCAGCCTATTATACAAGCATTAGAAAAACATTAGAAACCAAAATTCAATTCTAATATTTTTGTAATGAAACTTCTGATAAATAAACAGTTGACTCCCTCTACCTTTGTAACACGAAGATCAAAGTAAAGAGTTAATATTAAAAATTATAATAGTCAATTAATATGAAGTTAGTTTATAATACCAAAAGAACTTTTGCTCTCCCAATCACTATCACTTGTATTTTCCTGTTTCTTTCAGTAGCTTCTTTATCAGCACAAGAGAGACAAAGGCAGATAAGCTTTGAAGAGGCATATCAACTGATGAACAGAGACAATAAAACATTGAAGATTGCAAATAAAGAAATGGAATGGGCTAAGAATGAACAACAGCGGCTGAATTCTTTTTGGTATCCACAAGTAATGGCAACCGGAGCATATACGCACATGGTGAATGATATAGAAGTGAAAGAATCATTATCTCAATTCACAAATCCGACTACAGATTTCATTCACTCTATTGATCCAAATGAACAGTTTATATCCTCTATTCTTAATAATTTAGGAAAAAGTTCTTTCAGTGTTCCTATTTTACCACAGAATATGACAAGTATTGATGCTATTGTTACCATGCCGGTTTTCACTGGAGGAAAACGAATATATGCCGGGAAAATAGGCAAATCAATGGTAGATATTGCTGAAATAAATAAAGAGAAAATAAGAGCAGATCAACAAATCCTTTTAGTTGAAACTTATTATGGTTTGCGTCTAGGACAAAGAATAGTAGAAGTAAAACAAGAAACATATAATGCCCTGGAACATCATTACCAGAATGCATTGAAACTCGAAGCCAACGGAATGATAAATAAAGCGGAAAGACTATTCTTTCAGGTAAACAGGGATGAAGCCAAGAGAGAACTTGAGATTGCAGTGAAAGATTTGGAAATAGTAAAAAATACCTTTAAAACACTAACAAAAATAGAGTCAGAAGATAAAATTCTCACTACTACACCTATGTTCATTAACGAATCTCTGCCGGAGATTATATATTTTAAGAATCTTATTATAGAAAAAAACTATTTGGTGAATGGATTGATGACACAACAATACATTCAGAAGAACGAAGTAAAAATAGCTAAATCAGCCTATTTACCGAATATAGAATTGTTCGGAAAGCAAACGCTCTATTCGAATGGAATTCCTAAAAATATAGCTCCACGCACAATGGTAGGTGTTGGTTTCTCATGGAATATATTCGACGGACTCGACCGAGAGAAGAAAATAAAGCAAGCAAAAATAAAGAGCGTCATTTTAGAAACAGAGAAGGAAAAGATTGTAGACGACATAACTCTAACCGTAGATAAGTTCTATAATCAAACCCAATCAGCTTTGGTGAACGTTTCAGCTCTTAAAACCACAATAGCGATGAGTATGGAGCTTGTACGTTCACGTCAAAGAGCATTTATCGAAGGCATGGCATCTTCATCAGAAGTAATTGACGCAGAGCTAATACTTTCAAAAGTACGTATAGCAACTCTAATGGCTTACTACCAGTTCGATTCAGGTCTCGTAAATCTATTAGCAGTATGCGGAATACCTGAAACATTCCATCAATACAGCTTATCGGGTAAGGATGAAAGTTACATTCTTTTAAAATAAAACACTAAAAAAAATATAATCATACAGTTATGGATAAAAATAAAAAATATATAGCAATAGCATTTGTAGTGGTACTTATTTTAGTAGTTGTCATCACTACTGTTGGAATTATTTCTTTAGGAAACAAACCCGAAATACTACAAGGACAAATAGAGGCGACAGAGATCCGTATATCAGGAAAGATACCGGGACGTATCGATAAATTTTATGCAGAAGAAGGACAAAATGTAATGAAAGGAGATACACTCGTAATTATAAACAGTCCCGAATTCTCAGCAAAATATGATCAGGTAAGTGCATTGGGTAATGTAGCGATCTTTGAAAATCAAAAAATAGAGGAAGGTCCTCGTAAGCAAATTGTAGAAACAGTACGTCAAGTATGGGAAAAGTCAAAGTCGGACCTCGAGTTGGCAAAAACTACTTACAACCGAATCGAACTGCTTTACAAAGATAGTGTAGTCACAGTGCAGCGTTTTGATGAGACTGTTGCATTATATAAAGCAGCACAAGCTGCTGAAAGGGCAGCCTACCAAGAATACCAAATGGCAAAGGATGGAGCGAGAAAACAAGACAGAGAAAGTTCAAAGTCTATAGTCAATGCTGCCAAAAGCACAGTAAAGGAGATTGCCTCCCTTTTAGAAGACACAAAATTAATTGCGCCTGAATCGGGACAAATTGCGGTTGTTTACCCTAAGCGTGGAGAATTAGTGGGCCCCGGAACACCTATAATGTCACTCGTGGTACTTGACGATGCCTATGTAGTATTGAACATAAGGGAAGACCTCATGCCGCACTTCAGAATGGGGGGGAAATTCAAAGGAGATGTTCCATCTATCAATCAGCAAGGAATCGAATTCGAAATATACTATGTAAGCCCATTAGGAAGTTATGCTACATGGAAATCTACGAAACAGAGCGGCTCGTATGATATGAGGACTTTTGAAATAAAAGCACGCCCTACAGAGAGGGTTTCAGACCTTCGTCCGGGAATGTCGGTACTCGTAACAATGAGTAAATAAGCCATTGAATGAAAACAGTAAAAACAAACAAAGCATTCTTTCTTGTCCTCAAACGTGAACAGGCAAGAATAACATCACGAAGACTATATTTTGGAGTATGTATTATTCTTCCTCTGTTTTGTATATTCTTTATGAATACAATCTTTGGCTCGGGTGGTATGGAAAACATACCAATAGGTATTGTAGACATGGATCAGACTTCTACTTCGCGAGAAATAAGCCGTACATTGAGTACTATTCCTACTGCTAAAGTCGCAAAATACTATTCTGATCCGAAAGAGGCAAGAGATGCCACTGTGAAAAAGGAGATATATGCATATGTTGTTATTCCCAAAAATCTTGAATCTGATCTACTTGGTAAACGTGATGCTACTATCCCATATTATATTCATTATGCTCTTTTGAGTGTAGGTGTAGAAATGGAAGCCGCACTTGAAACAGTTCTGGCAGAAGTATCTTTAGCACCCATGGTAGGTGCAGGAACAGCTGTGGGAACAGATCAAGACAGAATCGAAAGCGTTATCTTACCTGTCAGTTTTGAGGCTCATCCTTTATTCAATCCGTCCTTAGACTATTCTATATATCTGACGAATCCATTCTTTTTTGTCCTATTGCAAATAATTATCATACTAGTAACAATGTATGCTTTAGGATCTGAAATTAAGTTTAAAACGGCTGATGAATGGCTTAAAACAGCCAACATGAATATTTTTATTGCAGTTACAGGCAAACTGCTACCTTATACCATTATGTATATTATTATGGCTATTTTGGGCAATTTTGTGATGTTCAACATATTAAACATTCCCTTGAGTGCAAGCTTTCTATCCGTAAATCTGGTTACTGCGTTATTTATTATTGCCACTCAGGCTTTTGGCGTATTTATATTTTCGCTTTTCCCAGCCTTGAGCATCATTATAAGTGTTGCATCAATGATTGGCTCTCTAGGAGCTACTCTTTCGGGTGTAACATTCCCTATTTTTGCTATGCCTCCGGCAGTTTATTATTCTTCGTTTCTTTTTCCAATAAGACATTTTATCGAGATCAACCAGAATATTTTATACGGCAACTATGGATTCGCTTATTCATGGCAACATATAGGTATCTTGCTCATATATGTTTTATTGGCTCTTCTAATATTACCTCGTTTGAAAAGCGCAACATTAAGTCATAAATATCAAGACATTGAATAAAATGAAAAAACAATTGAATATAATATCCACATATATTATCAGAGAGTTTAAAACGATAGCTACCAGCTATTCTATCTTATTGGTACTCATTGGAGGTATATTTATTTACGGGTTGTTATACAACTACATGTATGAGCCAAACCTTATTCGTAGTGCACCTATAGTCATTGTAGATATGTCTCACTCTCCTTTGAGCCGTGAATATACAAGGCTGCTCGAAGCCTCTCCACAGGTAACGATACATAGCTTTTCTACAGATATTAACAGTGCGAAGGAGTTGATGAAAAAGCAAGAAACGGTAGGTATTATTTATATTCCACAGGATTTTGAAACAAGAATAGGACGTGGGCAACAATCTGTGTTTTTAGCGATGGGAAATACGAGTGCTTTCCTCAATTTTGCATCCATCCAAGAAGCTACGGTTGGCGCAATGCTTGAGCTTGATGCACGCCACCGCTCCGACATGGTAGTTTTTCTTCCCTTAACAACACTTTATGCAATGTCACAGTCACAAACCGTAAACATCGTTGGTTCTCATTTGTTTAATTATACAGAAGGATATGGAAGTTACCTTATTCCGGCGGTGCTTATTGTTATCATATTTCAGACATTAATGATGGTGATAGGTATGATAACAGGAAATGAGCGCCATGAAAAGTCTATTCTTTATTATGAAAAAAACGGTTTGAGATTTGGAAATATGGCTTTAGTAATATTAAGCAAAACATTTGTTTACAGTATGCTTTATACCGTATTTGCATACTTTCTTATAGGATTATTACCTAAAATATTCAGCATACCCGGTATTGGCAATACTGGGGAAATCATAATGCTTTTGATCCCATTTTTCTTAGCATCTTGTTTCTTTGGATTTACATGTTCTATTTTCTATACCGATTCTGAAAGTCCTATTCTTATGGTAGCTTTCTTTTCTGTAGGGCTTGTTTTCCTTTCAGGAATATCTTATCCACTCGAATTAATGCCCTGGTATTGGCAAGCTGTACACTATATTATTCCGGCTCCCTCAGGCGTTTTGGCATATATAAAGGTAAACTCGATGGGAGCCTCATTAGCTGATATCAAAACTGAATACATAACGCTTTGGATACAATGCTTCGTTTATTTTATTACTGCTTGCTTAGCATACAGGTATAATATCAAAAAGGCCAAAGCAGAATCGATTATTGCATAATCAAATAAAAACAACACCCTAAAAATTAAAATATGGAAGTAAAAAAAATTATCATCTTTTTATTGGTCATAATTGCTATTCTTAGCCTTGTTTTTATCATAAGAACTATTACGTATAAATTTGGAAATACGGCAAATGGTTCAAGTAATAAAGAAGCCGTAAACACGAAGCCTTCTGAAAAAGCGATTCGTCGTTTTGCAGGTGGAATACGAATTCCTACAATCAGTAATGAATCTTATATTCAGACAAACTTTAAACCATTTGATGAATTTAAAGAATATCTAGCTCAGGTATATCCTGAAGTGTATAGAGTAATGGAAACCCACACCATAAATACATATGGATTGGTGTTTCATTGGAAAGGGAAAAATAGTAGCCTGAAGCCTATACTATTTCTATCTCATTATGATGTGGTTCCTGTAATTGGCTATGATCCGGCAATGATTGATACAAGCGATACCATTTTGCAGATAAATGACAAGCCCATACCTCCTATTCAGTCTATTTCGGACAAATGGGATTATCCTCCATTTTCGGGCGCGGTAGCAAACGGACGCATATATGGCCGTGGTACGCTCGACATGAAGGTTATGCTGTTTTCTCTCATGGAAGGTGCTGATAATCTGATAGCAGAAGGATTCCAACCGGAAAGAGATATTTGGTTCGCTTTCGGTCACGATGAAGAAGTAAGTGGACGTCAAGGAGCTCTTAAAATTGCAGACTATTTTAAGCAAAAAGGATTAAGGTTCGACGCCGTTTACGATGAAGGTGGTATTATCGCAAGTCCGGGTTCGGCTATGGAGATGATTCAAAAGCCTATGGCTCTCGTAGGTATCGGCGAGAAAGGTTTCCTTACTTTACAACTAACAGTTAAAGGCATTGGCGGGCATTCTTCCATGCCTCCGGCTAAAAGTTCGTTGATATATGCAGCAGAGATAATAGAAAAACTAAATGAAAATCAATTTCCAGCACGTATAATTTCTCCGATAGCATCTTTTTTTGATAATATAGGTAATGAAATGAATTTCTTCGCTCGCATGGCAATAGCTAACCAATGGATACTGAAACCACTATTGTTAAAAACCATGGAGAAAACTCCGGCTTCGAATGCCCTGGTACGAACAACAACTGCTGTTACAATGGCAAAGGGAAGTGATGCACCGAATGTGTTGTCATCAGAATCAGTAGTAACTGTAAATTTCCGAATCCTACCCGGAGACTCAGTTGCTGATGTCATGGAGCATGTAAAAAAAATATGTGAGGGTTACGACGTTGATATAGAAGTAATATCCCAACGTGAACCTTCGGGTATCTCACCTATAGACGTTAGAGGATTTGAGATGATAAAAGAGAAAATCGCACAAATATATCCTGAAGCAATAGTAACATCATATATTACTATAGGAGGAACTGATGCTTACAAATATCAGATTGTAAGCGATCATATCTACCGTCTTTTACCTCTTGAACTAAATCAATACGAACAGCGTACAATTCACAATGAGAATGAATACATCTCGCTCGAAAACTTCGGAAAAGTGCAATGGTATTTTAAAGAAATAATGAGGACTTATTAAGAATTTTAATTCAAAATTGAGAGGTATCATTATCATATATGATCGATGATGATACCTTCGTTTTCAGAAAGAATTCAATGTCTGTAACATTAGCGTCTTTAAGTAATACTCTTTTTTCCTTATCTAAAAGATAAAGAGAGGGTACTGCCTTCAAATCATATAATAACTTATTCTTCACCTCTTGTTTCTGGTCATAACTATTTATCCAAATTTCGGGAATATCCGAAAGATGCTTCTTCCAAATACTCAAGTCATCATCCGGATAAAAAGCAAGAATATTCAACCTCCTTTCAGCCAGAAGAGTATTGATTATTTCTGATTGTTTCAGGTAAGTAATCGTCTCCGAGCAGGCATGACAATCGGGATTGTAAAACATCAATAAAGTATATTCAGACTTTATCTGATGTAGTGCTCTCTGCTTCCCTGATTGAAGAGTATAAGTGAAATTTGTCGCAACATTTCCTTTACGGTTCTTTTGCATCATCATAAAGGAAAACTTTGCGCGTTCTTTCGTTGTCAGATCATTGGTCGTATCTTTAAGTATGCACTCAACAACGGGAATATAATATTCATCATCCCGCATCGGTGAATTAGCATCGTATAGATACTTTTTATACAAATCCAGAAAATATGAATATACTTTGTTCGTCTTATCTTGCCTTATAGACTGTTCTAACATTTTCGTTATCGAAGAGTAGACCTTTTCATTATCTACTTGAGGAAATATATTAATATAATCTACAAATGCCTGTTCTGTAATCTCGGGTAAATGAATATAGGTGGTGTCGGCAAAATCGAAATTATCCCAATAATGAGACAATAGATAATCAGCTCTTTCATTAGCTTGGGTTAGTGCGTCAGGGATAGTCACCATACGGAATGTTTTTGCTGTTAATACGAGTTCATGTTCATCCATTTTCTTATTTTGTTCAGACCCTTTTTTTGTACATGTCACAAATAGAAGCCCTAGTATTAACAGAATGACTATTGGATAAATAACCCATAATAAAATTTTAATTATACTATATTTTCTTGTCATACTTCTATTTTTATATATTTTCCTTAACTATCATATATCTAAAGACAGTTACAGTAAAAATAATATTTTTTGTTTTTCCATGAATAAAATATATCGAGTTAATTATTCACCTGTTCTTAAAGAATCAAATTCAATATTATTCATATCTGTTATTGAATAATATTCGTTTTTGATGTAAAAAAAGCCATGCGAATTATCCCAATCCACATGGCCGCAAACTTTACAAAACTACACACAGGCTTGAGACTCGCCTGTATTCGGATATGATATTTGTGCCAGAATGTTAATTATCATTCTAATTCTACATTAACTGAAGCTTTATACCATTTCAAGTTCTTATATTCTGTATTTAAATAAGAGTATTGCTTTTGGCCTATATATACCGTCAACCCCGAATGTTTTATTATATCAAAGCCGTTATAATCCTTCATAAAGGATGAGGTGGATTCCTTCCATAAAACACAGTTGGAAATCAAACTCTTTAACATATCTCTCTGTGAATCTGTTTCAAGCAGTGCACTGTAATAATCTTCGAAGTCAAAGAATAGACTATAAGAATATCTGTCGAAATGTTGAATTGTATTTATATCAACTTGCTTAGATAAGTCGCAACTACCTTTAAGCCACCCAGCCAGCCTATCAAGTTCTGACGTTCTAATAATAGAAAATGTCGCCGAATGCAAATACCCCGTTTTATTATCAAACCAAGAGAAAGCATCCTTTGCAAACAGTTTAAGTCCATCTAAAGAACCCGATAAATGATTTATACTATTGGGATAAATTGCGGTAAAGCCAGGTGATATGATTTCTGCTGAGGATGCCAAAATATAATTTGTTTTTTCTTTTAATTCGTAGGCGACTTCTATACCAGCCATGAAACAAGCCTCAAAAATGATGTAATCAAAAGTATTATTAGGAATGGCCTGAGCAAAATCAACCAGTTCCATTTCATGCTTCTTATCCATAATAATAGACCTTGGGCTTGTTAATGTAGCCTGAGGTAACCAGCCGGAAGCATGCGAGAAAATGATAAGACCGTATGAAGAAGAGGGATAAAGATCGGTCACCTCTTTTATAACACGAGAAAAAGTTTCTTTGCTTGCAGAATTCTCCTCGTTGTAATTATAGATTGTTTTCTTTATGTTTTGCCCATTCTCTGTGGCTATTTCTATTAATGACGGGGGCGTATCGGCTGAATCCGTATATATCAACAACTTTTTATCAGCACCGCCTTTCCATCCTTGCCTAATAGCCTCTATTTTCTGGTAAGTTTCGGAAGATAAATTGTTATCGCCTCCCAAATAAAGTAGGATTACATGTTTGTTAGAAGTTACAGCAGAAGTATTTTCGTCTTTCTCACAGGATACAAAGAATATCCCCGAAAAGATGATCAAAATTATTTTTATTATTGTCTTCATTTTTTATTTATATATTATCGGATGGAATGTAATCAAACAGAAATAATCTAATCCAATAATTTTGTTTCTTGCAAATTTCTATACTGATCTACTACCATTCCATCTTTATCTACCACTAGCATCTCAGGAGTAGCTGCTATACCAAAACGCTTAAAGTTTATACCGCTAAACGATTGGTAATCGCACAATTTATCTGGCCACGGGTATTTTCGGATATTCTGTTCGAAAGCTTCATTACTCCCATCTGCAGATATTGTCACAATTCTGACTCCTTTTTCTGTCAATTTACTGTAGTTATCTGCCAGCTCATTCAATAAATGTTGGCAAATTCCGCAACTTCCATCGTAAAATAAGACTATTGTCGAAGTTATCCCATCCATAGATTGCAATCCTTCAATCTGAGGAGCTTTGTTGCCGGGAAGTCTTGTAGATACAAGAAGACGTGTTGCAATTTCACTGTATCCATCAGCTGCCACATCTATTCCATAAGCATAAGCAACAATAGAAGCAGTAGCATCTGAATATTCTGTAAGGACATCATTATGAGCAATGATTTTTATAAAAGTCTCTATATCTTGGGGAGATTGTTTTTCCAAGCGATCTATCAGTCTCTTAGAATCTTTAACTAACTTTTCTGTAGCACTTTTATCTACGTACAGTTTTATCCATGCATTTATATATTGTTTTGTCAGGCCAAGCGAATCGAGTGACACAAAGTTGAGTGAATCAATTGTATAAAGTTCTATTTCTACAATTTCTTCGCATGTGCCTCCATTCGCCATTTTTTCCATTATTTTCTCTATATAATGTTGATCCTTCTTTCCGCAAGAAGTAATAGTTGCCGCCAATAGCAGGAGTGTACCTAATATAAGTAAGTTTATTTTATTCATTTTAGTTTATTCTTCTTTGTTTATCAATTTCTACAAAAAACCAGTAACACACACTAATTATCCAAACACCCCAACCAACACTCTCTTTACTTATGCCTTATATACTAATTTACATCAATCTTGTACACAACGTACCGGTAAGAAAGCTACAGTATGGTATGATGCTGTAGGAGCTCCCAAACTTGCATTAGTACCTACGATCGCATTGTACTGTGCTATCCACCAATACCCTTTGTATGACCAATCTCTCCAGTAATAAGTCGGACTACTATTGAAAGCCCCACCGGTCAAGGCTGCACTAGCAGAATTCGATTGATATCCTATTACTGTAGGTCCGGCCCAATATTGAGCACCTTTTTTATCATCGTTCTGACTAATAGCTGTATTTACAATAGTTCTCAAATTACCTGCTTCTGTGGCTGTTGCCAGATGCCAGCCCGCCGGACAAGCTTGATACGCTGTAGTACTTCCATAATAGTACCGGGCAGGGGAACCTGTAGGTCTATACGTTACATAAGCAGAACTGGTGCTAGCCCCTGAAATAGCTCCCTCATAGTTATACGCATAAGGAGTTCCTTCTCTAGAATTTTCAACCATCCAGCACTTATCTCCATACATATGAGTTAAATAATTGTTATTACCTATTTTCAAAGGTACAGCTACACCATTTATACCGCAAGCTACAGGCTTAATCTTCACTTGCACATCCTGATATTTACCCGCTGGATCAAAAAGTGTAAATATTATTTCTGATGAAAGATCGGCATCAGCAATCGGTTTCCTTAATGTAAATAATAACGGATCGCCATCTGCCACGTTGTAGCCTCCATTTTGGTTTATATCAAATGATACTAACAAAGATTGAGCATCGCTAACGCTTCTGATTTTCCATAAGCTATTCGACTTTATCCTCATACTTTGTTGTGAATTATCTAAGATATAATATTGGTTTAGTACAGACTGTAACCCATAACGTATTTGGCGTAAATAGATCGTTTTGGTAGTGAAACCTGCACCATTAGATAGAGTAAAGTCAATTTTAGAAGCTTTCTCTATAAGAGGATTCGCATCTATTTCGGCCTGAGTCAAAGCTGCAGGAAAAATCGTAAAGGTTTGTTTTCCTGTGCCTCCAGCAGAAGTATTAAGTACACCATTCAACCCGGGAGTATCAGAACCTGATCCAAAGCTAAAAGGCTTTCCAGCCAAGCCTAAATAAGTTAAACTACATTCCCTATCAATAGGCATCCATGAAGCTACAAATTGTTGACTAACAGGAATTATACCTGCGGTTTGACTTTCAAATATAAGCTCATTGATTTCTTCACCGTTCAAATTCTTTAATCTCAGTTCGAGTGGAGGAACCATACTTTGCCTCACTTCTATTTTATACGTGAGTCTTCCGGCACTGATAGTAATATATCCCAGTCGATTTGACCCCGAATTATTTTCTGTTAGAATCAGTTGCATATCGGTAGTCACATTAGCATCACCTTTATTCACCGAAGTTTTTAACCAATCGCTTATAGGATTACCGCTGTCATCGATGATAGAAGTTACTTTCCACCCCTGTACACTACCATCATTACTTTTGTAGTCTGTCTTAATGCTTACTGTATTATCTTCACTAAATGTAGTATAAGCACTTTTTGTAAAATCAAACTTTCCTTGAGAAACTGCAAGCATAAACTGCCCATCGAATTCAATATTGCCAATCGCAGCTTCGTCCCAAACAACAACCTCTGCCTCAATATTGATAGGTCTTGAATTGAATGCATCTTCTTTAGTACCATATCCTGCCGATTTCACTTTGGTTATATTAATTGTGTATAGGTGGTTTCGTAGTATATCTAAATAAGTCTTCCCATTAGCTATGTCAACACGGTAATAACTAACCTCAGTAGAACCATTATACTTGCCTCCTAGCACCAATGTTGTTACTTTACTCAAATTCACTTCAGAAGAAGTCTTGGGTACTACAGATTCGAAAGTATATATGTTATTAATAATACTATTGTTTGCAACTATACTAGAGCCTTCATAGTCGATAGGTCCTTTAGTTGTCGTACCTATTACCGTGGGCTTTTCTACGGTTGAGCTGCTACCTGTCACAAGATTTACTGCATCAGGAACAATCCTTCCCGCGCTATAATAGTTGTATAAAGACACACTTGATAAAGCAAAACTATTCTCGCTTATTGAAGGGTCTATTTTGACATTAATTTTGGCAACCATTCGTAATAACTTCAAGTCTGTAATTGTAGTATTATCTTGAATTATTATACTATTGGGGGTTTCTCCCCACATAGGAATCGGTAAATATCCGGCAGTTCCATTATTTACATTCCATTTATTTATACCTGTAAGTTGCAATTGTTGCATTATGGCGTCTTTCGACGTTCCAACAGTAATACCTCCGGCAAAAGTATTATCCAACTCATCTTTCGCATTAGCCAAAGCAACAAACCGGTATGTCTGAGAGCCATCTTTAAAGAGAGTAACAACAAACTTTTTCTTATTATTAACTCCATCATCGACTATCGAACCTTGATCAGCTTGTGCTCGATAGGCAAAGGTTTCATCATTGCCATTTACTTTAAAAGCCAATATGTCAATAGATCTAACTTCATTTTCATCGTTTTCATCCAATGCGTAGGTTTTAGGCAATTGAGCCGGCATACTTATACTAAATGGTACTTGTACTTTACCTTCTTTAGAAACGGGAAAGTGATCTCCTTCTTCATAATCGTCACGACAGCCGATCAGTACAAAAAGTAATGGTAGTATATAAAAGAATATTTGCTTCATCGATTATCTGTTTTCTATATTATTATGAGTTATTGCAATTCTGTATTATTCATATTTACGACCCATCCATTGATAGTAACTGTTATATCCATATTGGATTGTCCGGGAACATAAGGGTGAGCAAATATCAACAAGATGTCATACGTATGTGTATTGTCGATATCTATCACCTGTACATCTTCGTTTATTTTTTCTATAAGAGTCATTAAACTAGCTTGATATACAATCTGGTTTGCTGTAGGACTTAAAATTTTCAGGATAGGATCTTTACGGTCTTTACTCAATCTGAGTATATTCTGAGAACCTGACAATTGTTGATCTCCACCAATTAGCAGAGAACTTGTATAATGAACCTCTTCCGTATCGGAAGCGAATGAGTTGTCAAATTTATAAATACCGTTACGTGCTGTTATAATCAGCTTGTAATCGTTACTGTTTGGTACGAAATTTTTCGTCTTAATATTTATTGTATTTGTATTTCTTGTAAGAGATAATCCTACTCTCTGATCTTCCTCGTCTCTCACATCTACCGATGTTCTGTAGGCATAAAATAATGCCGGAGGATTTATTCGGACAGTATCATCTTTATCTTTTTCAATATATACTCGTCTTTCATCTAAATTCGAGTAGCTGTTCTGTTTATATGGATCTTCTAAATTTATCCATGAAACAAGAGTGTATGTGCCTGGCTGAAGAGAAATAGTCATGTAATAATTTGTTCCGAATGATGGTTGAGCATCATGCTTTTCTTGCATAAAGTTGCCATTTTTATCAAATATATAAAGCTTTACATCCTTTACTTCTTTTGTATCCAGAATAGTACCTGAGTAGATTCGAGGTGTGTATTCAAAATATACACGTATATCTTTATTTTCGGGAAGGCAATCTTCCAGCTTCTGGTCAATACAAGAATATTGCATCGAAACTAACAGAATCAGAAATAATAGCGGTATATATTTCAAGTGTTTCATTATAAATATTTGTCAATAAGAGAATCTTTTTATTGAGTTAATCCGTATCGCAAAGTATCATTGCTTTGCGATACTGGTATTAACTATTTTCTTTTAATGTTAGAATTATAAAATTTCACTATCCTGAGTATTTTCTGCCCAAGGCTCAACCACTATATCAATTGTAATATTAGTTGGTTTAGATATTTCATGACCCGGATTATCGATATTATCTCCACTTTGTCCTAAACCATTTATTGCTGTAATATTTATTTTGTAAAGATTGTTACGGAAAATATTATAATTGTGTGCCGGATTCAAATAGGCCTTGTAAAAACAATATCCGTCTTGATAGATACTCATAGTTGGAGTGGTCCCATTTATTGTAGCATCGTAAGCAGCAGCATCTGTTTGATCGATAAAATAATATTTAACACCTGCATTTGATACAACATAGAATGTTTGGGGATTAACCGGAGCTGTTTCACTAACCAATCCGCTAGAACCATTTCCGGCAACACTTAGTTTTACAACTTTAGTTGGTAAAAATTTTGCACGGATAGAAGCATATGTTGAATATCCTTCAAGGCTCTGAGTAGATATATTTTCTAAAGCATATGATACATTTGCTGTTTTAATTGCTGTACCATTTGCATTTACAGCTTTATAACTATTTTCTTTATAAAAATCAGCCAGTGTATTAGTCGGACTATAGTTCAGAGCATTAGGAAGTACATAATATAATTTCGTAATGTTACTTAATGAAAATTGTAAGTCAGATACTGTTCCTCCCAATACATTATATTGCAATCCTGCGCCTTTTTCTACGGCTACCTTTGCTAATAAACGAGATACAGTTGCTGATACTTTGTTTGCTGTAGCAGCAGTAGCATCAGTTTCTTCTACAAAAGTAGGATTTGACGCAACTTTACTGAACATAGCAAAACCGTTTGTAGGATTCATTAAATCATTTGCGCTTGAAACTTGATATATTGCAGTCAAGCCTCTGCTTGCAACATCTCTAGCTAATTCGTCGGATAAGTTTACACCCACATAGATTTTTTTTGCTCCTACAGTTGTAGCAATTGTCCTGTTAGCTGTGTACTCATTATCTGTAGACGAAGTAAAGTCTGAACTACTCAAACGTTCACGTTTCTCAAGGACATCGCTATCGTTAAAGATGAATACATCAACTGAAGTCATCATATTTTCATCGGCAGTAGCATTCACATCTGTTGCATAAGTTTTTGGCTGAGCTATCGAAAGAGTAAAAGTTGTAGCTTTACCATTAGGAGTAGGATTTCCACCCTTACCTGTTAGGTCATCATCATTGGAGCAACTTGTGAAACCGGCTATCAGAGCTGAAGTTGCAATTAAATAGTTGAAAAATACTTTCATTTTTAAAATTGTTTTGAATTAATTATTTATTTATGGATTCTCTCTTTATAAATTATTTATCGAATAAATCTTTTTCAGTTTTTCTGATTCGAGATTATCAATCACTTTAATTTATAGTACAAAACTAGGCATATCAGATGAGGATGATCTTATATATCTCATTATAAAAAAGTTAGAATCAGCATCTAAAAATCTAATGTTTTTCTAATGATTATCAATACTCTAATCACACCTCTCATCCTTACTTATTATATCGTTCCATTTTGAGATTATCTTCTCGTTTGATCTGTAACTCCTGTAGATTATGATTTGCTTCTGAAACCCCTCCCGCGAAAGCCCTTCGAAACAAGTCTTCAGCTTGATCGAGATCTCCTTCTTTCAAAAAAATGACACCAAGGTTATTTAATGTGGATGGATTAGAGCCTGCATTTAACAAATTTCTTTTAGCTAGAGACAATTCATTTATTAAGATAAGAGCTGCACCTGCATTATTATTTGCCGTTTGATCGCCGGGATAATATTTTGGAATAGTATCGACTAATATCTCTACAAATTCTTTACTCCCTTCACCATAGCTTTGAGCTATTTCATAAAGTTCCAGTTGATTGAGTTGTGAGTCTTTTTTTCGAAATAAACTCTTAGCCTGATCGAGTGTATAATTTTTAACTGTCACGTTTATATTATATTCAACACGCCTCAACTGAGGAAATAATTCGTCCGACATTTGTCTATAAGGAACTCCGTTCGCTAATTTTGTCAGTTCAGATTTGTATCCGTCAGAAATATCTGCATTATCTATAACCTCTATTATTTCATTCTTGTATGCAATATTTGATTGAAGTACCAGCTGTTTAAGCCTATCCCAATCTTCAGTAATATTGCTTACTCGAAAGAAGCTTTCCGAAAAACTAAATTTATCTTTCATATAGTTTCTCAAAGCTATTGCCCGTGCATAAGACAAACGATCATTTGCGGTATAAGAACCTTCCGGAGATGCATAACCTTCTATAAATACGCTTTTTATTTTTAAATCAGAATCATTATTAATACTTTTTACCAAAGCATCTATTTTTTCTAATTCCTCCTGGTTATGGCGATATTGGGGAAGAATAACAGATTTCCCTACCTGAAAATCAAGATACGCTTCTCCCTGTATCCTAAGTATTTTAGATTCAGATTTTGGCTCTATATAAGAGACTAAAGGATTTACCTGATAAGGTGTGTGAGATTTTACTTTTACCTTATTGTTCATCAGAAAAGTAAAGAAGTGATTTTCATTTCTACACCCTGTTAGTTCTTGCTTGATTACCAAATGTGCACTATCCATCCATATTTCATACGGAACTTTGAAATCATAAGTAAGCAATGTATCTGTAAACTGATTGGTGATAATGGTTGTATAGGGAATAATATTTTCAACCTTATCTTTATTTAAAGACTTCCATCTTTCAATTAGATTGTATTTCTTATTTCCAGAAATAAGCACATAAGGAAACACCATAACTGATTCATTCGAGAGCAACTGAGGTGTTAAATACATCGCAGTACAATCATTGACAGCACCTGCACTAATATTTACTTTAAAGTATACATGAAGACTATCATTGACTTCTTTTACCTCGTTACTTATAAAAATAATTCGTCCCGGATATTCCTTTGCAGAAACACTTAATACAATGATTGTAAATAGTATAAATATTAATATTCGTTTCATATGATTTTACTTAAGCCTTTCATTAGAGGCTTTAGATATATATTTGTTATGTTTTATTAGTCAAACATACGTAAAGGTATGTCTGCTGATTTTTATCCTCCCTTGACTATTGCGAACTGTCACTTAATAAAATAAATCACAGATAATGAAGCCTTAGTGGGTGCAAAGAAGTTTTTGCTCTCGGTGCCTAAAAACTTTTTACAACTCTTGCAAGCATATCGATCATGATCAGCATGTAAATAGCCCACTCCAAAATTCCCTTCGAGCGACCAACGTTTAGACATACTCCATTGATACCCGTAACTAAATCCAACGCCATATAAGTCTCCTTGCAAACGACTGTTTTTCATATAATCTGAGAATGGAAGCCCGGTCAAATTATAATGAGCATAAACAGCATGTAATCCGAAGAAGTGACCATTGAAAGGTTCACATAACCAATACCGCATCTCAGGCTGTACAAGTATATATTTCATATTCTTGTTAACATTAAACTCCCATGGATTGTAACTAAAAGACACGTCTAGGCTATATCTCTCTCCTACTTTAACCTCTGTCCCAAAAGCAATCGAGCTAGTCATATCAAACAACAAGTTACTTTTTACGGCCCATAGAGGAGTCTTCGCCTGAGTTGGTCTCCAATCTGTCAGATTATTCAGAAGATCAACCGTTTTATTCAAATCCAAAGAATCTTTTGCTGAGGATATCGATTTCAAAGTCACATTCTTGCTCTCAGGTAATAATGAAAGATCAAGAGGTATCACTTTTATTTCTTCATTCAACTCTTTGTCCACTTCAACAGATACTGCCGGACTTTCTTTAGCATCTTTTACGTGAATAAGGTTTTCCTTTCTTTTCGAGGTTTTAGTCGGAGATAAAAAAATAAGATTCTTCCGTATAGTATAAGTATAGTCCGTATCTGCCAACAACTGATCTAAAACAGTTTTCAGATCAGCGTCATGCAGTCGAATTGTTATCTTGCGGTTTGTGTTAAAGTTGGAGTTTACAAAAGCAAAAGAATATTTTGTTTGAGATTCTATCTGAGATAGAACTTCACTCACCGGAATATTTTGTCCTACAACTGTCACATCATTCTCCTGTGCTGATAGCGTTGGCAGTGCATAGAGACAAAGTAAAAGAAGTATCGTTTTGAGCATGTGAAGCCTATATCCATACATTAGTGGATACATTTTCTTATATAATTGCATTTTTAGTTGGTTATTCTGTCTTATTATTACTTATATACACCTTATTACTCTCTATTTTATAGGATAAGCTATTATCCAAGCATCTGAATATCTCTATTATTTCAGTTAAGTTATCCGATTGCTCTATCGTTACCGTATAACTTCTGTTGAGATCGACATCTTTATCAATTTCCACATCAATATTAAACTCACGTTTAAGCGTTAAGGTAATCGCTTTTAGTGTTTCATTATCAAATACAATCTTTCCATTCGTCCAATCCGCAATATCTTTAACAGCATTTGTATCCAGATCTCGTATAATCCCTTCTTTGGTTGTGTTATTTAATATAAACTGCTGATTCGGTTTTAGTGTAAATTCCTTATTATCAATAGTTCGTATAGCAATTGACCCCTTGTTTAATGTTACAACAGTTGATTCGTCATCAGGATATGCCGATACATTAAATTGAGTTCCAAGTACTTTTACATCCAGATATTTTGTGCGCACTATAAATGGCATGTTCTTCTGCCTTGTTACCGATAAATAAGCTTGTCCTTCCAAATTTATAATTCTAGCGCTGTCTTTCGAATTTTCATTATATTTAATTTTACTCCCCGATTTAATCCATATCTGCGAACCGCAAGCTAGCCTTACCTCTTCATGTTTACCATAAGGAACATCAACCACAACCGCCTGTTTATCTTTATCTTTCGGAACATCCTTCGTCAAATTATATATTCCTATCAATAGCAGTAAAGGTAAAAACACTACTGCTACACGAAGCCAGTAATAAGGGCGTTGGCTTATTCTTTTCTTCTTGTTAAAACCTAGTTTTTTTGTAATCTTTTCATATTCTTGTTTAGACGATAAATCTTCCTGATTATCTAATGAATCCCAGAGCCTATGCATAGCTTTTTGCTTTTCTTCAGAATTTTCAGGATTAACCAGCCATGCATGTATCTTATTTTCCAACTTCTCGGAGTATCTATTCTCAAAGAACCTGCTTATAAGCTTATAATATTGCTTAGTTGGTACATTATTCATTTTCTATTTTTTGTTGAGCTTTACTTTCACGTTCTGTATTAAAAACGATCTAGCCTGTATCTACGCACGGTCAAAAAAAATAATTTTCTCTCTTTAATTACATAATGTTTTAATAATATGATCATTGCATATCTTTTTTTAAAAGAAAAATGATAGTACATTTCTAATTTTTTTCATTGCTAAGCTCAATTGATTTTCGACTGTTCTTTTACTTATCTCTAGCTGTTCGGCTATCTTATCATTCGGTATCCCTTGAGTCCTGCTCATCTTATATATAGTCCGCTGCTTTTCTGGCATATTTTCTATCTCCATCTCTACCAGCAACATCGTTTCCTTTGCTATATACTCATCCTCAGCGTTTACTAAGTCTAAGGGTAATACTATTCGATCATTATAAAATGATTCGCGAATCTGTTTGCCTCGGATATAATCGATCGTTTGGCGATAGGCAATCGTGTATATATATGAATCAAAGCCTTTAATACCTTTAGAAGGTATTGTAAATGAATCATGATTCTCCCAAACTTTGGCAAATACACTCTGAGTTAGTTCTTCCGCAACGTCTACAGACTTGACAAAGCCATTTATGTAATACTTTACTTTCGGAAAATATTTCAGAAAGATCGTTTCAAATGCTTTATGGTTCCCTTTTTGTAAAGCTTCCAATAGTTTGTATGTTATCTGATTCTCCAAAGAATAATTAGATTATTTATAGAAATTAATTGATTTATCATAAATACTCCTCAATAAGAGCAAACGAATAAGACAGGAGCAACGCACGGTCTATGAATAAATATTTTACACTTCTTAATGTCCGATTGTCGGTATAAAATGGAATAAGCCCCCCAAGACTTTTTCCGAAGAGAAAAAATCTATACAGTTATATACCGAAAAAATAATATCGGTGTTTGGTAGCGTAAATCCTTTTAGAGCAAGTGCTAATCTAGTTTCCTTAAGAAGATAAGAATATTGCACTTTATGATAAAGACGGCTCGAGAATAAAGCGATGTAACATCTAATGCTAAATCAGTATAAATCAGAGCCACAAAAAAAGGGGGGGGAGTAATATATTTATTGGATAAAGACCAGAATTCATTGAAATAAACTACATGCAGAATACAAATGAAAAGCCCATTTCTTCAATGGGCTTTTCAATCTTTATTTCTTAATCATTCACACCCAGAAATTTGAACGGCTGTGAAACCTTGAAGTTATTTATTGTATTTCCATTGTAAGTTTCACCGTTTGCTAAAGATAATTTAAGTACAGGAGCTCCTTTAGACAAATTCATGTCTTGAAGATTTACCCAGAATGTATTCGGAGTCAAACTCGATTCAAAGAAATAAGTCAGATTCTTACTATCCGATACAGTTCTCCATTGTGTCGTAGAAATTTCAGGACTATCGGGTGTAGAAATGCCATAAGGAACAGAGGCATTACGAATAACACTGAAAACGCTGGCCACTGCTAATTTCTCATCTCCTATTTTAGGAAGTGCATCAATATAGAAGCTTGCTCTCGCAAAACGATCGGCTGCACGATTGGTACCCGGAAGAAAAGTCAATCCGCCAATAGATTTCCAATAGTCATTCAAGGCCAACTGTTTATCATAAGTTGGAGAATTAGTCATTACATTATAGTTCTTGCTATGATAGATATTGAGCTTTCCATCTATATATTCGAAAATAGCGCTATCGCCTGTAACATCAGAAATAGCAAGGTGTAATGTTGCAAGCCTCGAACCATCAGGCATCTTATCAGAAACTACTTGAAAAGAATTTTTACCTACAAAAGAAACAGCTTCATCCACGGAAGCAAAGTTGTCGAGCATATATTGCACCCAAGCAGCTATAGTTAGTCCCGGCTTGCTCGTATCCCATGCCGGATATACAGACTCATTCAACCATAACAAATTTGCAACTAAACCCTTCTCATTCATACCATCGGTACTGGCTATTTCAAAAGCAGATGTTACTACACTACCATATCTAGAAGTCCATTTTAAAGAATTGCTTCCGGTTTCTCCACTTCTTTCCATGCCTCTAGGGAAAACCCATATATTACTATGCATTTCAGTTTTCCAGTCCATTGTACGACCCGTTACTACCATTCCATTATCTCCGGTATAAACGACACGTGTACATGCATTCGCTTTCGGTATTGCTATCAAACATATAAAGCCTACGATAAACAAATAAATTCTTTTCATTTCTTTAATTTTTTAATTGTGATTTAAACTATTTTTGATTTTATAATATTGTTTTCTAATTTTGATACTGCAAAGGTAGATACTACGACATAAATACATATCAAACAGATCATTATAAAAATATTAGAATTAAAGAGTAGGGCTCTAATATTTTTCTAATAATACTCTTTAGTGATAAAAGTTTAATGATTCATCGCGGCTTCTAAAGCGGTATTGAATATCACAAATACAGCACCTTCCAAATATTCTTACAGAAACATACAATAACAAACTAATGAGCAACTACGCCTTTAATTATCATATGACTATAAAGATGAGTTTAGAGCCATAATCAAAATAGATTACCAGATACCAAAACTTTGTAGTGATGAAATTCGTTATTACTTTTATCACTTAATAATAAATAGGCAGGTAAATAAATTAGAATAATGTATCAGATAGAAGTAAAAGACGTATATAAGTCATTTAAGGATGTACATGCCGTAAGAGGTATCTCTTTTGGAATAGAACCCGGTAAATTTGTGGCTTTACTTGGCCCTAATGGGGCCGGAAAGACAACAATGGTTGAGATGATGGAAGGATTAAAAAAGCCGGACTCGGGAGAAATTCTCTTGCAGGGTAAAAACTGGCATAAGAATGAAAAGGAACTCCGGGCAATAATAGGTCTATCGTTGCAAGAGACACGCTTTTCAGACAAGCTTACTGTCTTTGAAACATTATGCTTGTTTGCCAGTTTCTTCCGACTTGGGGAGAAACGAGCAAATGAAATTATAGAACTTACCGGTCTGGAAAGTAAGCAAAAATCTATGGTAGGAACACTCTCCGGAGGACAACGGCAACGGCTTGCTTTAGGAGTAGCACTGCTAAATACTCCGCAGATTCTTTTTTTGGACGAACCTACTACAGGACTCGATCCTCATTCACGACTCGATCTGTGGAATATTCTGAAAGAATTAAAAGACAAAGGTGAGACCACTCTTATCCTGACAACGCATTATATGGAAGAAGCTGAATCTCTTTGCGATCATATAATCATTATTGATGAAGGGAAAATATTAAAGGAAGGAAAACTAGAAGAATTGTTAGACGAAAATTCCCGTAACCTCGACGAATTATTTATCAATCTCACAGGTAAAGCTCTTCGAGAGAACGGAAATGTTGTACTGTAAATAACACTTATATACTTTCAATTATGTCAATAAAAGAATCAATCAGAACAAATCAACTATATCAACTCTTCAAGACCCAATTCTTATTAACAATCCGTGAACCGGAAGTTCTTTTTTGGGGTATGATCTTTCCTGTACTCATCTCCATTGGATTGGGTTTGGCTTTTACACAGCAAACAGAATCAAAATTTAATGTTATACTTGTTGAGAAGAATAAAACCGAATTAGATTCACTTCTCCATATTTATGGAAAAAATGCACAGAGTAAAGAAGGGAACATCCTAAATTGGAAAATTAGCAACAAAGAACTGGGTAATACCGTATTTAAGTTCTCTCAAAGCGACTGGAATTCGGCTATCATCTCCTTAAAGAGGGGTGAAGCAGATGTGATTGTTACAGATTCGTTAGGAAAAGCCATTTATCATTTCGACCCGCTCAACTCTCAGTCTCAATTAGCATATATGAAACTTTCAGCATTGGTAAAATCACCCGATTCAACCATGAATGCTGAAAACACCAATATAGAACCATTGACATTACTGGGTGTTCGTTATATTGATTTCCTCATACCGGGGCTAATTGCTTTCGGATTGATGAGTTCTATTATGTGGGGAATTAGTTATACAATTATCGAACGAAGATCTCAGAAGCTGTTAAGACGGATGGTTGCGACACCAATGAAGAAATCTAATTTCTTGTTTGCATTGATGTTTGTACGTATTCTCATGAATGTAGTTGAGTCTCTGATTCTTCTGTTTTTTGCATGGCTAATATTCGATATTCATATACAAGGAAACATCGGAGCATTGATTGTTTTATTTTTGGCCGGCAACCTTGCATTTACAGGAATCGCCATCTTAGTTGCATCCCGTACTACAAAAACAGAGGTCGGCACTGGATGGATTAATGCTGTACAAATGCCGATGATGCTGCTATCGGGTATCTTCGTTAGTTATCATAATTTCCCGGAATGGAGCATCAGTACAATTAAGTTACTTCCTCTAACGGCACTAACCGATGGAATCCGTAGCATTTTTAATGAGGGAGCAGGATGGATGGAAGTGATTTATCCTACTTGTACTTTATCAGCTCTCGGAATTATCTGTTTCGTTATAGGTATGAAACTATTTAAATGGAATTGATTCACACAACCCTTTATCAATCTCATTTACAAAAAACATATGGTTATTACTAATCAAACAATATAGTTAAAGGGTGTCAATCACCCTTTAACTATATGCTATTTTATGCAACTTTAATTAATCTGTGGATTAAATAGCATTTTATTCATTAGTGTTAATTATGAATAAAAGCTTTTCGTCTGAAAATAAAAACAAATAATTTTGAGAGAATATCCCTCTAACTGATAAGAATAATGGCTTCCAAAGTTTTAATTATTGAAGATGACAATACATTCGGAATTGTCCTAAAAAAATGGTTTAATAGAAATGGATTTGACCCATTGGTTAGATCGACTGTAGAAGAAGCTAAAAAAGATTTATTAAAGGTTGATTTCTCGTTAATTATCACAGATCTAAGACTTCCTGATGGAGACGGTATAATGTTATTGACTTGGATCAGAGAGAAGAAAATAAATACGCCGGTTATTGTTATGACGAGCTACGGAGAAGTTCAAAGTGCAGTCTCTGCAATTAAACTAGGAGCTTTTGATTATATGGAAAAACCCATAAACCCGGAAGTCCTAAAATCAAAAATAGACGAAGCTCTAAATCACACTCCAACTCAAATACCAAAGGAAAACCTTTCTACTACACGTATCGTTTATGGCACCAGTGCTTTATCTAAACAAATGTATGAGCATATACAACTCGTAGCACCAACACATTTGTCTGTACTTATTAGAGGAGAAAGCGGAACAGGAAAGGAATATACGGCTAAAATGATACATGATTACAGTCGAAGAAAACAAGCTCAGTTTATAGCTGTGGATTGTGGTAGCCTATCAAAAGAATTAGCCCCGAGTGAATTGTTTGGACATCTTAAAGGATCATTTACCTCTGCTATTGCAGATAAGAAAGGTGTATTTGAGCAAGCAGAGGGAGGAACAGTTTTCCTAGATGAAGTAGGGAACTTGTCATATGAAGTGCAGGTTCAGTTATTAAGAGCCATACAGGAGCGAAAAATACGTCCGGTAGGTTCTGCCACAGACATAAAAGTAGATGTAAGAATGATAGTTGCAACGAATGAAAATTTGGAAACAGCTATCACCGAAGGACGTTTCCGAGAAGATCTGTACCATAGATTAAATGAATTTACACTCATAGTTCCACCCTTGCGCGAGCGAAAAGATGATATTGTTCTTTTTGCAAATAGCTTCTTAACTGATGCCAATAAAGAATTGGAACGAAAGGTGGAGCGGTTTTCGGAAGAATGTATGTCGATACTAAAAGAATACCACTGGCCCGGAAATCTGCGAGAATTAAGGAATGTAATACGTAGAACAGTATTGTTTACGAAAGGAACAGAAATTACGCCAGACCTCTTACCTGAGTTTATCCAAATCCCGAAGCAAACAGAGCAAATCTTATTACCAATAGATGAACGGGAGCAAATTATCAAAGCCTTGAAAATAACAAAGGGAAATAAAACGAAAGCAGCAAACCTACTCAATATTGATAGGAAAACCCTTTACAATAAAATGCATCAATATGGTATGGAAATTTAATGAGAATCCAAATAATTTTGAACATCGTTTATTATTTGTTCGGCATATTCGATAAGTTCAAAGACATCGCTCTCCCACTCGGGATACATTAAAGTAGCATCTAAACGATGTGCATCTAATTTCTTCAATATATCTAACTTATCAACAGCCCCAAGTTGTATAAACATCGGCTGCATTTTATGACCAATAAACTGAGCCGTATTAAAATCACTATCGAGGAGAGCCTGTTTAAGCCGACTCACGTTTTCTGTTGTTGATTGAACAAAAGATGCCAGAACCTCATGTAAAGCTTCGGAATCTTCTTCCAGCATTTTATTAAGCGAACTAAAACCTATCACACTTTGATCTTTTATTTGCCCTCCAAATAATAATTTTAGATCACTTATTGACACAGGCTTTTTAATATAGGCTTTAAAGCCCATTCTTATAAAGTCATCATAATCGACATCTTCTCGGGCTGTGACTATTGTAATCGGTACATTTATTCCACTGTATTTTATTCTATTTAAAACATCAATACCGCTAAAAGTCTCCATTTCCATATCTGTCAAGATCTCATCATATTGATCAATTTCAGCTAGTATCGCGTCAAATTCATCTATATTGTTGCAAATAGAAGGTATATGGCCTAAGCTTAACAATATATTACGAATAATAATCAGATAAGATATATCGTCGTCTACTACTAATATTCTCTTAGGAATGAAACTATCTTTTAGTGAAACCTCGCCTACAGGTATAGATATTACCGTTCTTGTTCCTTTCCCTTCTTCTGAAGAAACTTTTATATTCCCTTGGAATAAATCGACTAAGCCTTTAACTACATATAGCCCGAAACCCGAACCTTCGGATAAATGTGAATTTTGATCTATCCGGCTAAATGGTAGAAATATATCTTTAACCTGATTTTCAGGAATACCTACGCCCGTATCTTCTATAATGCAATATAATATCGAGTTAGAATATTTTACATCAAATTGAACGGAGCCTTCAGATGTATACTTAATCGAATTGGATAAGATATTTATTAGTATTTGTTTGATTTTTAGAGAATCAGATGACAATGTCAAATTCTCATCGAATTCAAAAGAATAAGACAATGTTAGATCCTTCTTATTGGCTAAAGGAATAAACATATCGACTATCTGCTGACACAGGTCATGTAAATTGAAGACACGATTCGATATGTTCGAAGTACCTTGTTCAATACTCGAAAATTCTAATAAATTTCCTAAAAGTGCAAGAATATATTCTCCCGAATCCTTCATCATACGGATATCATCAGCAAGAAAATCATTACTTGATTTCTTTAATTCTAATGTTCCGAGTATAGAGTTTAGAGGCGTTTTAATATCATGAGAAATAGAAAGTAATAACTTATGACGACTATCCATAATCTGCTTGATTCTTAGGTTTGCCTGCTCTAGATTCTTTCGCAACCTATAACTTTTATTTACATCGCTTATTATAAGCAATATGAATATAAAAATCAGGATAAGAGAAACAATACTGCTTATTATAGAGTAAGTATTATTATCACGTATAAGTTGTTCACTTTTCTGAATTTCATCAAGTCTTGTCTGTACAGTCTGGTTATACAAACCAATAAGCAATGTTGTAATCTCAGAAGATATTTCTTGATCTGCTACAATCAGATTACTTAAATTATTTTCGATTGAAATAATGCGTTTTACATAATCGTCTTTAGCTTGCTCTGCTATTTCTGTGACTTCTGATACTATATGAAGTGTATCATTCTTGGGCATGGTCAATGTATCCAATCTGGCAGTAGTAATAGAAGTTACAGTGTCTGATCCTTTTGATGATGAAAATAATTCACCCAGTTTTTTCCAAAAACCTTTTTTAGGGCCCGAATAGATTATAGTATCTTGTATGGTAGCAGTAACTAAAACAGTATCTTTTTTGATAACAGGATCAATTTCTTTTAATACTTCATTTATTGACTCGATTGGATTTTTGTTGCTAAACTGCTTATTCAAATTTGATACAATTACTCCTTTCTTTACCAAAAGATTATTGATCTGCTGTAGTTTCTCATTGTGTAGTGGATTTATATGACTTAGAGAATCCATTAAACATTCAACAATATTTAAGCTTTCATTAAAGAGTTTATAATGCTTTACTTGTTTCGAAAATACATAAAGGTTTACTTCCAATTGTGATGCGTTTACAGAATCAATCAGCTTGTTTACAAGTGACAACTCCTTATAGTACTGCAAAACACTCCTTTTTTGATCATCGATATCGTCTCTAAGTTTATATATATAAATGAGCATTCCGCAACAAATAAGAGCTACGATTAAATATATAAGCACAGCTTTGAATCTTATATTTTTCTCGGGAGTTTCTACCATTACTTAGTCTTTTCTATATATAAAACGAACAATTAATTATTCTATTTAGTTTTCCACAACTTAGATTGTAGAAATTTTCCACAATTCTACAGTTCGATTATTCTTCTTTATTAAAAGAAAATCACAATACACACCTAATAATAAACACATTACACAAACAAAAGACATTTCTATTTCTTTTGGCATAGCTATTGCAAATTATATAGTGTAAGTGAAGATTACACATTTATACCTAAATTAATAGTAATTTAAAAATTAGAAGACATGAAAACAATGAAATTTATGATGTTAGCCATTGCGATAGTTTTTGGAACATCAACTTTTGCAAATGTACAAAGTTTCTCTAGTGAAAATAATGCAGTTGTTGCTATCAATCAAACAAACGATGATGGATATGTAGACGTGAAGTTTGAAGACTTGAATGAGAAAGTACAAGCTGCCATACAAGGATACACTGAATCTTATAATGTTACAGCTCTTGCCTACAATGCAGATAAGAAACTTACTAAAGTAACCCTATCTTCAAAATCAGAAGAAAGCATTAAAGTTGTTATCTTGGATGACGAAGGTAAGGAATACGTAGAAGCTACTGCTAAATAAATGCCCCAACCTACATCTGACAATTTTAGTAAATAATAGGAAATACTTTCGGTATTTCCTATTATTTTTTCCATATATGCACAGAGTAAAAACAGCCCCAATAAATGAATATAAATCATTTACCAACAACCCGAATAGTATCTTTTTCTACTAAAATAACTTGAGAGTTATTAATCGGATATAAATTTATTTTTGATTCATATTTAGCTATTATTTTCTCCACAGCTTTAGCAAACGGAAAGTTTGTATGGTGAGGCACGGGATAAAAATCAATTACATTTAATGCTTCAACTGTATTTAGACCTGATGCCATCTTACAATCATCCATATCCTTAACATATTCAATATTTGGAGATACAATCATTGCTCCTGCGGATTCGCCAATATACAATTTTCCCAAATTAATTTCATCTATAATTATTTTATCTGCTCCTGTTCTCTTTAACTCTTGAAGTAAAAAGAATGTATTTCCTCCCGACACGTAGATATAATCATTTTTTTTCAACTTGTTCAGTATATCCTTACTAGTAGCTTTTGTTAACTCTAACTCGTCCACGACTAAACCCATTTTTTCGAAAGCCTTACGTGCCGAGCCAACATAAAACTTTACCTTTTCATTTATGCTTGCTGTTGGGATGAACGTTACGGTTTTTCCTTTTATGTCTTCTTTTACAAAATCTATCAATAAAGATGCTACATCTTTGAAGGAAGAGGACAAGAATAATTTTCTCATTTAATTTTATTTATTCGTATACAATCATTCAAATAACAATTAAGAGCAAAAATAAATATATTTAGTGACAACTGTATGTCATCAATATCATCAATCTTACACTTAAACCTGTTACATCTTCGTCTATTTTTGAGGGTAGTTTTAACATAGAGATATTTAGTATGTAATAAATTCCATCAACTTCTTTCCATGTAAATACAACTCCTTTTTTACGAATCTAAGTTGCACCACCAAAATCAGCGGAATAAGGCTCTCCTGTTTCATAATCAAAACCCACATACCTATTCAGCATACATTGATTATCAAGCATGTTTTGCCATATAAAAAGGCTTCCTATATTCTCCTCCTTAACTGAGTCTGCATAATCGTTATCAACACAAGTGCAATAAGGATTATATGCCTGTTCTGTTTTAGAAGGACATCTGTAAACATTTTTATTTTATATATCTTCTGTTAGTTTACGAATAACTTTATATTCAACTTTCTTAGAACGAAAAAGACCTTTCTTAAATAATTTTCAATAAGATAGATATGGCTTTTTCATGGCTTCTATATGAAATGGGGATAAACGAAAAAGTCCCACAAATCACTGACTTGTAGGACTTTTCTTGTTTTTGGCTTCTTTTGTCTTAGCCTTTCCGCGGAGAGAGAGGGATTCGAACCCCCGGCCGACCGGTTCGTAGCCGGTTACTCTATCCAGCTGAGCTACCACTGCATGACTCAATTATAATACCATAACTNNTTGTTTTTGAAGAATTTGCTCAAACAAGTTTGGCAAAATCCTTCAAAATCAAAAAAGCCTCGCTATTGCGAGGCTTTGATTTGTTTGGCGGAGAGTGAGGGATTCGAACCCCCGAACCTGTGACAGTTAACGGTTTTCAAGACCGCCGCAATCGACCACTCTGCCATCTCTCCAATATTTTTGCTTATGGATATTTCCTCTAAAGCGATGCAAATGTATGTCTTTTTTTTGTTTCTACAAACAATTCTACCAACTTTTATACACGTTTTTCACAACAAGCTCTGTATCAATATTTATTGATTGCAAATTTTAAAGAGTTAATTCGAAACGCTGTTCCATTATTATAGTATTGATACATCAAACTTAGCCCAATTTTGTTTAGTTAAAAAATCTTTATACCTTTGTAAGAATCAATTTATTCATTTTTCAGAAAATAAAGTTATGTAATTGTTCAGTATCATACTGGAATTCTTTCCTTTTATTACCCCTTCTTGAGTCTTACCTCACGGGCTACACTTATTATACATTTTATTAACTAAAACAATTGCATTATATTTTCACAAAAATATGATTATGTATGTCTTTTCATCCTTATAGAGCTATATCTAATGACTACTTAAATCATATGCATTGAATTGAAAAAACAAATACCCGTTGGGCTCGCAATTAAAAACGAGAAATGTCAGTTTGGAAAAAACTCGTTAATATGGGGATGATTCTTCCGGCTGAATAAAACTAAAAAATTATGGAAAAAATTTGGAAATTAACACAAGATAAAAATTGGAATGCCCTTGAAAAGAAATTTGATTGGGTAGAGGATATGAAAGAGGTGCCTCAACATAAGGTACATCATAAAGAAGGTAACGTAGCAACTCATACACAGATGGTCTTAGATGAATTGACGAAATCGGAAGAATATAAATCCCTATCGGAACAGGATCAAGAAGTACTTTGGGTAAGTGCCCTGTTGCATGATGTAGAAAAACGTTCAACATCTCTTGACGAAGGTTTTGGCAAGGTATCAGCAAATGGACATGCTCGGAGAGGAGAATATACAGCACGTACAGTCTTATTTCGAGATGTCCCTACACCGTTTCATATCCGTGAAAGAATTGCATCCTTTGTACGTTACCATGGCCTGCCTCTTTGGCTATTAGAAAAGGTAGAACCTGCAAAAAAGATCCATGAAGTGTCCTTAAGGATAAGCACTTCGCAATTAAAAACACTAGCCGAAGCTGATGCCAAAGGAAGAATATGTAATAACTTACCTCAATTACTTGAATCTCTTGAGCTTTTTGAACTGTTTTGTAAAGAGCAGGAATGTTGGGGAAAAGCATTAGAGTTTGAAAATCCGAATACACGATTTCAATATTTTGACTCGATAGACGGATATATCGGCTATGTTCCGTTTGATAATTTCAAAAGTGAAGTTACAATACTTTCAGGTCTACCAGGGATGGGAAAAGATCACTATATACAATCTTTAAATACAGACATTCCAGTTATAAGCCTCGATGCTATTCGCAAAAAGTATAAATTAAGTCCAACAGATAGATCTACTACAGGAAAAGTAGTTCAAGAAGCAAAAGAACAAGCTCGCGTATATCTTCGAAAAGGACAAAATTTCATTTGGAATGCAACTAATATTACACGGCTAATGCGTCAACAATTAGTAGATCTTTTTACTTTATATGATGCAAAAGTCAAAATAGTATATTTAGAAAAGCCTTACGCCCAATGGCGTGCTCAGAATCTAAATAGAGAGGATGTTTTACCTGAAAAAGTATTGGATAAAATGCTACAAAAGTTAGAAATTCCACAATTGGTAGAAGCTCATGAGGTAGAATATATTGTAGAATAGTAAATTCGATGATTAAAATACTTTAAAGACTAGATAAAGAAAAATAAAATATAGGAATAGAAATTCTATTCCTATATTTTTTCTGATTATCCCGAAAATAAGAGATAATAAAATTTATACTTTCCACACGCTAAGACTGATAATATATCCGACAGTATCAAAAAAGTAATAACCTCAGTTTCCAAAAGTAAAGCTTCCACGGAGAAGTCCAACCAAATCATCTTTACCCTGCGTATGTATATAGTGCAATGCGGGTTGAATCGAAATATGTGAAGTAATTATATATTTATATGACATTTCCAAAGCCGTTTCTGCTCCTTGTGACGTATTTGCTCTGAAAGCATTTAATCCTATAATATCTCCGCCATCTCTTCCGAATAAATTATCTAGAACAACTCCCACCCCATAATATAAATAACATTCGTTGCTTTTCTTTGGAGCATATCCCAACTGAGCGACAACACCTAGATTTTGTTTACCCGTTTTCAGTATAGTTTGTTCGGCCAACATATACAATGAATATTTCAAAGACTCTTCGGGGAGTTTATTCAAAGCCACTCCTCCGGCATAAAACCCATCTACAGGCATATATGCAAATTGAGTGATATTGACGAATCCATATTCCTTTGGATTAAATTTTAAATTAAAAACCAATCCTTTATTTATATTATCTAAATTATTATAATATGAATTTTTTATATTAATAGTTCCTTTCATATATTCTGTATGCAGTCCGATAGCCCCAAGTGGATAATTTGGTACACTATAGTTGATAGAGATAGTTGGAAAGATTCCTGCCGAACTATTTGTAAAGAAAGAAGAATACGGGCTATTAAAATAATCTAAGTTCATATTTCGTATTCCTGCAAACAAACTAAAGTCTCCGAAGGTTTGCTGATAACCAAATTTTGAGCAAACAAGCCAAAAGTTATCTTCTTCTATATTGGAAAAGGTTAAAAAATCATTTGCAATATTTTGAGAGAATGTTCTTCCTACCGACCAAAATGCAATATCAAATGATCCGTTTTTCCACCATTTATCTGTTCTAAGGGAAGCTTCCATGCTCAATAAATTCACATACTTCACATCTTTTTCGCGGGCATCTGTTATATTGTATTGTAGTTCTCCTACATTGTTTACTTCATACTTTAGTATTTGATCTTGTCCCCTAATTGAGATAAAACAACATAAAGACATACATATAATAAAAATTTTCTTCATTGTGCAGCTTTTAAATATTCTCATATTCAGGGTGCGAAGATATATTCTTCAGACTAAACAACAGCCCAATAAACATATAAAAAATTAATATTATTCTTAATAGAGGCGAATAGTATTAATAATAAATAAAGAACGAGAATATAAAATTATTCCTTTATTTTAACAAATACCAAACGCGAATGTCCCTTTTCGCTCTTGCGCTCATCCATTTCAAAATGCTTACTCTGAGCTTTAACCAAGGCGGCAAGCTTTGAAAAGCCGTAATTTCGTGAATCAAAATCAGGACGCTTCTTTATAACGAGATTACCCATATCCCCCAAATAAGCCCACCCATCATCATCAGCGAGGTCTCTAATAGTACTCTTCAATAGATTTATCAACTTTTTATTTACAGGTTCAACAGTCTTTTCTTGTTGTTTCTTAACTGTAGACGCAGGAGACTCCGTTTCGTTATTATCATCTGAATCTCGGATAATCTCTATATAAATAAACTTATCACAAGCTACAATAAACGGACTGGGCGTTTTCTTTTCTCCAATACCTATTACCTGCATACCGGACTCCCTCAACCTCACGGCTAAACGCGTAAAATCACTATCGCTGGATACCAGACAGAAACCATCAACCCGACCGCCATGCAAAATATCCATGGCATCGATAATCATTGCTGAATCGGTAGCATTTTTACCTGTTGTGTAACTATATTGCTGTATTGGAGTTATTGCATGCTCCAACAAAGGTTGCTTCCACCCCGAAACGCTAGGCTTTGTCCAGTCCCCATAAATTCTTTTGATAGTTGGCACACCTATTTTAGCAATTTCATCAAGCATGCCCTTTATATTCGAGTAAGGCACATTATCGGCATCGATAAGTACAGCCAAGTTTAAATCTCTCTTTTCTATCATATATTTTAATTTAGCTTTGGAGGTATAGCGTATCTGTATATTGATAGTTCAAATTTATAAAACTTATCCTACTAACAAGTCCAATTGTAGCATAATATTTTTAACAAACTATTTTCTTTAAAACAAATAAAACAATCACAAAGAGTCCTTAAATGGAGCGAGTAGTTCTAACATATCATTATGAAGCAATGAATTGGATGCCAATATATCATGGCCTTTCCTGAATAAAGAACTCCCTTTAAAATTAGTAACAGCCCCTCCGGCTTGAAGCACAATCAATGCCCCTGCCATAAAATCCCACGGTTTAATATATGCTTCAGCCCATGCATCAAACCTCCCTGCGGCAACGTAACACATCGACATAGCAGCTGAACCATTTATCCGCACGCTCGAAACCTTCCCATACAATGAATCCATCAAATGATTAACGACCGGTTTGTAATCCCCTGCATTATAAGGAAGGTCTAAGCCGATAAAAGCTTGACTCATATTGTCCCTATCAGAAACGCGTATTTGGGTCTCATTCAGGAAAGAGTTACTACCTTTCCAAGCATAGAAGCATTCATCTCTACAGACTTCGTAAACCACACCGAACAATATTTCGGCATCAGTAGTCAGAGCTATGCTCACGCAGTAAGGAGCATTGTCTTGTATATAATTGGTAGTACCGTCCAAAGGATCGATAACCCAATAATAATCTTTCTTTTCGAAAGCAACAGTATCTTCTTCCGTAATAAACCCCGCTTGAGGCAGAAGCTGTGACAATCTGGCAACTAATAGCCTTTCTGTTTCCTTGTCAACATACGAAACATAATCATGTGCATTTTTCTCCTCTACCCTATCCTTACGAAAGGTTTTCCTTTCTTGTGCTAAAAAGTGCCCTCCTTCTTTAGCTATTTTACAGACTTCTGATGTAAGAAATTCTAAATTCATAATCTAACCCTTAATTATAGGAGCAATAATATAATTAACATCTAAAGCTAATAAATTAAAAAGGCCATCTCAAATCTAAAATGAGACAGCCTCCGTGCAATATTGCATTATGCTTTTATTTAGCTGCTTCAATTGACTGTTTACGAAACTCTTTTAGAGCTTTTTCTATGTCAAGTGAAATTTTTCTAGCACGTTGGCCAGCTGCTTTATTACCGTTTTCGATTTGTGAAGCTGCGTCTTTAGAGAATGCGGCAAAATCTTGATTTAATTTTTCTACTAAATTTTTCATTTGTTTTTCTATTTAAAAAAGTTCAGACAAAGATAATCTGATTTTAATAACAATTATAACGAACCAGAGTTTAAAAATAGGCTTAAAAACATAATTTTCTTGTTATTTTATGCCGTTTTCATTGATAGTTGAACTCTTTTTCGAGATGTGTCAACAGACAATACCCTGACTTCCACATGTTGATGTAACGAAACAACCTCTGTCGGATCGGAAACAAAGCGGTCAGCCAGTTCTGAGACATGCACCAAACCATTTTCTTTTATACCCACATCCACAAAGCACCCGAAGTTTGTAATATTAGTCACAATACCCGGTAATGTCATCCCCTCTCTGAGATCCTCTATCGTTTTTATATTCGGATCAAACTCAAAAACCTTAATACCCTTACGAGGATCACGTCCGGGCTTATCCAGTTCTTCTATTATATCATTTAAAGTCGGCAAACCAACTTTATCCGATACATATTTTTCAAGCTTAAGAGACTTCTTCAAGTCCTTATTATCGATCAAATCTTTTACCGTACACTTAAGATCCTTAGCCATACTTTCTACTACATGGTAGCTTTCAGGATGTACGGCAGAATTATCTAAAGGGTTTTCAGCTCCCGCTATTCTCAAAAATCCGGCACACTGCTCAAAAGCCTTTTCACCCATACGAGGCACTTTCATCAGTTCTTTACGAGATCGGAATGCTCCATTAGAAGCCCGATAGTCTACAATATTTTGAGCCAAAGCAGGCCCTAAACCGGAAACATAAGTCAAAAGGTGCTTACTGGCAGTATTAACGTTTACTCCAACAAGGTTTACACAACTTTCTACGGTAAGATCCAATGATTTTTTCAACTTAGTTTGATCCACATCATGTTGATATTGACCTACTCCAATCGACTTCGGGTCTATTTTTACAAGTTCGGCCAATGGGTCCATCAATCGGCGACCAATCGACACGGCACCTCTTACCGTAACATCATAGTCCGAGAATTCTTCTCTCGCAACCTTTGACGCAGAATAAATAGATGCTCCGTTCTCACTGACGACAAACACCTGCACTTCTTTCTCATAGCGAAGATTTGTGATAAAGTATTCTGTCTCACGGCTTGCTGTTCCGTTTCCTATGGCAATAGCATCTATATTATAAGTCGTTACTAATTTCACCACCTTACTCCCTGCTTTAGACATCTCTTTCTGAGGAGGATGTGGATATATAGTTTCATTATGAAGCAAATTACCCTCAGCATCAAGACACACTAATTTGCAGCCTGTACGATATCCGGGATCGATACCCAATACTCTCTTTTCTCCTAATGGAGCAGCAAGCAGTAATTGGCGGAGATTTTCGGTAAATACATGTATCGAGTCTTCATCTGCTTTCTCTTTCGACGAGGCGCCAAACTCTGTTTCTATCGAAGGTTTCAAGAGGCGTTTATAACCATCTTCGATTGCATCAGCAACATAGTTCGTTGCTTCGTTATCGTTATCTCCTTTAAGAAAGCGTTTATCCAACCTCTCTAAGGCGGCATCCTCGTCGGGTGCAATATTTACCCTGAGAAAACCTTCCGATTCACCTCTGCGTATAGCCAATATCCGATGAGAAGGAACTTTATTCAGTTTTTCTGAAAAATCGAAATAATCTCGATATTTATCCCCTTCTTCTTCTTTTCCTTTTACTACTTTTGATGTTAAAACTGCCTCACGCTGAAAAAGGTTGCGAATAGAATTACGGGCATATTCATCCTCATTTATCTGTTCGGCAATTATATCACATGCTCCGGCAATAGCTTCTTTTACATCCTTGACATCCCCTTTAACAAAAGCCTGAGCCTTAGACTGCACATCAATCCTTTGCTGAAGCATAATAATATTCGCTAAAGGCTCCAACCCCTTCTTCCTTGCTATTTCAGCTCGTGTTTGGCGTTTTGGCTTATATGGCAAATAAATATCTTCAAGTTCCGATGAGTTCCAACAATTCTCTATGCGATTTTTCAGTTCAGGTGTTAACTTTTCCTGCTCTTCTATCGACTTTAAAATTGTTTCCCTACGTTTTACGAGCTCATTTAGTTTATCATTCTGCTCTTTTATTGCAGTTATCTGAACTTCGTCAAGGCCTCCGGTTACCTCTTTACGGTAACGACTGATAAAAGGAATTGTAGCACCCGATTCGAGTAAATCTACAGTTTTAGACACCTGAGACTCCTTAATATTTAAGGTCGAAGCAATTATACTTTTAATTGACATAGTTTTCTTTATTTCAATATACTTTATTCTTCAACTTTTTGTTAAAAAGTAACAAAAGTAACACCTTTCTACTCATTTTTATTTGTCACCTTTCTATAATACGATCTCAATTTTAACAATACAAATATAAAGCGATTAAATAAAAAATGAATCATAAGTTAATCTGAATAAAAATAACACGCTAAATATAGCTCCTTATGAGTTGGTCTAAGAAGCAATCCGTATTATTATAAGATAATTATCCATAAGAATAAAAACATAAAAGCCTGCTAAATGATTCAGCAGGCTTTTATAATATATTTTATATCCAGTATTATTATTCTACAGGAATATTTGTATTTACATTTCTGCTACTGATAGCAGCATAATATAATAGATAAGCCAATCCAACAAATACTACCCAGTAACTTGCCATATAACCAACGCTATCAGCTAGGAAGTTTTGAAGAAGTGGTAAGATACCTCCACCACAAACTAATGTCATGAATATACCCGATGCTGTTGTTACATATTTACCTAGTCCTTCTACTGCAAGATTAAAGATACCACCCCACATTACAGAAGTACAAAGTCCACACAATACCAAGAACATTGCATTGATAGGCACTTGCATCATACCGAATGAAAGACTACCGTTAATGCTTTGGAATACCGGCATTGACACTCTTGTAGTTATAGGAAGGAAAATCGCTAATAAAACTAATACAAGACCTAAACCGGCTGCAACAGTAAGCATTGACTTACTTGATACTTTACTTCCAATAGAAGCTCCGAAGAAACGTCCGATTAGCATCAAGAACCAATACGTACCCGTCACAAAACCTGCTGATGTTGCATCCAACCCTGCAATCGATTTATCTGCAAGAAATAAGTTCAATGTTCCTGGAATACCAACTTCAACACCTACATATACAAAGATACCGATCGCACCTAATACAAAGTGACGGAAAGATAATGCACTATATTTGTCTTTTACGTTGTCAATTGCTTTCTTCACTTCCATATGAGGTTCCGGAATCTGAACCAATGCCAGAATAATAAAAGCGAAAGCAAAAACACCCATAGCAATATACATAACAGGGTATACATCTTTAATGTTAGCCTTTGTCACGTCAGCAACGAAAACACCCACTAAAACTGGAACCAGTGTACCACACAATGAGTTGAAAGTACCTCCTGTTTGTATCAATGCACCACCTTTGTTACCACCTCCACCAAGAGTGTTCAACATAGGGTTTACTACTGTATTTAACATACACATAGAAAAACCTGCAACAAATGCACCAATTAGGTATATAGCAAAGCTACCAGCTCCTCCTGACAAGTATTGAATACCAATACCAACGAAACCAACAACGATAGCGATAAGTGCTGTTTTCTTGTATCCGATTTTCTTCAACAAGATACCAGCAGGAATACCCATAAATGCATACGCTATAAAGTTAGCAAGCACACCTAGCATACCTTCGGCGTTACTAGCTCCAAATTGGTTTTTCAAAACAACACCCATCGGCGCTGCTAGATTTGTTACGAATGAGACCATCCCGAAAAGCAGGATCATCACAATGATGGGTAACAAGTAATTTTTTTTCTCCGTACTACTCATGATTAAGTTTTTACATTTAGTTAGATTGTTTTATTTTTATAGTTTTAGTCAAATTTCATTCTTCTTTAGGTCGATCTTCTGCACTTAACTCTGAGAATTCAAAGAGTAATTAAACTAAACAAAACTCAATTACCCTTTGATTCTCATTTGGATATGGTTAGTATCCAAAAACTCATGGTCGTTTAGGTTAAGTGAAGATTGTTATTGTATAAAATCGATGTAAAAATACTTATCTCTTTTCAGCTGTCATCCATAAAAAAACGTGTTGTACAACATGTATTTTTAGATCAAAATATCATTTCTTTTTATATCATATTGCCGACAAGTTCCTGTTTATTTATGTCTTTTTGTATCCAACTCCAAAACACCTTAAGAATGACTAACAGATTATCAAATAATTAACTTCAACCCAACCGCTAATTATAACAAAAAAATATACAAATGACATAAAAACTTACTCTTTGAGAATTCTTATAAAAACAGGAATAATAGTAAAATATCTTAATTCCTGCTTTTATAGGATTAACAATATTTAATATTGCTATTTTTGTGCTCTAACTAAGAACTGAACAGTAGAAAAGAAGAATTGTTATAGCTTATAAATAAATATTATGGAATCGATTCGCAATTTATATAAAATCGGACATGGCCCGTCGAGTAGCCACACAATGGCTCCACAAAAAGCCGCTTTGATGTTTAAAGAGGAAAATAAGGACGCCACATCGTTCCGAGTTACATTATACGGAAGCCTTGCAGCTACAGGAAAAGGTCACATGACCGATGTAGCTATCACAAACACCTTACTTCCCTACCCTACAGAAATTATATGGCAACCTGAGATTGTTTTACCATACCATACCAACGGCATGAAATTCGAAGCTATTGCAGACGAGCAGCCCATAAAAGAATGGATTGTATACAGCATTGGCGGAGGAGACCTATCGGATGGGAATAGCAAAGTAAATAAGGAAAAATTGTACGACAAAAATACGATGAAGCAAATCCTGCAATGGTGCCACGAAACAGGCAAAACATTTTGGGAATATGTAGAAGATACCGAAGGCAAAGAAATATATAATTATCTTCTGGAAGTATGGAGAACGATGGTAGCTGCAATACACAGAGGGATCGACGCAGAAGGACTGCTTCCGGGAGGATTGGGATTGCAACGAAAAGCCTCGATGTATAGCATAAAAGCCAAAGGATATCAAGGCTCAATGAAAAGCAGAGCACAGATATACTCTTATGCACTTGCTGTGTCGGAAGAAAATGCAAGCGGCAATGTAATTGTTACAGCACCTACATGTGGTTCAAGCGGAACTCTTCCGTCAGTATTGTATCACCTAAAAATAAACCACGATTTCAGTGATCAAAAAATAGTAAGAGCCCTTGCTACAGCAGCACTTATAGGTAATATCGTGAAGACTAACGCATCAGTATCGGGCGCAGAGGTCGGCTGCCAAGGAGAAGTTGGAGTAGCATGTGCAATGGCAGCAGGTGCGGCTTGCCAACTATTCGGAGGCTCACCTCAGCAAATAGAGTATGCTGCCGAAATGGGATTGGAACACCACTTGGGACTCACTTGCGACCCCGTGTGCGGACTGGTACAAGTCCCATGTATTGAAAGAAACGCTTTTGCTGCTGCCAGAGCCCTCGATTCATGTTCGTTCGCAATGTTATCGGATGGGAAACACCTTATTAATTTTGATAAAGTTGTTCGTACGATGCAACAAACCGGACATGACTTACCGAGCCTCTATAAAGAGACATCAATGGGGGGACTTGCAATAAACCTTGATTAGCAAAAAGAATTAAGCAGAGAGACAAAATTTGCCTTTTTTGAATATTATTTTATTTTAATATACATGTATATTTCATTACTTTTGTAAATGAAATCAATTTACAAATAACCATATCACTATGACATCAATCGATTTACTTAACCGTGCGGCAGACAATATTCGTATCCTGTCGGCTTCAATGGTTGA
>NZ_DLIY01000007.1:0-26649 GCF_002483985.1 Dysgonomonas sp. UBA7630
TTTATGCGGAGACATTATTGCTGTGTCTCTTTTTCCACTTTGCTTTTCTTCCTCGCATCAATTGCCACCCATCAATAATGTCTCCGCATAAAATGAGAGTGTCGCATGTGTTGTCTTTTAAATATCTTGTTGCTTCTTTTGCTTTTGACCATTTAGATCCCAGATGGATATCTGAAAGAACAATGGTTTTGTGATGTTTTTTGTTTGTCATATTTTTTCTCTTTTTTTCATATCAAAAGAATAAATAGATTATGACAACGCTGTTAAGTAATTATGAATAAATGGTTAAGATTAATATAGGTAGGGTTTTATGATGATATAAATGATGAGCAAACAGATGGTAAATATTTCTCTGTTTGCCATGTATCTGTTTGTGCTGTAGTTCTTTATTTATCGATAGAAAGTGCAGGGGCAGACGGTTGATAGAAGTGCGTCATGTATAGGTCTTTGATAATGCCATCGGCGACACCTATTATTGGTGTTTCGATGACAAGTGCCCGAGCCAGTTTCATTACTTTAAGGTATATTGCTATTGCAGGCAATATCACTTCTGCCCGATTGAGGTTTATTTTAAGATTCACCAACCGTTCTTCGTAACTCATTTTTCTCATTTTAGCCGCAAAGCTCACTAACTCTTCTCTGCGTATGCGTCCTGAACGGCGTAATAGTGAATCCAGTTTATTTATGTTTCCACCCGACCCAATGAGGGATACTTTTATATAATCTTTGCTGTGTTCTGTGAGCCAATTTTTCATTCTGTCCCATTCGGCTCTTTCTTCCTCAAGCGGTAGTGAGCGAATAGTTCCTAGCTTGAACGATTCGGATGCGATCTCTTTGTTCTGATAAAAAATAATGAGCTCTGTGTTTCCTCCACCTACATCCGTATATATGTATACTCTGTTCTCCTCGAGCAATTCGTCTATTCTGTTTGTAAGAATAAAGCGAGCCTCTTCTTTGCTGTCAATTACATCGATTTCGATGCCCGACTTGGCAACTACGTACTCCAATACTTCTTGTGCGTTAGAGGCTTCCCTGATGGCAGACGTTGCACAGGCACGCCATATTTCTACATCATTTACCTGTATCAGCCCACGGAAAGATTGCATTAGAATGGCGAGCTTTTCTTTCTTCTGCTCACTTATATATCCTGTAGAAAATGTATCCTCTCCCAATTTTAAAGGAATACGAATTAATGAATCCTTTTTAAATACTGCACGTCCATTATAATCGAGAACATCTGTGATAAGAAGGCGTACAGAGTTGGAGCCGATATCTATTGCTCCTAAACGTCTAACATTCATAAGCTTTTTTTATTGGCAAAAATAAGTAAGAGGGGTTACAAAACTATTACTATTGGATTGCATTAAAATTAAGATTGTCGGGTTGTTATATAATTGTATTATTCAGAACTATTACACTTTAATGTATTGTCTTTTATTTTTTTATGAGAATTATAATGCTTATGTTTGGTTTGTATTGATTGTTTATCTCAAAATAGAAAGATTATGGCAGACTTAGATCATAAAAAAGAAAAAACGGAAGCAGGGAAAGAATCGTCCGGCTCACATATTCTTAGTGGCGATGTGCTTGAATTACCATTGCAAATAGCAAAGAAAGTAGTAAGCGTTCTGGTTGAGGATGGCGAGGAAGTATCTGCAGAAGGCAGCGATAATATTCTGGATAATGTTTCGGAAGCTTTGACTTCTGTAGGGGAAACGATCGGAGAGCACGCTGAAGAAATAGCTGAAAGTGTTGTTAGAGTTGCGGGGGGAGTTGCTGAGGTTTTGGGTGATACTATTAGTGATATTGAAGTATAGTTCTCTTGTTTATGCAGAGTGAATCTTACTGACAGGTATAATGTTGTAAAAAATAAAAAATTATCTTTATGCGATTTTTCTGATTTATTACGCATGAAGAAAGAATTAGTATGGAAAGTAAGCCGTTTCGAAGAGCTTACTATAAACGAATTATATGAGATCTTGCATCTACGGTGCAAAATATTTGTTGTTGAGCAAGATGCTCCGTATCTCGATACAGACTATAAAGACCAAAAAGCACTGCATCTCTCCGGGTATGCAGACGACAGGCTAGTGGCTTATTGCCGTATATTTAAGGCCGGAGATTATTTTGAAGAGGCTTGTATCGGACGGGTTATTGTTGCTCAGGAGTATAGGAAGTACGGGTATGGGCACGACATGATGAAAAAAGCCCTGGATATAGCATCTGCAACTTTAGGTGAGACGCGAATTACGATTTCTGCTCAGCAATATCTTCAAAAATTTTATGAGAGCCACGGCTTCAGGCAAACCAGCGAGATGTATCTCGAAGATGGGCTACCCCATATTGAAATGAAAAAAGAATAGAATTTTTTAAAAAGTCTTGTTCGTTAAGATATTAAATCATAAATTTGCAGCCCGAAACAGAGAGGAGGTTTGATGATCTTTTGAACAAAACATATTCACTTGTGGTATGATGTTGCTTTGCTGAAGCAATGTTCAGAAGATTGATTTATATAATAGAATTCTCTCGATAATGCATTTATTGCAATCATAGCGAATGAAATTTCGCTTGTAAAGTTTAAAATTAAATAAGAAAATAAATAAAAACTAAAGAATAATTATGATTATTGTTCCATTGAAAGAAGGGGAAAATATCGAAAGAGCCCTAAAGAAATTTAAAAGAAAATACGAAAAAACAGGTGTTGTTAAAGAACTTAGAAGACGTCAGGAATTTCAAAAGCCTTCTGTAGTGAAGAGAGCAAACAAACTTCATGCTGTGTATGTGCAGAAAATGCACCGTATGGAAGAGTAAAAGAAGTATTGCCAATTTCGCATAATATTATTAACTTCGTCATTCAAGATAGAATGTTTCTCGAATGATGCTGTTGATAGAAAAATATATCAGGTATCTCCGTTATGAAAAGAACTATTCTTTACATACGGAGATTTCTTATTCTGAAGACCTCAGCCAGTTCGTAGAGTTTCTTGCCGAGCATTTTTCTGATACCGACATAAAGCATGTAGATAGAGATATTATTCGCATGTGGATAGTGTCGATGATGGAGAGGGAAATCTCAGCCCGTTCTGTAAACCGTAAGCTAAGCGCAGTGAAATCGTTTTACAGATATTTGCAGAGAATAGGAGAAGTAACCGTAAATCCAGCCAGTAAAGTAAATGGCCCGAAAGTTGGTCGGCCAATTCCTGCTTTTGCTAACAGTGCAGATATGGCGAAGGTGCTGGATGAGGAGAACTACGGAGACTCATTCGAATCGTTGCGAGATCATATTATAATAGAGTTGTTTTATGTTACCGGAATTCGCCGGGCAGAATTGATAGGATTGAAAGATGTTGATGTCGATTTCTCTTCCGAAACCATACAGGTTACAGGAAAACGTAATAAGCAGCGTCTGATTCCCTTTAGTAATGGAATGAAGCAGTCTCTTGAGCAATATATTGCAGTGCGAAATAAAGAAGTGGGAAACCAATCGGGTTACTTATTTGTTAAGAGTAATGGAGAGCCGCTTTATCCGATGCTGGTGCATCGTATTGTGACTTCTAATTTACAGCAAATAGAAACTCTGGCTAAGGTTAGCCCTCATGTTCTTCGACATTCGTTTGCAACGGGCATGCTCAATAATGGAGCGGATATTAATGCAGTAAAGGAGTTGCTTGGTCATGCAAGCTTGGCTGCTACAGAAATATACACACATACTTCGTTTGAAGAATTAAAGAGAATTTATAACAAAGCTCACCCAAGAGCTTAAAAAGTAAAGGAGGATTAGTTATGAATATTGTAATTCAATCGGTGCACTTTGATGCGTCAGTACAACTGAAAGAGTTTATTGAGAAAAAAATATCAAAATTGGATAAATTTACAGATCAGATTGTAGATGCAGAAGTTATATTGAAAGTCGTGAAGCCGGAAGTCGCGAATAATAAAGAGGCTTCGGTTAAATTGAATATAAAAAATGGAGAGTTGTTTGCCAATAAGACTGCTGATAGTTTTGAGGAGGCTGTTGCTCAGAGTATAGAGGCTTTGGAAAAGCAAGTGCTTAAGGTGAAAGAGAAGGCTCAGGCTAAATAAAATAGCAATGTTCATGAAATTGGCACTAAGCTAGTTGAAGCTAAATAGACAATCAAAAGAAAACACAAGGGAAAATAAATCTATAAAGTGTTGCGATTCTAAAAAAAAATATCTAATTTTGTCGCCGTTTCGCTGTGTAAAAAGCGAGATGGCGATAATTATTAGACTTTTAGCCTCTTTAGCTCAGTTGGCCAGAGCACGTGATTTGTAATCTCGGGGTCGTTGGTTCGAATCCGACAAGAGGCTCAAGCTATAAGGAAAAAGAAGTTTTGAAAAAGCTATGAATCAATAGATTTGGATATTTCTTCACTTTAATTTCCATTACTTTTGCTTTAATAATAATATCTCTTGTTTTTAAGTACGGAGAATTGTTTAATTTGGAGCAAGATTTTGAGATTTAAGCCAATGTAGCTCAGTGGTAGAGCACTTCCTTGGTAAGGAAGAGGTCACGGGTTCAAATCCCGTCATGGGCTCTAACGGGGATACAAGATTCAAAATTGAATTAAATATATACATTTAACTAAATAATAGAAGATTAATTATGGCAAAAGAACATTTTAACCGGGCGAAACCGCACGTAAATATCGGTACAATCGGTCACGTTGACCACGGTAAAACTACCCTGACTGCTGCAATCACTACCGTTCTGGCTAAAACCTACGGCGGTGCTGCTCGTGCTTTCGACCAGATCGATAACGCACCAGAAGAAAAAGCTCGTGGTATCACCATCAACACTTCCCACGTTGAATATGACACCCCGACTCGCCACTACGCACACGTAGACTGCCCAGGCCACGCCGACTATGTTAAAAACATGATCACCGGTGCTGCGCAGATGGACGGCGCGATCCTGGTNNATGGACGGTGCTATCATCGTTGTAGCTGCTACTGATGGTCCTATGCCTCAAACTCGTGAGCACATCCTTCTTGCACGTCAGGTAAACGTACCAAGATTGGTTGTTTTCATGAACAAATGTGATATCGTTGATGACGAAGAAATGCTAGAATTAGTAGAACTTGAAATGAGAGAACTTCTTTCATTCTACGAATTCGACGGAGATAATACTCCAGTTATCCGTGGATCTGCACTAGGTGCTTTGAACGGTGTTGAACCTTGGGTTAGCCAAGTAATGGAGCTTATGAATGCTGTTGATACTTGGATTCCACTTCCTCCACGTGATGTTGATAAACCATTCTTGATGCCGGTTGAAGACGTGTTCTCTATCACAGGTCGTGGTACTGTAGCAACAGGTCGTATCGAAACTGGTAAGATCAAAACTGGTGAAGAAGTTCAAATTATCGGTCTTGGAGCTGAAGCTAAAAAATCAGTTGTAACAGGAGTAGAAATGTTCCGTAAGATTCTTGACGACGGACAAGCTGGTGACAACGTAGGTCTTCTTCTCCGTGGTATCGATAAAGAAGAAATCAAACGTGGTATGGTTATTACTCACCCAGGTAAAATCACTCCTCACACTACATTCAAAGCTGAGGTTTATATCTTGAAGAAAGAAGAAGGTGGACGTCACACTCCATTCCACAACAAATATCGTCCTCAGTTCTATCTACGTACATTGGACGTAACAGGTGAAATTTCTCTTCCTGAAGGAACAGACATGGTAATGCCTGGTGATAACGTAACAATCACAGTAGAATTGATTTACCCAGTTGCTTGTAACGTAGGTCTTCGTTTCGCTATCCGTGAAGGTGGACGTACAGTAGGTGCTGGTCAGATTACAGAAATTTTATCTTAATAATTTCTATAAAACCTAAAGTCGGTTTGCAATATAACCGACTTTAATATACGGGCGTAGTTCAGTGGTAGAGCGTTGGTCTCCAAAACCAAATGTCGGGAGTTCGAATCTCTCNNAGCTCAGTTGGATAGAGTACCTGGCTACGAACCAGGCGGTCGGGAGTTCGAATCTCTCCGCCCGTGCTAAACTCAAACAGGAGTGATGAAAAAAATAATTAACTATTTTAAAGATTCTTATAACGAACTTGTATATAAGGTTTCTTGGCCTTCTCGTCCGGAATTGACCAGCAGTGCAGTTATTGTCATGATCGCTTCCATTATTATGGCATTGGTTGTGTGGGGAGTTGATTCGGTATTTGATAGAGTGGTTAAGTTGCTTTATGGTCTGTTGTAATCTTTATCTTGTCAAAAAACTATGACTGAAATCGAAAAGAAATGGTACGTTCTGCGTGCTGTTAGTGGAAAAGAAAATAAAGTCAAAGAATATCTTGAATCAGAGATAAAGAAAACTGACTTAGGGAAGTATATTTCTCAAGTTCTTATTCCTACAGAGAAGACTTATATCATGCGTAACGGAAAGAAGGTTCTCAAAGAAAGAGCTTATCTTCCCGGCTACATATTGATTGAGGCTGCACTTGTAGGTGAAGTGATTCATGAACTTCGTAACATTAATTTTGTTGCAGGGTTTTTACCGAATACTACTAATCCGCAACCGCTGAGCCAATCCGAAGTAAATCGGATATTAGGCACAATGGACGAACTGGATGAGCAGGAAGTAGGCTTGGATATTCAATATTTTGTTGGAGAAAACGTGAAAGTAACAAATGGACCTTTCTCCGGTTTCTCTGGTATTATTGAAGAGGTGAACGCAGAGAAAAAGAAACTCAAGGTGATGGTAAAGATATTTGGAAGGAAAACTCCTCTCGAATTGAATTACATGCAAGTTGAAAAAGAGCAATAAGGACTGGTTACGCACTCTGGATGTTCTATTTAAGTTTTAACAAAACTAAAAATTAAAAACAAAAATGGCTAAAGAAATTGCTGGACAATTAAAGTTACAGATTAAAGGCGGTGCAGCAAATCCATCTCCTCCGGTAGGGCCTGCTTTAGGTTCTAAAGGTATCAATATCATGGATTTCTGTAAGCAATTTAATGCCAGAACTCAAGACAAGGCAGGTAAAATATTACCAGTGGTAATTACTTACTATGTTGATAAGTCTTTTGATTTTATTGTAAAACAACCACCTGTAGCAATTCAGTTACTTGAAGCTGCTAAAACAAAGAGTGGATCAGCAGAACCAAATCGTAAGAAGGTAGCAGAAATTACTTGGGATCAAGTACAAGCTATCGCTGAAGACAAAATGGTTGACCTGAACTGTTTTACCGTAGAATCTGCCATGAAGATGGTTGCTGGTACAGCAAGAAGTATGGGTATTACTGTAAAAGGGGCTTTCCCTGATGTTAAATAATTAAACTTCAATTGATAATGGGTAAACTTACAAAAAATCAGAAGTTAGCTTTCAGCAAAATTGAAGCAGGGAAATTATATACACTGACTGAAGCATCAGCTCTTGTAAAAGAGATAACAACTACAAAATTCGACTCATCTGTCGATTTGGATGTACGCTTAGGTGTAGACCCACGTAAAGCTAACCAGATGGTGAGAGGTGTAGTATCTCTTCCTCATGGAACAGGAAAACAAGTAAGAGTTTTGGTATTATGTTCTCCGGATGCAGAAGCTGCAGCTAAAGAAGCTGGTGCAGACTATGTAGGTTTGGATGAATATATCGAAAAGATAAAAGGTGGTTGGACTGATATTGATGTTATCATCACTCAGCCTGCTATCATGGGTAAAGTTGGAGCTTTGGGGCGTGTACTTGGACCTCGTGGTCTGATGCCTAACCCTAAGAGCGGAACTGTGACTGTGGACGTTGCTAAAGCTGTAACTGAAGTGAAATCAGGTAAAATCGACTTTAAAGTTGATAAAGCAGGTATCGTTCATGCTTCTATAGGTAAAGTATCTTTTACTTCAGATCAGATCAGAGATAATGCAAGAGAATTTATTTCTACGCTTATCAAACTGAAACCGACTGCAGCTAAAGGAACTTATGTGAAAAGTGTTTGTCTTTCAAGTACTATGAGTCCGGGTGTAAAAATAGACCCTAAATCAGTAGAAAATTAATCAAAATTGACTGAAACATTATGAGAAAGGAAGATAAAAGTACTATCATAGAAACTATAGCGGCGACAATCAAAGGTTACGACAATTTCTATCTTGCTGATATCGCTACTCTTAATTCGACTAAAACCAGCGAATTGAGAAGAGAGTGCGCAAAGCAAGAAATTAAATTAATGGTCGTAAAGAATACCCTGTTGCAGAAAGCATTGGATACACTTGAAGGTGACTATTCGGAACTACATTCAGTTTTGAAAGGAAATACTGCAGTGATGTTTTCCAATTCTGCTAATGCACCGGCTAAACTGATCGCTAAGTACAAGAAAGAAGGAATTCCTTCGCTTAAGGCTGCTTATGTACAAGAAAGCTTCTACATAGGTGCGGAAAATTTGAGCGCATTAGAAAACATCAAGAGCAAGAACGAACTTATCGGCGATGTTATCATGTTGCTTCAATCTCCAGCCAAGAATGTTATCTCAGCCCTTCAATCGGGTGGTAATACCATTCATGGTGTATTAGAAACATTATCGAAACGATAATTCATTTAAAAAAGAATAATAACAATTTTAATTTATACAAAAATGGCAGATATCAAAGCTATTGCAGAACAACTAGTAAATTTGACAGTGAAAGAAGTTAGCGAATTAGCTGAAATTCTAAAAACTGAATATGGTATTGAACCAGCCGCTGCTGCTGTTGCAGTTGCAGGTCCGGCTGCAGGTCCAGCTGCAGAAGCTGTAGAAGAAAAAACATCTTTCGATGTAATCTTGAAATCAGCAGGTGCAAACAAATTGCAAGTTGTTAAAGCTGTTAAAGAACTAACAGGACTTGGTTTGAAAGAAGCTAAAGATCTAGTTGATGCTGCTCCTGGTGAACTTAAAAAAGGAGTAACTAAAGATGAAGCAGAAGCATTGAAAAAACAATTAGAAGAATCAGGAGCTGAAGTTGAACTTAAGTAAAAACAGTCCTGTCAAAGGATACTTTGGTTAGGAACCTTCGTTGTGAAGGTTCTTAACCTTTTTACGTCAAAAATAATAAGTTCATCAAAACTGGATATTCCATGTCTTCAATAAATACAAATCAAAGAGTCAATTTCGCTTCAATCAAAAATCCGCTACCTTATCCGGATTTTCTTGAAGTGCAGCTAAAGTCATTCCGCGACTTTTTACAACTTGATACTCCTCCCGAAAAGAGGAAGAAAGAAGGTCTATACAAAGTTTTTGCAGAAAACTTTCCTATAGCTGATACACGAAACAATTTTGTATTAGAATTTTTGGACTACTTTATCGATCCGCCGCGTTACACAATCGAAGAGTGTATCGACAGAGGATTGACGTATAGTGTTCCTCTAAAAGCAAAACTTAAACTTTATTGTACCGACCCCGATCATGAAGACTTTGACACGGTTATTCAGGATGTTTATTTGGGGTTGATACCATACATGACCCAAAAAGGTACATTCGTGATCAATGGTGCCGAGCGTGTTGTTGTTTCGCAGTTGCACCGTTCGCCGGGCGTATTTTTCGGACAAACAATGCATGCTAATGGTACTAAATTGTATTCGGCACGTATCATTCCTTTCAAAGGTTCATGGATTGAATTTGCTACAGACATCAATAATGTCATGTATGCATATATTGACCGTAAAAAGAAATTACCTGTAACTACGCTCCTTCGTGCTATCGGTTTTGAGAGTGATAGAAATATCCTCGAAATATTCGATCTGGCAGAAGAGGTAAAAGTTAATAAACAAAATATAAAAAAGATAGCAGGCCGTAAACTTGCTGCCAGAATTCTTAGAACCTGGATGGAAGACTTCGTGGATGAGGATACCGGTGAGGTAACATCTATCGAACGTAACGAAGTTATTCTTGAACGTGAAACTATTCTGGAAAAAGATCATCTGGATTTGATACTCGATTCGGGTGTATCTTCTATATTATTGCACAAAGAGTCTCAGAATATTTCTGACTTTGCAATTATATACAATACATTACAAAAAGACCCAAGTAACTCGGAAATAGACGCCGTTCGTCATATCTACAGACAATTGCGTAGCGCAGAGCCTGCTGATGATGCAAGTGCTCGTGAGGTTATTAATAACCTTTTCTTTTCTGAAAAACGTTACGATTTGGGAGAAGTAGGACGTTACAGGCTGAATAAGAAACTGGGACTTTCTACTAGTACAGATATTCGTGTTTTAACGAAGGAAGATATTATTGAGATCATCAAATATCTTATCGAGTTGATAAACTCAAAAGCCATCGTTGACGATATCGACCACTTGAGCAACCGTCGTGTACGTACTGTAGGAGAACAGCTTTTCAATCAGTTTGGAGTTGGTCTTAACCGTATGGCACGTATCATCCGTGAAAGAATGAACGTTCGCGATAATGAAGTGTTTACGCCGATTGATTTGATCAATGCTAAAACAATTTCTTCTGTCGTAAATACATTCTTCGGTACAAATGCGTTGTCTCAGTTCATGGATCAAACCAATCCATTGGCTGAAATTACTCACAAGCGTCGTATGTCTGCCCTTGGACCAGGTGGTCTTTCTCGCGAAAGAGCCGGTTTTGAGGTGCGTGACGTTCACTATACACACTATGGTCGTCTTTGTCCGATCGAAACACCTGAGGGTCCAAACATTGGTTTGATATCTTCTCTTTGTGTTTATGCAAAGATCAACGACCTTGGTTTTATCGAAACACCATATCGTAAAGTAGCAGATAGTAAAGTCGACTTATCGTCTGAAGGTATCGTATATCTTGCAGCCGAAGAGGAAGAAGACAGGCTTATCGCTCAAGGTAATGCTCCGTTGAATGATGACGGATCATTTATCAATATGCGTGTAAAAGCTCGTCAAGATGCAGACTATCCTGTTATTGAGCCATCAGAAGTAGAGTTGATGGACGTATCTCCAACTCAGATTGCTTCTATTGCAGCATCGTTGATTCCATTCTTGGAGCATGATGATGCCAACCGTGCGCTGATGGGATCGAACATGATGCGTCAGGCTGTTCCTTTGATGCGTACCGAATCTCCTATCGTAGGAACCGGTATCGAAGGTCAGCTTATCCGTGACTCTCGTACTCAGATTGTAGCAGAAGGTGCAGGTGAAGTTGTCTTTGTAGATGCCGATACGATTAAAATTAAATACGATCGTACAGCAGACGAAGACTTTGTGGCTTTTGACGATGCGATCAAAACATATTCTATTCCTAAGTTCCGTAAGACAAACCAAAATACAACAATCGACCTTCGTCCTATCTGTAGAAAAGGCGACAGAGTTGTGTTGAATCAGATACTAACAGAAGGTTATTCAACTGAAAAAGGTGAATTGGCTATCGGTAAGAATCTGAAGGTTGCCTTCATGCCTTGGAAAGGATACAACTTTGAGGATGCGATCGTTCTGAACGAACGTGTTGTTCGCGAAGATATCTTTACATCTGTCCATGTAGAAGAGTTTGCGCTTGAGGTTCGTGATACAAAACGTGGTGTTGAAGAATTGACATCCGATATTCCGAACGTAAGTGAAGATGCTACTAAAGACTTGGATGAGAGAGGTATTATCCGTGTAGGAGCTCGTGTTAGTCCGGGAGATATCCTTATCGGTAAGATTACACCTAAGGGTGAATCTGATCCTTCTCCTGAAGAAAAGCTGCTTCGTGCAATCTTTGGAGACAAAGCCGGTGATGTGAAAGATGCATCTTTGAAAGCATCTCCTTCATTGAAAGGTGTTGTTGTATCAACAAACTTGTTCTCTAAAGCATCTAAAAAGGGTAAGACAAAACTTTCGAGCAAAGCTTTGCTTCCTAAACTAGATGAAGAGTATGAAGAAAAGATGGCAAAACTGAAAGGAATATTAGTAGATAAGTTATTGGTATTGACCGAAGGTAAACCATCACAGGGTGTTAAAGATTATTTGAATGTTGATATTATCGGTAAAGGCTCTAAGTTTACGAAGAGTGCTTTGGATGGTATCGATTACGAATCAATACAGGTAAGTAACTGGACATCGGATGAGCACAAAAATGCGCTTATCAGAGATGTTATCGTAAACTACCTACATAAATATAAAGAGCTTGATGCTGAGCTTAAACGTAAGCGTTTCGACCTCACTATAGGAGATGAACTACCTTCGGGAATAGTTCAGATAGCTAAAGTTTATGTGGCTAAGAAACGTAAGATACAGGTTGGAGATAAGATGGCAGGTCGTCACGGTAACAAAGGTATCGTGTCGCGTATCGTTCGTCAGGAAGATATGCCATTCTTGCCGGATGGAACTCCGGTTGATATCGTGTTGAATCCGTTAGGGGTGCCTTCACGTATGAACCTTGGTCAGATCTTCGAAACTGTATTGGGTTGGGCCGGTAAAGAGCTGGGAGTTAAGTTTGCTACACCAATTTTTGATGGTGCTAGCCTTGACGATTTGAACGAATGGACAGATAAAGCTGGAGTACCACGTTATGGTAAAGTCCGTCTTATTGATGGAGGAACAGGTATTCAATTTGACCAACATGCTACCGTAGGTATAATTTATATGCTTAAACTCGGTCACATGGTTGAAGATAAGATGCATGCCCGTTCTATCGGACCATACTCACTTATTACCCAACAGCCTCTTGGAGGTAAGGCTCAATTTGGGGGTCAGCGTTTCGGAGAAATGGAGGTTTGGGCACTGGAAGCATTCGGTGCAGCTCACATTCTTAGAGAAATTCTGACAATCAAATCGGATGACGTTATAGGGCGTTCAAAAGCTTATGAAGCGATTGTAAAAGGTGAACCTATGCCGCAGCCGGGTATTCCTGAATCATTAAACGTACTTCTTCACGAAATGCGTGGTTTGGGATTGAGTGTCTCTCTCGATTAATATCATATTATCCGTTGGTTTTCGGCTTTAACTAAGCTGATAGCCGACGGATTCTAAATACTCTAACAAACAGCTATCGGCTAATGGCTAATAGCTACAGCTTTTAAAAGAAAAAAGTATATGGCTTTTAGAAAAGAAAATAAAGTAAAGAGTAGCTTTTCAAAAATAACTGTGAGCCTTGCATCTCCTGAAGAAATTCTGGAAGCATCAAGCGGTGAAGTTTTGAAACCTGAAACAATCAACTATCGTACTTACAAACCTGAACGTGACGGGCTTTTCTGCGAACGTATATTCGGACCTGTAAAGGATTACGAATGTCATTGCGGTAAATACAAAAGAATCCGTTATAAGGGTATCGTTTGTGACCGATGCGGTGTTGAAGTTACAGAGAAGAAAGTTCGTCGCGAACGTACAGGACATATCCACCTTGTTGTTCCTGTGGCTCATATCTGGTATTTCCGTTCGCTGCCAAACAAAATGGGTTATCTTTTAGGTATACCTACCAAGAAACTGGATTCTATCATCTACTACGAACGTTATGTTGTGATTCAGTCCGGTGCGGCAGTAGAAGAAGGAATAGCAGATAAAGACCTTCTTACAGAAGAAGAATATTTGAATATTCTGGATAAGCTTCCAAAAGAAAATCAACTGTTGGACGATACCGATCCTAACAAGTTTATTGCTAAAATGGGGGCTGAGGCTGTTTATGACCTTTTGTCTCGTATCAACCTCGATTCATTAGCTAATACTCTGCGCCATAAGGCAAGCACAGATACATCTCAACAACGTAAGAACGAGGCATTGAAACAACTTCAGGTTGTAGAAGCGTTCCGTGGATCGAAAGGTAAGAATAAACCGGAGTGGATGATTGTAAAAATTGTTCCGGTAATTCCGCCAGAGCTTCGTCCGTTGGTTCCATTAGATGGAGGTCGTTTTGCTACATCCGACCTGAATGATTTGTATCGTCGTGTGATTATACGTAACAATCGTCTGAAAAGACTTATTGATATCAAAGCTCCCGAAGTTATCTTACGTAACGAAAAACGTATGCTTCAGGAAGCTGTCGATTCATTGTTTGACAACTCACGTAAGTCAAGTGCAGTTAAGACAGATGCCAATCGTCCATTGAAATCACTATCCGACAGTTTGAAAGGTAAACAAGGTCGTTTCCGTCAAAACTTGTTGGGTAAGCGTGTCGACTATTCAGCTCGTTCGGTAATTGTCGTTGGGCCCGAATTGAAGATGCACGAATGTGGTATTCCTCAGGATATGGCAGCTGAGCTGTACAAACCATTTATTATACGTAAGCTGATCGAGCGTGGTATCGTTAAGACAGTAAAATCGGCTAAGAAGATCGTAGATCGTAAAGAGCCTGTGGTATGGGATATCTTGGAACATGTGATGAAAGGACATCCGGTTATGCTCAACCGTGCCCCTACTCTTCACCGTCTTGGTATCCAGGCATTCCAGCCTAAGATGATTGGTGGTAAAGCGATCCAGTTGCACCCGTTAGCATGTACGGCGTTCAATGCCGACTTCGACGGTGACCAGATGGCTGTTCACTTACCATTAGGAAATGAAGCTATCCTTGAGGCACAGATGTTGATGCTTGCATCTCATAACATTCTGAACCCTGCAAATGGAGCTCCTATTACCGTGCCTTCTCAGGACATGGTTCTTGGACTATATTATATCACAAAAATCCGTAAGGGTGCTCTTGGTGAAGGTCTTATATTCTATGGACCTGAGGAAGCTATTATTGCATACAATGAAGGTAAGGTTGATATACATGCTTTGATAAAAGTATATGTGAATGACCTTGACGAAAATGGTGAAATAAAGAAATTGATGCGTGAAACTACTGTCGGACGTGTTCTTGTTAATGAGAAGACTCCAGTAGAAGTAGGATTCATCAATGAAGTGCTTTCTAAGAAATCATTACGTGATATTATCGGTAATGTAATCAAAGCCTGTGGGGTTGCAAAAACAGCACAGTTCCTTGACGACATTAAAGATTTAGGTTATACAATGGCATTCCGTGGAGGTTTGTCGTTCAACCTCGAAGATGTAATCATTCCTGAAGAAAAAGATACATTAGTACAACAAGGTTATGACGAAGTAGAGCAGATATTGAATAATTATAACATGGGATTCATTACCTACAACGAACGTTACAACCAGATTATTGATATATGGACACACGTCAACTCAAGATTGTCTAACATCTTGATGAAACAACTTTCGGAAGACGATCAGGGATTCAACGCCGTATATATGATGTTGGATTCAGGAGCCCGTGGATCGAAAGAGCAGATTCGTCAGTTGTCAGGTATGCGTGGATTGATGGCGAAACCTCAAAAGAGTGGGGCAGAAGGAGCTCAGATTATTGAGAATCCGATCTTGTCGAACTTTAAAGAAGGATTGTCGGTGTTAGAGTACTTTATCTCTACCCACGGTGCGCGTAAGGGTCTTGCCGATACGGCTTTGAAGACTGCCGACGCCGGATATTTGACTCGTCGTCTTGTTGACGTATCTCAAGATGTGATCATTAATGAAGAAGACTGTGGTACATTGCGTGGTCTTGTTTGTTCAGAGCTTAAAAACAATGAAGAAGTTGTTGCTTCTTTATATGAACGTATCTTAGGTCGTGTATCTGTTCATGATATCCAACATCCGATGACAGGAGAAATCATTGTTAAATCGGGAGAGGAAATCAAAGAAGATGCAGCCGCTATTATACAGAATTCTCCTATCGAGAGCGTAGAGATCCGTTCGGTTCTTACTTGCGAATCGAAGAAGGGTGTTTGTGGTAAATGCTATGGACGTAACCTTGCAACAGGCCGTATGGTTCAGCGAGGTGAGGCTGTAGGTGTTATTGCCGCACAGTCTATCGGTGAGCCGGGAACACAGTTGACACTACGTACATTCCACGTTGGGGGTATCGCATCTAATATTGCTACCGAAAGTAGCGTTGTTGCTAAATACGATGGTATATTAGAAATAGATGATCTTCGTACAGTAGATATTCTTGACGAAACGGGCAAGAAAACTCAGATTGTAGTTAGCCGATTGGTAGAGCTTCGTCTGGTTGATCCTAACACTAAAATCGTACTCCTTACTCATAATATCCCTTATGGTTCTAAATTGTACTTTAAGGATGGGGCTAAGGTGAAAAAAGATGATCTGATCTGTGATTGGGATCCATTTAATGCCGTTATTATATCTGAAGCTACAGGACGTATCAAATTTGAGAATGTAATAGAAGGTGTTACGTTTAAAGTTGAATCGGATGAGCAAACCGGTCTGAAAGAAAAGATCATTATCGAATCTCGCGATAAGACTAAAGCTCCTGAAGCTCATGTCTTGGATGAGCAGGGTAGAACTATCAAAACTTATAGTTTACCATTAGGTGCTCACCTTGTGAAAGATGATAATGATGCGATCAAAGCCGGAGATGTACTTGTTAAGATTCCTCGTGCAGTAGGTAAGGCTGGTGATATCACCGGAGGTCTTCCTCGTGTAACTGAGTTGTTCGAAGCTCGTAACCCATCTAATCCTGCAGTAGTGTCGGAAATCGATGGTGAGGTTTCATTTGGTAAGATCAAACGTGGTAATAGAGAAATTATAGTAACTTCTAAACTTGATGAAGTTAAGAAATATCTGGTGCCTCTATCCAAACAAATTCTTGTTCAAGAAAATGACTTTGTGAGAGCCGGTATGCCACTGTCTGACGGAGCTACAACTCCTTCTGATATATTGGCTATTATGGGACCTACAGCCGTTCAGGAATATATTGTAAACGAAGTACAGGACGTATACCGTCTACAGGGTGTGAAGATCAACGACAAGCACTTCGAGGTGATTGTTCGTCAGATGATGCGCAAGGTAGAAGTTATCGATCCGGGAGATACTCGTTTCCTAGAACAGCAGGTTATCGACAAATATGAAGTAATGGAAGAGAATGACAGAATCTGGGGTAAGAAAGTTATTGTTGACGCCGGAGATTCTTCAACATTCGAACCGGGACAGATTGTTACTGCACGTAAGCTAAGAGACGAAAACTCTATGCTGAAACGTAGAGACCTTCGTCCGGTAGAAGTGCGTGACGCAGTTCCTGCAACAGCTAACCAGATACTTCAAGGTATTACCCGTGCTGCTCTCCAGACTCAAAGCTTTATGTCTGCCGCTTCGTTCCAGGAAACAACAAAAGTACTGAACGACGCTGCTATAAACGCTAAGGTAGACAGACTGGAAGGATTGAAGGAGAATGTAATCTGTGGTCACTTATTACCTGCCGGTACAGGACAACGTGAATTTGAAAAATTAGTTGTTGGTACAAAGGAAGATTTTGACAGGATTGCTGCAACCAGAAAGACTGTAGTAGATTTTGATGCCGTAGAATAATTAATTATTCTTTTATATAGTTAGAAAGGGGAGAGAAACATAATGTTTCTCTCCCCTTTCATTTTTTGTTAAGCTTACCGAGCTAAACTCTATGTGTAAGATTATTTACCTTGTTGAGCGTCTTTTAGCATCTTTTCGTTAGGAAGGATATAAACTTCTACACGACGGTTTTGAGCTCTACCTGCAACAGAACTGTTGTCGGCAACAGGTTGTGTAGATCCAAATCCTTGAGATACCATACGTTTTCCGGAAACTCCTTTCGTTTGAAGGAAATTATAAACAGCTTGTGCACGTTTTTCAGACAAAGGATTGTTTATAGCGTCAGAACCTGTATTATCTGTGTGTCCGTATATTTGAACATCAGTGTCAGGATTATTATTTAATGAAGCAGCGAAGTTGCTTAGTGCGCTTTGTGAAGCAGAACTTAATGTGCTTGAATTTGTTGCGAATAGAATTCCTGATTCAAACGTAACTTTGATAGCTTGTCCATCGTTGATAGATTCCACCTGAGCTCCGTTGATTTGCTCCAATTCTTTCTTTTGTTTGTCCATCTTGTTGCCAATGATAGCACCGGCCGAACCACCAACTACAGCGCCTATACCTGCACCCCATGCAGCACCTTTACCGCCGCCTATAATAGCACCAATACCTGCGCCCAATGCACCACCTGCTCCTGCACCGATACCTCCACCTTTTACAGTATTGCTGGCTCCACAGCTAGATAATAGTAATGCGCAGCTTAAAACAATAGCTGCTACGAATGAAAAATGTTTCATAAATTTATTCTTTTAATAATTAAAATTTGTGTGATTATCTTCGTTTTATTCGAATATCCCTAGTGATTCACAATATGCAATCTCGCCCTGTATAATGAATGCGATATCTTCGGCTGAGAAGTTATTTATTTTGTCTTTTTTCGTATTCTTCAATACATAAGATACAATTTCATCTTCATCGATGTCTACAATTACGTTCTCATCGGCATCTTCGTCCATGTAGCCTTTTTCTTCATAGAATTCGTAAACGATATCAATAATATAGTTGATTTCGTCACTCGAGTATTTTCCTTTCATTTCTTGCGGAAGATAGTTCTGTATATACTTTACAGCATCATCTTCGTCATACTGTATCAGATCTTTATCACTGCTCATCATCTTATATTTTAGGATTATATTATTTAGATTTATAACAACAAAGTTACTTTGATGTTCAAATATGGCTGGTTTATTATTTTCGTAGTTTATTTATTCTTCTGTTATTCTAAGTTTGCTTTTTATTGAGACTTGTTATGTGAAAGAAGGTTTAATATTTCTTACTGTTTATTAGGATTCAATGTTTAATCAAAAGTAGTTATTTTATTTTTTTTTCCAAATAAGATAGGCTAAAACGATCAGCGGTAAAACCATTATACCCAAATAGACCGCATTCATACTAAGTAGTTTTGCAGGAGTGTAAATGACAGCCACAACAATACCTACAATAGCTCCGCCCATGTGCGCATCGTGCCCTATATTACCCACCTTTTTCAGCATACCATAGATGGAAAAAGCCAGATATCCAAGCCCGAAAATCCATCCCGGGATATCTATCGGAATAAAGAAAAATCGGAGAGGCATTGTGGGATATACAGCTATAGCAGCGAATAGTATACCTACCACTCCTCCTGAAGCACCGATGGCACTGTAGTAGTATTCTTTTCTATGGATGAAAAGAGAGAGTAATCCTCCGCCAATGATAGACAAAAAGTAAATAGCCAGGTATATCCATACTCCGAAAGAGTAAGTAATAATATCGGAGAAGAAGTACAATGTCATCATATTAAACAATAGATGCATATAGTCTCCATGAAGCGTAGCAGATGTTAACAGTCTGTCCCATTGTTTTGAATTGCCCAAAATAGCCCCTACATTAAACTTGTAGCGTTCAAAGAAGGCCATGTCACCAAAACCCTTTATGCTGGTTATAACTGTGAGAGCAATAATCAAAATAGGTAAAATCGACTGCAAACTAAAATCCATAATTTTCATTTTTCGTAAAGGCAAAGGTATAAAAAAGAGTATAAGCCTTGAAAATTTTGTGCTATATTTCTTTCGTCGAAGTCATTCCTCGCTTACAGATTGATAGTTTGAATATTTTCATGTAAATTTGAAACCTATAATTAATTAGAATAGAACGGCATGAAATCTATATTTATCTGGCTATTTATTACGTTTGCTTGTGTTCCTATGGCATTTTCACAAACTCTTTCCGATGCAAAAGAATTATATCTTCAAGGAGAATATGCAAAGGCTTTACCCATTTTTGAAGAGGAATATAAAGCTAAGCCGGAGGACGCCAATCTAAATCAATGGTATGGGGTTTGCCTGCTGGAAACGGGAGGAGATCTCAATAAAGCGGAAGAATGCCTCATTGTTGCTTCTAAAAAAAGAATACAAGAATCTTTTTTGTATCTGGGGCAATTATATGGACAAGAGTATAAATTTACACAATCGGAAGAATCTTTCAACAAATACGAAGCCGGTCTTAAAAAGAAAGATGAAGCATCGAGAGCAAAATTAGACGAGAAGAGAAAAGTGATGTCACGTCTTCGGCGTATGGTGTCCAACACAGAAGATATACAGATAATAGATAGTGTAATTGTAGATAAGGCAAAATTTCTTTCAGCTTATAAGCTGAGTCTCAGTTCGGGAAAACTAGAACCCTTTGACAAGATTTTTACATCAGCAAAGCATATAGATGCAACGGTATATACGAATGAAAAAGGGACTAAAATGTATTATGCCAAGCCCGATAAAGACAATGTGTTCAGTCTTTACTCTAAAGAAAAGCTATTCGATGACTTCGGTAATGAAAAGAAGCTTTCGGCAAACAATTTTGGTCTTTCTGGTGATATAAACTATCCGTACGTAATGGCAGATGGAGTGACAATCTATTTTGCAGCAAAAGATGAAGAAACGCTCGGAGGGTATGATTTGTTTGTCTCTCGCTACAATATGAATACAGATACCTATCTCGCTCCTGAACGTCTGAATATGCCATTCAATTCGTTGTTTAATGACTATATGATGGCAGTGGACGAAGAAAAGGGCATTGGCTGGTTTGCCTCCGATAGATATATGCCTAAAGGGAAAGTTTGCATATATACATTTGTTCCGAATAAAGTAGTGAAAACCATCCAGAGCGAGGATGAAAGCTATCTGGCAGGCAGAGCTAAAATATCTTCGATAAAGAGTACATGGCAAAAAAATAATAATTACAAAAATCTGATTGCGTTGGCTCGTCAAGAAGCTGTTGTGAAAGTAGAGGTGACTCATGATTTTGAATTCGTTATTAATGATAACAAGACGTATTATAAAATGTCGGATTTCAAAAATAGAACAGCTCAGAATACATATTCGAAGGTAGTAGAGATGAAATCGGAACTAAAAGGACTATCCGAAAAGTTGGAAAAACTGCGTGCAGATTATAATACTGCATCTCAGGATGAAAAGCGGAGAATGTCTTCAGATATCTATAGTCTTGAAAAGGAAGTGGAACAATTGCAAGTGAGTATACCTCAAATGGAAATACAGGCAAGAAATCAAGAGATACAAGCCCGATAGTTCTTTTGTTTAACTTGAAGTTTACTTAGAGTAACAAAAAACCACAAATAATACATAATTGATAGTAAATCGTTATATTTGCAACCTGTTTTATATTAAATAATTTACTCTATACCAATAAAAAAATGAGAATCGCTATTGTTGGCACAAGTGGTGCTGTAGGTCAGGAGTTTTTAAGAGTTCTTGACGAACGAAATTTCCCGATAAAGGAATTAGTATTATTCGGTTCTGCCAGAAGCGCAGGCAATGTCTATACGTTTCGTGATAAACAGTATACGGTGAAGGAGCTGAAGCACAATGACGATTTTAAAGATATAGATATTGCTTTTACATCGGCAGGAGGAAGTGTTTCTATCGAATATGCTGAAACAATTACTAAGCATGGCGCAATCATGATAGACAACTCAAGTGCTTTCCGTATGGATAAGGATGTGCCTCTTGTTGTACCCGAAGTAAATGGAGAGGATGGGAAAGTTCGTCCTAAAGGGATAATCGCAAATCCTAACTGCTCAACTATACAGATGGTAGTGGCAATGAATGTGATAGAAAAAATATCTCATATCAAAAGGGCGCACGTAGCAACCTATCAGGCAGCATCAGGAGCAGGAGCAGCGGCTATGGAAGAGTTGATCAATCAATTTAAGCAAATTGCATTCAACAATGATGTGGCTGTAGAGAAGTTTGCTTACCAGCTTGCGTATAACGTGATTCCTCACATAGATGTGTTTACAGATAACGGGTATACAAAAGAAGAGTTAAAGATGTACAACGAAACGCGTAAGATTATGCACTCTGATATAGAAGTGAGTGCAACCTGTATCCGTGTTCCTGTACTTCGTTCTCATTCTGAGGCTATCTGGGTAGAGACCGAAAAACCTGTGTCGCCGGAAGAAGCCCGTGAGGCATTCTCAAAAGCTGAAGGAATTGTGTTGCAAGACAATCCGGCACAAAAAGAATATCCGATGCCATTGTTTGTTGCAGGACAAGACCCGGTATATGTTGGACGTATACGCCAAGATATAGCGAATAAGAATGGTTTGACATTCTGGGTAGTAGCCGATCAGATCAAGAAAGGCGCAGCATTAAATGCAGTTCAGATAGCAGAGTATTTGATCAAAGAAAATGCTATTTAAGTCAGGAAACTGTTTGTATAATCAAAACAAACAACTATATTTGCATCGCAATTAGCGAAAAGCCGATTGTGGTTTCAGGAAGTGTGGGTGAGTGGCTGAAACCACCAGTTTGCTAAACTGACGTACGGGTAACTGTACCGGGGGTTCGAATCCCCCCGCTTCCGCTTTAAGAAAAGACAAAAAGCGACAAAGCTTGGATAAATCCTACAATATCAACGTATTGTAGGATTTTTTTATGTTTTCACCTTTCCTCCGAAAGACATAAAAAAGCCACTTTGAGACAACAATCTGTTGCCAAAGTGTTCACCCCTGCAATTTTATTCGTTCACCCTTGACGTGTCGCAAATTGGTAGTTTGTAGTCCAATATTGGCAGCGCTTATTTTCCTCAAAAACAACAGATTAAAATTAATTTTAACGCTTTAAAAAGAGGAATTATGAGAACATCAAAAAGCACGTTTGCTATCACTTTCTACCTAAGAAAGGACAAAATGAGGAAGGATTCGTTCACCCCTATCTTTTGCAGGATAACTATTGCGGGTGAGGCTGTAAGTTTTAATATCCACAAAGACATCAGAGCCGAGCTTTGGGATATGGAGAATCACAAAGCCAGGAGTAAATCGAGAGAAGCTATAGAGGTGAATCAAACCCTTGATGCTTGTCGTACTATCTTACACAATATGTATCGGGAGATATTCGAGAAAGACAATTATGTGACTGCTGAAAAATTGAAGAATTCTTATCTGGGTATATCAACTGATAACACAATGCTGCTCGTTTTGTTTAGAGACCTTATAAAAGATATAGAAGCTTTGGTAAATATCACTAAGGCAAAAGCAACCTTGCAAAAATATAAAGTGACTTATACAAGGATATCTGAGTTTATGAAATTCAAGTATAATATTTCTGATATCAATGTAAAAGAGATAAAGTATCAATTTATCTGCGATTTTGAAGTCTATCTGAGAACACAAGCAAGCTGTAGTCCTAATACAACAGCAAAGTTCATTCAATTCTTTAAACGAGTGATTCTCATCGCTCAGAATAATGGATGGATGCAACACAATCCTTTTGCAAACTATAAAATCCATTTTAAGAAAGTTGATAGAGGATATTTGACTGACCAAGAACTAGAGATTATTAAAAATAAGGAATTTGATATAGAACGGCTTGAAAAAGTGCGAGATATTTTTGTGTTTGCCTGTTGGACTGGTTTGGCTTACGTGGATACTTATAAACTTACCTATGACAATATAAAAATAGGGGTAGATGGAAAGCCATGGATTATGACTAAACGAGCAAAAACAGATACCATCGTGACTGTTCCATTACTTGATGTCCCTTTAGCAATAATTGAGAAATATAGAGGTAAGCAAGATGACAAAGTATTACCGACATTAAGCAATCAAAAGATGAATTCATACTTGAAAGAAATCGGTACTGTGTGCGGGATTGAGAAACGATTAAGCTTCCACCTAGCACGTCACACATTTGCGAGTACAACCACTTTAGCTAAAGGTGTTTCTATTGAAGCTGTGTCTAAAATGCTAGGGCACACGAATATTCGTACAACTCAAATTTATGCGCGAGTTACCGAAAACCTGATAAGTAACGAAATGAACACACTTTCGACCAAATTGAAAGCCAATAATATTCAATTATCAAAAGCTAAATAAATATAGAGGAATATAAAACCATCAAAAATAATCATATGGAAACAGGATATATAAAATTCACAGATATAGATACCAACAAACCGACCATTGAAGTGAAAATCGTTGATGGTACAGTTTGGATGACAGTAAACGAGATTGCTAATTTGTTTGGGGTATATTCCCCAACAATAAGTAAACATCTCAAAAATATTTTCAAGTATAATTTATTGAGAGAAAGTGATGTTACGAAAGAATATAGATATACGAAAGATGGCGGAGAGTATATTCGTACATATTACAACCTTGAAACAATTATATTTTTGAGTTTTCATATTCAATCACTTTATACCAACTGTTTTCGAAAATGGGTCTTGAATGCTTTTCAGGAATATCGTCAAAAACAGAAAAGCCATGAAGTTATTGTGATATTCAATACAAGTACAAAACAACATTCACTTAAAACATTGAATTAATATGGAATTAGAAGTAATACAGAATCGAATATATGAAATAAGGGGATATAAAGTTATCCTTGATAAGGATTTAGCTGAACTATATGAAGTAACAACTAGCAACTTGAATAAGGCTGTAAAACGGAATCTTGATCGTTTTCCCGAAGATTTTATGTTCCAATTGAATAATAAAGAATTTGACTTGATATTCCAAAATGGAACATCAAGTTGGGGAGGAACAAGAAAGCTACCTTATGCTTTTACAGAACATGGAATTGCAATGTTAGCAGGATTATTAAATAGTCAGAAAGCAATTTCTGTTAATATCCAAATAGTCAGAGCTTTTATTATGCTTCGTCAATATGCTTTGGGGTATGCTGAGCTAAATCAAAAATTAGAAAACTTCATGTTAGAAACGAATCTGCAATTCAATGATATTTACCAAGCATTAACAGAATTAGCCAGTCAGAAGGGACAAGATACAAAATCAAGGAAAAGGGTTGGTTATGTAAGAGATGAATAGACATTATAGTTTCGACTTAATTAATGGGGTAAAAGTATTCTTTTACCCTTTTTTATGCCGTCACTTTTTATCATCTGATAACAAAGGTCTATTTCAAGAATAAAACGCCAATATCAAGCCTTTCAGGTTTTATCGGCAATCTCCACCCGTTGGGTAGTATTCCCTCAAAAATATGGTCTATTTTATTCTTTTCACAGGGAAGGTGTTTATCAGTTGAAAAAAGAAATAATATTCAATGAAGTTGTAGATATATACTTCATTCAGCCACTCACCCATTACTGAACTATAATATTCAACCTGTAATTTATTTGTTCCTTTCTTGATGAGTTATGTCTTGACCTCATGACTTAGTGAAGTCATTCATTCATGAAGCCATGAAGTCAGTATTTATTGGTTGGGTATCAGTCAAGAGCTAACTTATTCACTACATACTTCATAGCTGAAGTAAATACATCAATAATTAGTGAATATTTTAATGAATAAATCCAGTTATGAATTCACAAAAAGGGATGTCAGGATAGCCAAGAAAATTAACTGTCATCCAATGACATCTGCTGTCACCATTTGTCTGAAAACCTCATCATAACCTTTCAATTAACAGACGCTACCTTTGTCGTGTAATGATAATCTCTCAAATAAACTTTAAGGCAATCCATCGGAGGATGGATTTTGGTATTCGTCAGAATACAGCAAGGTATGTTTTGAAGCACTTGAAATAAATTTCCGTGCTTCAAAACCCTTGCCCTTTCAGGGAGAGAAAATCACTCCGAAGTCGTAATTTTTATTTATTAAATCTTTATGTAGTTATGAAAACAAATAATCTTTCTGAAAGAAGAAAAGGAGGGCGGAATCCGAAGAATGATCCTGCAATACATCGTTATGTTATCTATTTGAATAACGTTGACAACGCACGTTTTCTCGCTTTATATGACAAGTCATGTATGAGTGTTAAGGCTCATTTTATTACTTCTTGCATATTTAATAAGCCAATAAAGGTTGTGAAAATCGACAAAGCTGTACAAGATTATTACATGAGGTTAACTACTTTCTTCGGACAATTTAGAATAGTTGGTACGAACTATAACCAAATAGTCAAAGCCCTAAAGTCGAATTTTTCCGAGAAAAAGGCCTTGGCTTTTCTTTATAAACTGGAAAAACAAACCATCGAAATGGTTGTTCTTCAGAAAAAAATTATGGAATTAACTGAGGAATTTGAGAAAAAGTATGGATATATGTGGTTACAGAAGTAAATAGCATTTTCAATTTAGGTATTATTATTCAATTAAAAAAAGTCTTTATAGTTGGTTATCCTTGAGAAATGCACTAACAGTTAAGCGATGAACGCCGAGAATACGGCTGATGGCACTTTTGGAAACTTTCTTATCTAATAGATTTTTTATCTCAATTTCCTTTCCTGTCAATTTTTTCACTTTTGATTTACTTCCTTTGGGACGACCAAGGATAACACCTTCAGCACGTTTTCGAGCTAATGCCTCTTTGGTACGTTGGGATATAAGGTTACGTTCAATTTCGGCTGAGAGACCAAAAGCAAAGGCTAGAACTTTAGAATTAATATCACTTCCCAAGCGGTAATTATCTTTGATTGTCCAAACCTGAATATCACGGTTCATACATTCATTAAGAACACCCATAATCATAAGAAGATTTCTACCGAGTCGAGACAATTCGGAGCATATAAGAATATCATCTTTTCTCATTCTCTTTAATAGCTTACCCAACTTCCTGTCCTGTACACTTTTTGCTCCGGAAATTGTTTCTTCGATCCATTTGTCAATTACCATTACATTTTTCTCACAAAATTGGTTGATTTCAAAACGCTGGTTTTCGACTGTTTGCCTGTCTGTGCTTACACGAATGTATCCATAAATCATCTGCTGTTTGTTTAAATTAAATATATATAAAATTAAAAACAGCAAAAATAGTATATTTTTATTATACTATATAATTATACTTTTTTCCAGCGTTTTTATTAGACAGAA
>NZ_DLIY01000007.1:27013-27786 GCF_002483985.1 Dysgonomonas sp. UBA7630
ATAAACAAAAAATTATATGGGGAGAGATTTCAGATAAATCTAAATTTGCATTAGATAATGAAGCTTTCTTTCCTGAAGCCACGTCTTTTTTAATGGTAGGGGATAAATTGAAATATATACTAGCTATGCTAAACTCAAGGCTTGGAGAGTGGGTCTTTAATCAGATCGGAACAACAACAGGAGTAGGAACAAATCGATGGAAAAAATATACATTAGAAAAATTATCGGTCAAAATGCCTACAGAATTAGAACAAATACATGTAGAACAAATGATAGATAATATAATTGAAACTCATTCTATTGATGAAATAGAAAAATTAGATAAGTATATATGCCAACTATACAAGTTATCTCAAGAAGAAGTTGAATTTATTGAGAACTTATAAATTGTATTTCTTCTTCAGATAGTCCATACATTGCATATATAAGATTGTCTATTATAGTTTCAAGGACTGTTGTATTCTCATTCTTTTCTTTTTTTATTAGCATTTCTTCTACTAACTTAATGAATGGCTCTTGCTCAAAATCAGATAATAATGGGATTGGAAATAGATTGACATTTTGACCACCAACTTGAACATCTCCAACTCCTGTCTTGTTCATGTTGGTAATATAGCTATACCATTTTATTACATTAGAGTTCAAAACAGACAGTAGATATTCTAGGTATGATCCTGTCAATATATAACAGGCATTATTCACAACATACTCATTGGAATCAATAGAAAAAGCCATTTGATTTCCAATAATCTTCCATATAATTTTTTGTTTAT
>NZ_DLIY01000007.1:27856-45566 GCF_002483985.1 Dysgonomonas sp. UBA7630
GGTCGTATAATTTCAGCAGATTTTGAATCCTCTTTGATTAATTTTTCTTTCGTTTCGCTGTCAATTATAAACGCTTCGTTATATCCAGTTAAAACACCTCGATAAATATCGATATCCCAATCCTTCAAAGGTGTTCCAACTAACTCTATCTTAGACCTTATACTCTGTTCAAGAGAACTCAAAATTACCCAGCTTTCTACTCCAAACTCACAATTAACACTATTCTGTCTAATAAAAACGCTCAAATCTTTTATACCTTCCTTTTTGACAATACAAGCCTCTGTTTGTTGTCGGTTTTTATCCTTCTGGAACATTAAAATATTCACATCCACAGTGGCTTCATCAAATACATTAATACCTGCAAAGTCCACTAATAATACAGGATTTGTCTGCTCCACAAAATATCTGCGCATACTTTCTCCATATCCTGCACGCATCCATTTATTAGACGTAATGAATGATAAAAAGCAGTTTTTTCGAAGAATATTATTTCCTAATTCGTAGAACAAGCAATAGATATCTCCTGTACGTTCAAAGGTTTCAAATTCCATTTTTTGATAGATATCTGTTATCTCTCCCATCGACTGAAGCTGAATGTACGGTGGGTTGCCAATGATAGCGTCAAAACCAATAAAATCACCATCCTCATTTAATACTTCTGGAAATTCAATACGCCATTCAAATGCATTTTGAAATATTTTATTATTTTTGATTTCTTCAATAATAGCAGAATATTTTCCAACAGCATTTTGAGCTAAATCTATTTTCTTTTGTAAAGCTTTTTTTTCTTTGGGTGTTCGCTCAAATAAATCTGGTGCTGTTAAATCGGATAATTCTTTTTTTGCTTTAAACAAGGATTTACTATTCTTATCGTTTTTGCTAATTTCAGTTTTTAGATTAGTTTTAATCTCTTTAATAAATTGTTCTAAACGTTTTTTATCTTGCTTATTGTGGGCATTCCTATAATTATTAACAGCCTCTTTATATTCTAAAATCGATATATTCAGCCCTCGAAGAATCGGTTTTAAATTTTCGTCTAAGCCGAAACGACTAATTAATGAATTTCCACATTTGATATTAATATCAATATTAGGTAGAGTTTCTAATCTATTGGTCTTAGTTATGTAATAGGTATGTTTCAAAAGTTCGATCCATAGACGAAGTTGACAGATCTTTACAGAATTTGGATTAAGGTCAACACCAAATAGGCAGTTTTCAATTATGGTTTGCTTCTCATGAAATAATGTTTCTTGTACACGCTGACTCTCGTGATGGTGAGGGTTGTACTTGAATATACCATATTCATTATCGCTGACTATCAACTCATCATTCTCTACACTAATCTTATAGCCTCTTAATAATTTCCCTTCTCTATCCGTAAGAATACCGAGTTCTGATTTTAAATAGATCATTTCATTTAGACTTGAAACTAAAAAATGACCTGATCCGACAGCTGGATCACACAACCGAATAGAATTGAATATCTCATTCGCTTCTTTTATATCTGAGATTTTATTATGTAGATCTATGATTGTTTTGCATTCCCAACCTTTAGTCTCATTAAATTTTTGTATAACAGTGCGAGTTATAGTATCCCTACACATAAACATAGTAACAAAGCTTGGAGTAAAGAAAGAGCCATCTTTGTATCCGTTTATTTTTTCAAAGATCAATCCAAGAACAGACGCTGATATCAATGCTTTATCTTCCTCTTGTATATCTTCTGAACTTTCACTGCTAAAATCATAGGCATCAAGAAATTTCAATAAGTATTCTAAAGGAGTAAGCCTCTTATCAACTTGTCCTTTAATCTTCAATACAGATTTAGAGTATAATTCTATTTTTGCTTTATCTTGAAGTCCGCTAATCGCAATAGTATAACCCTCTAATTCCGTTGGTTCGAAAAGAGAGCTATTCAGATATGGAACATGAGAGAATTTTTCTTTTAAATTTCCATCTCGCCGCTCGTCTTCTTTGCGAGCTAATATTTGAAAGAATAAACTATTTAAATCATCATACCCTTCAATTTTATCAGTTGAAAGAAAAGAATATTTTTTATTCCCGTCGTGATATTTAATAATTTGAGCTTCTAGCAATTTTAAAAACAGGACTCGATTGACCCACGTAATGCTTAAGTCTAGAGCTACATTATATAATTGGTCCTCATAGGTGTTTCCATATTGTTTTATGTTAGATAGCATAGATAATTTATCCATCGCATCTAATTCGTTTATCGCATTTTCAATAATTGAACCATTATCCCTTTTTCCTTGAGACTTTCGAACAATAAATTTTTGAGACTTTTCTTTGACCTCTTCTAAGCCAAGTATATGTAAAAGCTCTGCATAAAACTCTTTGTTTAACTCATTATAATCTTTAGCAAAGGATAGTTTGAGTAAATGAATCGGAGATAAAAACTTATAAAGAGCAATTAGTTTTCTATCGTCCTCCTTATCCTTATTACGCATAATTTTATCATAATCCCTAATATCAAAATGAGTATATGGGATTTGATCTTTCACTTTCTCTATTTGAGGCGATGCGATCTCCTTGTAAAAGTGGTTTGTAGATGAATCATCCGAACGTTTATTTTGGAATTGTTCAAATAAGTCTACAAATTTCTTATCATCATAGAATAGTTTTTTGAAGTCTTGAGCATCAAAAATAAACCACTCGTTGATATTCGTAATAATTAAATATCGTAGTTCTAGATTCTTGTTTGCCTTACGTTCTCTGAGATAATAAAGAACCAATTCTTGAAATGCTTTAGCATTGAGGTTTTCTTTGCTGATCATTTCACTCTTGTTAGTTGGCTTCTTTACTTCTATCAAGACGCCAACAGGTGATTTAGTATCTTTCTCGTTATGAATAACTAAATCTGTTCTACCATATGTATTAATATAGTGATTGTTTTTATAGTAAACGGAATTTAGGAAATCTATAATTAGGTTTTTATGAAACTCCTCCGATTCAGTATCGTTTATTTTATCCAACAGAGAAATAAACTCTTGTTTAAACAATTCTATTTCTTTGCGATCCGGTTTTTGTTTTAAAAATGCTGGATTTAAAGCTTGTTTAGGAGTTTTCATAATATTGTATGATATATAGATACGTTTTTATTAAACACAAAAATATAACATATAAAATGTAAAGTATCCTTTTTGTTTAGAAATATGTAATGAGAGCATGTGAAGAATAAAGCCAGAAAGAGGAGGAGTTTTTTCAATAAAAGATATAACTTTATAAACTCTATATTATAAAATACTGCATTATGAACAGTCTTTTTGTAAATTTATTAGAAGAGCGGGATATAAAACCAACAGCTATTCGCATACTGGTACTAAAAGCTATGCTTGAATTTGACAGAGCATTTAGTTTGTCAGATTTAGAATCTCAACTTGACACGATAGATAAATCTACAATATCAAGAGCAATACATTTATTTCATGAGCATCAATTAATACATAGCTTCGATGATGGCTCAGGTTCTGTTAAGTATTCTGTATGTAGTCGAGATTGCCATTGCAGCATTGAAGATATGCACGCTCATTTTTATTGTAATTATTGCAAAAAGGCATTTTGCCTGGATAATATATCTATTCCCGGATTTCAATTATCACCCGTTATGCAAATAGAAAGTGTAAATCTTGTAATTAAAGGATATTGCGGCCAGTGTAATAAGCTCATTAATTCATGATATTTGTTATCTACAATCCTTTTTTCAATAAATATACAAACTTAAAACCTTTCTTTAACAAATAATAGAAGTCTGCAACTGAGTTGCATAAATTTATTTTTATATTTGTAGCATAAAGAAAAACAAAATGAGACCATTTGTCTTTATAATAAGTATTTATTTTCTGTGTCTTGCCTTGCTTCCATGCAATTGCAATATACAGACTATAGATTCTTTACAAGATAAGACAGAACAAGTTTCAACAGCTCATAGTGAAAGCGATACTGCTCAGGAAATATGTACTCCGTTTTGCGCATGTTCCAGCTTTCACAATCCCAATTTTATAGCAAAAAATAGCTTTGACCTGCGAAATATAGATAGTACTCCGGTCAAGAAGATTGCTATTTATAATGAAAACCAAACTTCATCTCATCTGGATAGTCTTTGGAGACCCCCTAAGGCTTAAAATATAACATTCTTGTATCCAATTTGATACGTCTAAAGGTAGATGTATCGTACAATCCTATTGTTATATTTTAATATTCAAATTATGTTTCAAAAACTGATTAAATTCTCGATAGAGAATAAATTGGTAATTGGAGTCATGACTGTAGCCCTCATTATTTGGGGGACTTATTCCCTGTCTCAATTACCATTCGACTCTACCCCTGATATCACCAATAATCAGGTGCAGGTCATTACTCAGGCTCCATCCTTAGGAGCACAGGAAGTGGAGCAGTTTATTACTACTCCCTTAGAAATGGCTTTAGCCAATATTCCCAAAGTTATAGAAAGAAGAAGTATCAGCCGAAGTGGCTTATCCGTTATAACCATTGTATTTAAAGAAGATGCTGACATTTATTGGGCACGTCAGCAGGTAGACCAGCAACTAAAAGAAGCGGAGGAAGTTATTCCTCAAGGAGTAGGTAAGATTAGTTTAGCTCCTATATCTACCGGATTAGGAGAGATCTATCACTATACAATACGGGCAAAAGAAGGCTATGAGGATAAATACAGTATATCTGACTTGCGTACCATGCAGGATTGGATCGTTAGAAAGCAACTCTCAGGCACAGAAGGTGTAGCAGAGATAAGTGGCTGGGGAGGTTTTGTAAAACAATACGAGATAGCCATTAATGCGGATAAACTCAATGCTGTAAATATAACAATCCCTGAATTGTATACTGCACTTGAAAACAATAACGAAAATACAGGAGGGAGCTACATTGAACAATACAGTAATCAGTATTTCATACGAGGGTTAGGTATTGTCAAGTCTTTGGAAGATATAGAAAAAATACCGATTAAAACAGTCAATGGTACTCCTATCCTTGTTCGGGATGTAGCAAAAGTACAGTATGGAAATGCAACACGCTATGGTGCTGTAACCCGAAATGGAGACGGAGAAGTTGTTGCAGGTATTACCCTGATGTTGAAGGGTGAAAACTTTCAAGAGGTAATAAAAAATGTAAAAGAGCGTATGGCTCAGGTACAAAAGAGCTTACCGGAGGGAGTCATTATTGAGCCGTTTATTGACAGGACACAATTGGTAGACAGAGTAACGAATACTATTACCAAAAACCTGATAGAGGGAGGATTGATCGTTATCTTCATTCTTGTACTTTTCTTAGGGAATTACAGAGCCGGATTGGTAGTAGCTTCCGTAATACCACTATCTATGCTGTTTGCATTTGGTATGATGCGTGTGTTTGGTNNGTTGGTGTAAGTGGAAACCTGATGAGCCTCGGAGCTATCGACTTCGGATTGATTGTGGATGGGGCGGTCATCATTGTCGAGGCCGTCTGTCATCATATAGGAGTCATGAAAGACCGATATAAAGGGAGGTTGCTGACACAGGCAGAAATGGATCAGGAAGTATTTGATTCAGCTTCTAAAATAAGGAATAGTGCCGCATTTGGAGAAATCATTATCATGATTGTTTATATTCCACTTTTCACTTTGGTCGGTATAGAAGGTAAGATGTTCAAGCCAATGGCTATGACAGTGTTCTTTGCCATATTGGGTGCATTTATTCTATCTCTAACTTATGTGCCTATGGCAAGTGCGTTGTTTTTAAGTAAGAAAACTGAGCACAAGCGGAATATCTCAGATAAGCTAATGGATAAGCTTAACAATTTCTATCGTCCTATTATAACCAAAAGCTTGAATTGGAGCAAAACTCTAATCATAAGTATGGTTGCACTGTTTGCAGTCAGTGTATTCATGTTTAATAGAATGGGTGGCGAATTTATACCTAATCTCGAAGAAGGCGACTTTGCGGCAGAAATAAGTATGGCTCAGGGAACATCCTTGTCACAGATGATTAAAAGCTGTTCTCAAGCTGAAAAAATACTCAAAGAACAGTTTCCTGAAGTAAAACAAGCCGTAAGCCGTATTGGTAGTGCCGAAATTCCAACTGATCCGATGCCTATTGAACGAGCGGATATGATGATTGCTTTAATTCCTAAAAAAGAATGGACATCAGCCAAAACCAAAGAGGAGCTGATGGAGAAGATGGAAAAAGCTATCGGAGAGATACCCGGATTAGGAGTGGAAATGACACAGCCGATACAGATGCGAACCAATGAGTTAGTGACAGGTATTAAACAGGATGTAGCCATTAAAATTTATGGGAATGACCTGGAAGTACTTAGCTCATCAGCCAATAAGATAGCCTCTTTGATAAAAAAAGTAGATGGAGTAAGTGATCCGTTTGTTGAAAAAGTTACCGGATTACCACAGGTTCAGGTTACTTATAATCGAGATCAATTAGCGAAATATGGTATATCAGTCAAAGATGCCAATATGGTACTTAAAACAGCATTTGCCGGAAATGAGGCTGGATATGTGTTTGAGGAAGACCGTAGATTTGATTTAGTATTAAGAATGGATAATGATCTGAGAAATAATATCTCTTCATTAGAAAATCTATATCTGCCCCTTTCATCAGGAGGAACAATCCCTCTTTCTCAAGTGGCTGAAATTAAATATGAAGATGCACCTGCACAGGTAACACGCGAAAATGGAGAGAGACGAATTTATGTCGGATTTAATGTCAGAGGACGTGATGTCCAAAGCACTGTGTTTGATATTCAGAATATATTAGACAAAGAATTCAAACTACCGGCAGGATATTATTATACATACGGAGGACAATTTCAAAATCTGAAAGAAGCAAAAGACAGATTGATGGTTGCCGTTCCATTAGCATTGTTATTAATACTCTTTCTTCTATATGCCACATTGAAAAGTGTAAAAGAGTCCTTGTTTGTATTCTCTGCCATACCACTTTCGGCTATTGGAGGTATCTGGGCTCTATGGTTACGTGACATGCCTTTCAGTATTTCGGCAGGTGTCGGGTTTATAGCTCTGTTCGGTGTTGCGGTATTAAATGGCATTGTTCTGATTGGGCAATTCAACATATTTGAAAAAGAAGGGATGACAAACATTCGTGAGAGAGTAATCGAAGGGTGTATGCTGCGCCTTCGTCCGGTAATTATGACTGCGCTTGTCGCATCATTAGGATTCTTACCAATGGCTTTATCTACAGGCGATGGAGCCGAAGTGCAAAGGCCTCTCGCAACAGTGGTAATAGGAGGATTATTAACTGCAACGGCTCTAACATTGGTTGTGTTACCTTCTATCTATAAAACATTTACTAAAAATAAACAGGAATGAAAACAAAAATAATAATATCGACTATTGTATTCATAACAATGACTGTTGTTTTAGCTCCGTCTTTATTTGGGCAAAATACAACAAAATCATTGGAGGAATGCATTCAATCGGCAATAGATAACAACCTGACCATGAAGTCGGGTCGTATCTCAATTGAAAGAGCAAAAGACTTGCAAGGCACAGCTTTTAATATTGATAAAACAAGCTTTTCGTTAAGTCAGGACCCAACATCAGGAGGAAGCCCTGATAATAGCATATCATTAAGCCAAAGTTTTGAGTTCCCTACAGTGTATGGTTCTCGCAGAGGCTTATTGAAAGCCGAAACGAATCTGGAACGAAGTAATTTGGACGTTACACGCAATGAACTTGTAAAAGAAATATCAGCAACATATTATCAATTGCTTTATGCAAAGGAAAATATCAAAATATTACAGGAACAGGACCGTATTTATGGTAAATTCTTATTCCTCGCCAATGCAAAGTTGAAATCAGGGGAAACAGGACGTTTGGAACAGATGAATGCTGAACGACTCTATAATGAAAACAGAATTGAGTTACAAAAGGCTGAAAAGAATTATCAGAGCATACAACTAATCTTACAACGCTGGATGAATACGGATGAGGCAGTCGAACCTGTTGAGCCGACTCTGACTGTTTTGGATGCAGTCTATCCTTTTAATGATTTCAATCCGGAGCAAACACCACTTGGAGAGGTTTATGCTAATAAAAAGATCATAAGCGAAAAGAACCTCAGTGTGATTAAACAAGGATATCTGCCCAGTTTCAATTTTGCATTGAAAAACCAGTTTCTTATAAAAGGTTTTAACCCGTATGATTTACAAAGAGAACGTTTTGACAAAGGTAATTTCATGGGATTTGAAGTAGGAATAAGTGTTCCTCTATTTTTTGGAGAACAAAGAGCCAAAACAAAAGCTGCTAAAAGAGAAGTCGAAATAGCAAGGGTTCAGCAGGAAGAGGTTATGCTTACTATGCGTAAGAATTATCAGACTTATCTGAATGAATATACCAAGGCTAAAAATGCTTTGGACTATTATTCACTTCGTGGCAGCAAACAAGCAGAAGATATAACACGGATATCACAGGTTTCATATGAAAAAGGAGAAATAGATTATGTCGAGTATATCCAGAATTTAAAGACCGCAGTAGAGATACATTTGCTATATGCAAATGCTATCAATGACTACAATCAAACAATCATTATGTTAAACTACCTGCAAGGAAATAAATAACAAAAAATTATGAAAACAATATATATAGCGATAATTGCTTTGTCTCTTATATTTTTAGGGTCATGTGGACAGAAGCCTAAAAATGAGGCTGAAAAAGAAAAAGAAGGTACAGAAGAATCTCATGGTGGCGAATCGGTAGAAGTAGAGCTAACCGAATCACAAATGAAAGCTGTGGATATTCAACTTGGCAAAATTGAACAGAGAGACTTAAATAGTATTATTCGAGTAAATGGCGAAATGGCCTTGGATCCACAGAAAAAAGCGGAGGTAACCTCTTTGTTAGGAGGGATCATCAAACAGGTAATGGTGATTGAAGGTCGAGCCGTGAGTGCCGGACAAGCTGTAGCCTATCTCGAAAATACGGAAATAGTGGAGTTGCAAAAGAATTATCTGACAACTAAAAAAGAGGCATTGATTGCCGATCAAGAATACAGAAGACAAAAAGATTTATCCACTCAAGGTGCAGGGGTTGAAAAAACTTTGCAGCAGGCAACAGCTAATTACGAGATAACTAAAGCGCAGCTAACAGGTTTGGAAAAGCAGCTAAGACAATTATCCATTAGCCCCGAACAGGTTTCTTCAGGTAATATGGTTACTCAAATTCCGATAAAAACGCCTATTTCAGGAACTGTCAGCAAAATCAATATCAGTACCGGAAGTTATGTCGATATGCAAACACCACTAATGAGTATTACCGATAATGCAGGTATACACTGCGATGTTAAAGTCTTTGAAAAAGATATTAATATGGTAAGAATCGGACAGGAAGTGGATATTACCCTCACCAACCAACCCGGTGTTAATCTGAAAGGTGAGATTTATGAAATCAACAAGTCTTTCGAAGGGGATACCAAGGCAATTATCGTTCATGCAAATATAAAAGGTAAGACAGATATCAAATTGATTCCGGGTATGTATGTTACCGGATTGATTAATGTTGGAAAACAAAAAACTGATGCTGTACCCAATGATGCCATTATCAGCAATGAAGGAAAGAAATACATATTTGTGTTAGAGAAAGAAGCTAATGAAGAAGGTGTAAAAACTTATCATTTTGAAAGGATTGAGGTATTGACAGGTATAAGCGAACTAGGATATACACAGATAACTCCGGTAAATAAACTGGAAGAGGGTGTGACTATCGTTAAAGCTAATGCATTTTATTTAGCATCTATGAGTACAGATCATGGTGAACATGGTCATTAATCTTTTTGAAACATTAAATAATAAAATCACATGAAAGAGATAAAAGCTTTTATTAAACCGTTTAAGGTTAATGATATTCTAAGAGAACTACTTTATGCAGGATTTCCAAATCTTACTGTTTCAATGGCTGAAGGCACAGGGCATTTAAAAAGTGAAGATGCTTCTTTATCCATGAATTTTGCACTTACCAATAGTAAAGTTGCGAAGATTGAGATAGTGTGTAACAATGATGATGTGGATAAAATAATTACGATAATATCAACATATGGTAAAACAGGTAATTCAGGAGACGGTATAATCTATGTCTCTGATGTTGAAAGAGCAATCAGAGTCAGAACCGGATTGCCTGATGACAGGTGGCTTCTTGATTAGTTATTAATTTTTAAAATAGAGTCAAGATGTTGAAAAATGATATTGGAATAAATGCCGGAGTAATATGGCAATTATTGTCTAATGAAGGAGCATTATCCGTAAGACAAATAGGGGAATTGACCGGATATAATGATAAAAACATATGTTTGGCATTAGGATGGTTATCTCGAGAGAATAAGATCCAGTTCATTTACAAAAATGAAATACTCTATCTTGAGTTGAATAGCTCTACGAGTGAAATGTATTATTAAATACTTATAGCAATGAATACAGAGAATAATTATAAATGCACATCTTGCGACTCTACCGAGTCGCAGATGTTTGAAAATAACTGGAAGCAGTATATCCCGGTTTCAATAAGTTTACTTATGCTACTTGTTGGTATTACGATGGATAATTTTATTCCAGATATATTTAACGGCTATCTTCGTTTAGGGTTGTATATTATAGCTTACATCCCTGTTGCCTTTCCCGTTTTTAGGGAAGCCGTTGAAACGATCAAGGAAAAGGATTTCTTTACTGAGTTTACACTTATGGGGATGGCTACACTTGGAGCTTTCATTATAGGCGAATATCCCGAAGGAGTAGCTGTAATGGTATTTTATACGATTGGTGAATTGTTTCAAGATTCGGCTGTGAATAGAGCCAAAAGAAACATTAAGGCATTGCTTGATGTACGTCCTGACACAGCAACTGTTTATAGAAATGATTCATATCAAACAATATCTCCTGAAGAAGTGGAAATTGACGAAGTTATTCAGGTAAAAGCCGGAGAGAAAGTCCCTTTGGATGGAATAATGCTTACATCATCAGCAAGCTTTAATACAGCAGCATTAACAGGGGAAAGCAAACCGAAAACTATTTCAGCCGGTGAAACTGTACTAGCAGGAATGTTGAATCTTGATAAAGTGATCGAAATAAAGGTTGCTAAAAAGTATCAGGATAGTTCTCTTGCCAGAATCCTAGAAATGGTGCAAGATGCAACTTCCCGAAAAGCAAAGACAGAGTTATTGATCCGTAAATTTGCCAAGATATATACTCCGATTGTATTCCTGTTAGCTCTCTTTATAACAGTCATTCCTTATTTTGTGGTGAGCGACTATATATTTAGCGAATGGTTATCCCGTGCATTGGTATTCTTGGTAATCTCCTGCCCATGTGCATTAGTTATTTCTATCCCATTAGGCTATTTCGGCGGAATCGGAGCAGCTTCTAAAGCAGGCATACTCTTCAAGGGAGCTAACTATCTCGATTTAATGACTAAGGTCAATACAGTCGTGATGGATAAAACAGGTACTTTGACCAAAGGTGTGTTCAATGTGCAGAAAGTTGCGTCGGTCGATGAAGATAAGCAAGAGGAATTTGTCGCTATTGTTGCTGCCATAGAGAAATTCTCAAATCATCCCATTGCTAGAGCAATTGTTCAATTTGCAAAGGATTCAGATAATTATACAGCTACAGATGTGGAAGAAATATCAGGGCATGGACTTAAAGGGATCGTAAATGGAGAAGAAGTATTGGTGGGCAATGCTAAGTTGATGCAGAAATTTAATATCTCTTATGACAGAACAATTGAATTTATAGTTGAGACTATTGTGATTGCAGCTATTAATGAAGAATATGCGGGCTATATAACAATAGCGGATGAGGTAAAAGATGATGCACAGGCTGCTATTTCAGATATGCATTTATCTGGAATCAAACAAGTTGTAATGTTGAGTGGGGATAAATCTTCCATAACGAATAATGTAGCATCCAGCCTTGGTATTGACAGTGCCTATGGGGACCTCTTACCTGAAGATAAGGTTCGTCATATAGAGGAACTGAAAACAGAAAAGAATAATGTCATTGCTTTTGTCGGAGATGGAATAAATGATGCTCCCTCACTGGCATTAAGTGATGTTGGAATAGCAATGGGAGGAATGGGGAGTGATGCTGCTATCGAAGTGGCCGATGTAATCATTCAGACAGATCAACCATCCAAAATAGCAACTTCGATTAAAATAGCTAAAGCTACAAGGCAAGTTGTCATACAGAATATAGTATTGGCATTCTCGGTTAAACTGATTGTACTTATTTTAGGTGGTTTTGGTTTGGCTACCATGTGGGAAGCGGTCTTTGCTGATGTTGGGGTCTCTCTGCTAGCAATACTAAATGCGGTCAGAATATTAAAAATGAGGTTCTGAAAGTCTTGTAACTAACACTATTATCGTCATGAGTAAAAAGAGACGTATAAGAAGATTAGCAGCAAGAAAAGAAACTCCATCAAAACTGAATCCCATTATAAAAAGATATCTTTCTCTGATAAGTATATCTATAGGTGCTTTGATGGGAATAATTGTATGGCTTATATTCTTCAGATGTAAGAGTGAACATTGTCCAAATCATTTTAATCCGATTCCATATATGGTAGTGTTTGGGTTTAACACATGGATTATAGCTAATTATATTTTCAGAAAGTAATTTTTCAAAATTTCGTTTGGCTGAACACAACTCTTTAGCTCAGCCAAGCGAATCTTATTTTTATAAAAAAACAATGAATAACATATCGGTTTGTATTGTCTTCTTCTTGCTCTTATTTCAATCGGTAAAAGCGGATACAGTAGATAATGATACACTACAAAGCAACTACCCAATCATCGATTTTTCGATTCAGGGCAGTGATATACCTTCTACTAATTTAATTTCTGTAGATACAGTCATTTCTGACAAGATAAAACCTGTAAAACAGCTTAAGTTTTCATATAAGCAATTAATTATTCCTTCGGCTTTAATTGCTTATGGTGTATTTGAAACAGCTATAGAGCATAATTATTTGCTTAACAGGCAGGTAAAGCATGAAGTAACAGAACATATTGATTCGAAGTTTACCATAGATGACATTTCTCAATATGTTCCGGCAGGAAGTGTATACGCACTGAATTTAATGGGGATAAAAGGTAAAAATAATTTTAAAGACAGAACCTTTATTCTAGGAATATCTACTCTTTTTATGGCAGCATCAGTAAATACGATAAAGTATTCAACAAAGATAGAGAGACCAGATAAATCAGCGAAAAACTCTTTTCCCTCAGGTCATACAGCGGTAGCTTTTATGGGTGCAGAATTTCTTTGGCAGGAATATAAAGATGTTTCAATATGGTATGGCATAACAGGCTACACCATTGCAACCGGAACAGGGATATTTCGTTTATATAATGACAAACATTGGTTTGCAGATGTTATTGTGGGAGCCGGACTCGGTATTCTAAGCACCAAGGCTGCTTACTGGCTTTATCCCTATTTGCAGAGGAAGTTTATGAACAAAGGTACATTTAGCAAACAAATCTCTTTTAGCCCTTTTTATAATGGAAAACAAGGAGGTCTGGCTATAGCCTTATCTCTGTAATAGCTATTGTTGGAGACATGTCCTATATGAACTAATTATAGGTTTGAGCGATTATTATGACTTATTCTTTCTTCGACTAGTCTAAAATAGGTATCTAATACATAAAAAACAGAATACAATAATACAATGGAGCAATTTATTCGCAATATAAAAGAAAATATCAATAAAGAAATTCAGCTTATTGATTCTGAGGAATGTAATATCTTTCAGAAATCTATTAGTATTATTTCATTATTGGAGTCTACATTTGATGAATTAAAAGAATTTGTTTCAAATTATACATTTAAAAGTCCGCTTGATGAAATCATCTTTTTTAAAGAGACGAAACCTCAACTTTTTAGCATTCTAATTTACCATAGAAAGATATATAATCTGGAAATGCGAATGCCCACCGGAAGTTGCATCGATCGCAAAAATTATTTAGAAGGAATTTTAGGACGCATAAAGTATTTTTTCGATAATAATGCTGACTTCTATCAATATTATCGTTCAGGAAGTACCCACCTTGATAAATATTACTTTCTAAGAGGTAAGCCAGATATTCAGTTAATACAGGATTGCTTCTACTTTGAAAGGGACTCTAAATTCTCTACGAGCTTTGATTTTAAGGTTTCGAAGATGATTGCCAATGAGAGATTAACGGTATATGTAAACAATAAACTCCTACATATTAGTAATCTCGAATCCAATATTCAAGACTCATTTAATTTGCCAAAGGCAAGACTGACATGGACTGCTAAAAAAGCAGAACTTGTTGAGCAGATTTACGCATGGGATAACGCAGGTTGTTTCAATAATGGCAATACGAATATAAAAGAGCTAGCGGAATATATTGAAACTGTTTTCAATATCAATTTGGGTGACTTCTATCACACGTTTCTGGAAATTCGAGAACGTAAAGGTAGCCGTACTTTATTTTTAGATAAATTGATAAAGCTTCTCGAAGAAAGAATGGATGGATTAGATAATAAATGAGCATGATTTTTATAAAAATACACTATATTTGTCGATAGGAAAATAACACTATTCAATAGCGGACAAAGAACAGCCAATAGCTGTCAATTAGCTTCTCCTAAAGTGTTCACCTCAAAGCGATCTGATCAAGTAAAGTATTGAATAATATATGGTTGATAGGTGTGGTTCACAAGCCCCCGCTTCCGCAAAGAAGTGACCGAATAGGTCACTTCTTTTGTTTTTTATATCTACAGGTCTTTTGTCGTTGATCCGATATTACATAATAGGTTTTTTCGATAACTCATTAATGATTATAAATAGTTTTTGAAATAATAATTATATTTTGTAATATTGCATAACATATTTGTGTATTAGACGAACTATTGAACAATTGCCATTACACAAGTGTTGAAAGAATAAACTAACATCAAAAATATCATCAATTATGTTAAGTAAAAAACTAGAAGCTGCATTAAATGCACAAATCAATGCTGAATTTTGGTCAGCATATTTATATCTGTCTATGGCTGCTTATTTTGCAGCAGACGGAAAACCGGGTTTTGCAAACTGGTTCGAAATCCAGTTTAAGGAAGAACAAGATCACGCAATGAAATTTTTCAAATACGTTACTGATAGAGGCGCAAAAGTAGAATTGAAGCCAATTGAAAAGGTGGATTTGACTTGGGAATCTCCTCTTCATGCATTTGAAGAAACTTTGAGACATGAAAAGATCGTAACAGGGAGAATCAATGACTTGGTGGCGTTGGCTAAGGAAGAAAAAGACTATGCTACCGAAAGTATGTTGAAGTGGTTTGTAGACGAACAAGTAGAGGAAGAGGCTACAGCACAAGGTTATATCGATGCGTTGAAAATGATTAAAGATAACGGTTTTGGAATCTATACAATGGATAAGGAATTGCAATCAAGATCTTATTCTCCAGTAGCAGGTTAAAAGGCAGTGTCTAAATTATAAATGTAAATCTCCCCGGAATATTCCGAGGAGATTTATTATTTTTACACAATCATAACAATTATCCATTTGATACAAATAGAACACATATCCAAAACGTATGGAGATCAGGTAGCCTTAACTGATGTGAATTTTTCGATACAGAAAGGCGATATAGTAGGGCTTCTCGGAGTAAATGGTGCGGGAAAATCTACCTTGATGAAAATTCTTGCAGGTGGTATACTTGCAGATAAGGGGCGAGTGACTTTTTCAGGAGAAGATATTCGTTCTAATCCTTTAGCGGTTAAAAAACGTATAGGGTACCTCTCGGAAGACAATCCTTTATACGAAGATATGTACGTAAAAGAATATCTGGAGTATGTTGCAGGAATCTATAATGTAGGGCACGATGCTGTTTCTCGTGTTATTGAACAAACCGGACTGGAGAAAGAGTACAAGAAAAAAATAAAGGCTCTTTCAAAAGGAAATCGTCAACGAGTTGGTATTGCTCAGGCATTGGTTCATAACCCTGAATTTCTTATCTTGGATGAAGCTACTTCCGGCTTAGACCCCAATCAACGCGAAAGTTTCAATACTCTTTTCAAGGAACTGTCGAAAGATAAGATGATACTTTTTTCTACTCATATTTTATTTGATGTAAAATCTATTTGCTCTCGTGTGATCTTTTTAGATAAAGGAAAGTTGTTGATAGATAAAAATATAGATGAAATAGATTCTATAGAAAATACATTTCATACTCTTACAAATGAAAATAATAGCTGACAAAAATATACCCTATCTCAAAGGTGTGGCCGAATATTACGGAGACGTTACTTACCTCGATGGAGCTGCTTTTACTCACAATGCGATCAAAGAGGCTGATACTTTAATCGTGCGTACTGTTACTCGCTTTGACGAAGCAATACTAAAAAATACAAATGTAAAGCTTATATGCTCCGCTACTATTGGCTATGATCATATCGACACCGATTACTGTGATGCACATGATATCGTGTGGCATAATGCTCCGGGGTGCAATTCCGGTTCAGTGCAGCAATATATCGTTTCTTCATTGATAAGAATCTCCCGCCAGAAAGGCTTTGAACTCAAAGATAAAACGATAGGTATTGTTGGTGTTGGCAACGTAGGGAAAAAGGTAGCGAAAGCTTGCGAAATGTTAGGTATGAAGGTTCTGCTAAATGACCCACCACGTCAAAAAGCCGAGCAGAGAGATTTATTTGTCAGTCTGGATGAAATAATAGATAAAGCTGATATTATCACTTTTCATACTCCTTTAACAAAGGAAGGCGAATATAAGACTTATCATTTAGCAGATACCGAGTTCTTTTTGTCTCTCAAGAGACAGCCGATTATAATAAATTCGGCCAGAGGTGCGATTGTAGATACAGCGGCTATAAAAATAGCTATAGCTAACAACCTTATATCGGGAGCAATTATCGATTGCTGGGAAAAAGAACCCGATATAGACCTTGAATACATGGAGATGGTTGATATTGCCACTCCGCATATAGCAGGTTATTCGGCAGACGGAAAAGCCAATGCAACACGTATGTCTCTAGAATCCGTTGCAGATTTTTATGGGATGAGCAAAGAGCCCCTGTCTCGCATAATAGCGCCTGATCCTGTAAACCCTATAATAGATCTCACAGGACTAAAAAACTCCGATAATCCTCTCTTTGATGCTATATTGCATACATACGACCCCATGTCTGACTTCGAAAGACTAAAAGCATCTCCTGCGACTTTCAAGCAGCAACGAAATAACTATCCTTTGCGCAGAGAGTATTTTGCTTATAAAATAAATGCTGATATTTCTTCTGATGTGAGGCAATCCCTTCTGGACTTCGGTTTTGCTGAATAATTATAAATTAATATTCTGGGTTATTTCCTTATTTTACGATTACAAATTGTTGCTCATTAACTGAATTCCAAGTCTTTCGGCTTCTTCATATTTTTTCTTGTCGAAAGAGTACAAATTGGGCGATTTGTGGGCTCCCACTTTTCGTGTTTCATTCAGTGCCTTTATAAAGCCAATAGAGAGCATTTTGCGCTGGAAGTTTCTTCGGTCTAGTTCTCTTCCTAATATTGCCTCGTAGATACTTCTTAATTCGGGCATTGTGAATTTTTCGGGTAGAAGTTCGTAACCGATAGGTATGAATCCAATTTGTTTGCGGAGGGTAGAGAGAGCGGTTTCAAAAATAATCTTATGTTCCGGG
>NZ_DLIY01000011.1:0-87006 GCF_002483985.1 Dysgonomonas sp. UBA7630
GTTTACTGGATAGTGTCTAAGGCAGGTTACTAAAAGCACACTTTAACACTGAATCTTTGGTTTTGTTTATATTCTTGATGATTTTGATATCATTCTCCAATGTTTTGGTATATGCACTGTTTATCTGGTTTGCATCTATTAAATTAATCTCAAAAATAGCTTTCTCATTTATTTGGGATCCAATAATATTATCAACTGAAAATGATAAAGTCTTGGCAATCAATGCAACTTCGTCAAAAGAAAAGCGAACCTCTCCTCTAAGTCTTCTATAAACCGACTCTTTACCAAGACAGAGGATATCTGCAAGAACTGAAGCTACTTTTTCTTTGTCTGATTTAGTTAGTGTTTCTTTTTCTACAATTACTGTTCTGATGGCATTAATTAGTTTTTTATGAACTGTGTTATCTATTTTTGTCTCCCTCACATTATTAAAATCTAAATTATTCATTTTATTTCCTCTATAATATTAGTATTTAGTATTTTATCAAAAGAAAAAAGTGTGTTTTTATAATCTCAATGCCTAAGTTGAGTTAAGACTTAAATGTTTGTGACTAATTAAAGTGTATTCTTTTGTTTAATTGCAAAAATACAGATTGCTTAATGATGTGTAGTTTCATTTTTTGAGTATTATATACATGTTTTTTTCTAAAATCCTATTATTCTTAAATTTAAAACCATATTGTATTATTTATATAATCCGAATTCGTATTTAATCTATTTATATTGTTAAAAATGCATTAATCGTTGTTTTATGGGGTTTATAATGCAAATATTGACTTTGAAAAAAATAAGGATTTCTTTGTTTTTATAATATTAATAATTATAGAAGGAAGATAATAGATAGAAAGCGATGATTTCTTCTGATTGTTTTTTACCAGATAATGGCTACTTTGTTGATACAGTTTAAGAATATATAAGCTTATTATTATTCATAATTGGTCGAGATATACCCTAAAAAAGCCAAATAAGAGATTTTTTAAGCTTTAATAAGGTTTACCTATAATTCACTATACCATATTGAGGGAAAGGGTATTACTATGCACACATACATAATCTCTTAATATACATTATTAAGATTCACTTTCCGATAAAAAACTAACCCTTTTATACTTCTTATTTAAAAACAGCAACAAAAGAAAAAAAAAATAGGACTTTATTGTATCTTTTTAAATTGTTTATATATAAATATTATTTATTAGTATCATACATCTTTTTGTTTGTGGTTTATGTTGTTGGTTGTTAGATTGTTATTTCTTATTTTTTGTATGGCGTCTGATTCAATTGTGTACAATGATGATTATCTAGTATTAGCGTAATTGATACGTTAATATCGTGTTACAAATAGAGGAGCAGAAAGATTAACTCCTTCTGCTCCCTTATTAAAAATAGATACTATATTATTCGTTTTAGATATATTCTGAAGAGTTACTCTTTCTCAAGAATAAACATCTCAGAAAACCTTTTTATTGCCTCAGCAAAAGACATTTTCAGGCTTATATAGTTTTGAGGTTGATATATATTCTGTCTAAGAGTATACCCTGCATTTATTATTATTTTATTATTGTCTTTTTGTACAGTATATTGTATTGAGACCAGGTTGTCATCTACAATATAAGGTGATGGTAAATAATTAATCTTATACCCTTCAGGAATATTTATTTCAGATCGATAAAAATCACTTTGCATGTATATCATATCTACAGGTAATGTCCGCTTGGTTTGCTTAAAAGGGTTATCGCTGATGGATAAGTTGCAAAATGGATGAATAAATAATTTATCCGATAAATTTTCGACAGAAGCATCAAATGCGAAAGAAAAAACAAAAGGTTTGTCTAAGTCATCATTTTCATCGATATTGATATCGCCTTTTACATCAATATTGTTATTGCTTTTCAATTCTTTTTGCAAATTTTCTGTTTTCCCTAGATATGTTGAACGATAATTATATGCTTTTTGTCCTCTCCCGGCAAATCTGGCTTTTACCTTCATTTTACTTTCTTCCGGAATAATATCTAGAATAAAATTCTTCTGTGAAATGGAAAGTTCTTTTTGTCTGATACTAACCCATTCTTCAGATTTAGGTTTTACTACAAGCCCATTTACATTGAGGCAGCGTTCAGGAAGATCACTATAGTAAAGTAACGGTTCGGTGGCGTCGAGATAATATATTTTTTCTCCGATTCTCACTAGGACTATTGTATAATTAAAGAACTGTTGAAAAGGATGAGATAAGCTTATCGATCCGTTCTTTCTTGTACTTAATATTATAGGATATGCTTCTAGTCCCGCAGAACGGAGTAGCCCGGTTAGGAATAGGTTTATATTAGCAACATTCCCCGTTTGTTTTTTTATAAAATCGGAAACACTATATTCACTGAGTTTACCATAATTTCCGTTCCAATTGTATTTTTCTTTTACATATTTAGTTATAGCCTCCACTTGTTCCAGAGGTGTTTTACTTGCTATATCTAAAGTAGGTAGTATTTTTTTCCCTTCTTTTTCACTATTCTTTATGTACTTTCCAAAATCATTATCTTTCAAGAAATCATCGCACATAGCAGGCCAGGTAGTCATGATTTCTTTGCTGCCTCCTCTTGGATAATATATTTTAGATAGCTGGAAGTAAAGACTTATCAAATAATCCTGTTCGGAAGTAATGTACTCTTCGTCTTTAAATGCCGGAAGGTTTTTTAATCCAAACTCATATTGCATTTCTTTATAAACTAAATGACCAAAGCGAATTTCGTCATTTAGTGGTGTTGCTTTATACTCGTCAAATTTATTTATACTTCTTAGTATATATGTATACTCATAGTATGGTATAGCTTTATATTTTAATTTGCTATAAACAACAGGTATTTTCTTTTGAAAATCCCATTTTCTCATGTTAAAAAAGTAAGGAGTCGTAATTAGATATTTGTATTCGATTACCGAACCTTCGCGGACATCAGCTAATGCGACCTTTTTTATACTTAGATTATTGCTAACCTTTTCTTCGTATATGTTTTTAGGATCGAGAATTGTTTTTGTTAATTGTCCTCCTTCCATGTTGTATGTTATGGCTTCTATTTTTTCGATAGATTCCCACTCTCTATTCTCTGAATAGTAAGGTATTTCGAAGTTTGCGTATTTTGTGCCTGCTTGTTTCAGTATTTTAATTTTTACTTTACGTTCCATCGATAGCAAGAATCCTCGAGATTCGTCTGGTCTAAAATAATAATCACCCAAGTCGTATATAACAACAGCTTCGGCATCTTTGTCTTGCTCATATTGTGACATTGACATTTCATACTGTGTGACTTTTCCGAATTCTTGCGAATAGTTAACCTGAGAGTATCCACTTATAATAGATATTATAAATAGGATAGAAGCTGTAATTGTCTTTTTCATATGTACTGTAGGTATATTTTTTTTAGTTCATTATTCTTTACAGACGTTATAAAATCATAGAATTCTTTATATTCAATAAGGTTGTATCTTCCCGATGAAATCAGTATCGATTTATATATATAAACTTCATTGTTTTTTTGCCTATAACTTATAGAGTATTTTCCATAATCAGATTCCATATTTATATCTTCCGGCAATTTTACTTTTTTGTCATCAGGTAAGGAATAGCAAATAGTATCTTTATAAAAACTTGGGTAGTCTAGTTGGAGGTCACTTTTTCGTAGACCAGGAGCCTCATAGGAGGGTATTTCTATTGCAAAAGGTTCAATAATTAAGTTGTTCCCATATTTTTTCAATAAATTATGAAACTGACACTCAGCATTCAGCTTTATAGAAGGATTGTCAGAAGCAGCTTTCTCTAAATTGAAATCAATAAGATCGTATGAACCTGTCAAAATAGTATTTCGTATATATTTATCAATCGTATTTTTATTAATATCGGAAGCCAGATATATTAAACTTTCATAATTGTCGCCTCTAGCTGTTGATGCAAGTTTTACGTCAGATGTTTTGAGATCAACAAGAATCGAACGGCTGCATAATATATCGTTTGGGTTTAAAGGAGGAATGTTTACAAAATGGCTGTTATTCTCGTCAATAAGTAAAGCTTTGCGAGCTTGAGTAAATGTCCCCATGTATCCGAATGGCGTATTTTTTGAAGTACACTCAAGGTAAACCGTATCTTTTTCGAAAGGAATTGTAAGAATAGCATGATTGAATGCCTGAGAGGGGAAAGTCGTATCTACATCAACTATTTGTCCTCCTGTAAATATTAATGTGTAATATGATTTTATTCCGGCATATTTGAGCATTGCCTGCATGTAGTTGGTCAGAGCTTTGCAATCTCCATATTTGTTGGTAGAAACATAGCTCGCCGGATATGTTTGCATTCCTCCTATATTGATGCTAACGTTTATGTAGCGAGTATAATCCTGTAGATATTGATATAAGATCTTTGCCTTTTCTTTATCATCTGTTACGCCTGAGAGTAACGAGTTTATCTTTGCTTGCTCTGGTGTGGGTAGGATATCTCTGCCTCTATTTAATCTGTATATCCAGTTTCCAAAAGATTTCCAATTCTCATTGTTGCCCTCTACTCCATATTTGAAATTAATAGGAGCAGCGTGTATTATGGGAGCTTCGGTATTGTTTGGTGAAGCGTTTAGTTCTTTTGTTTTAAGAGGTCTATAATTATATTTCCAAACATATCTGATATTATTGTTTATAGTATCTATAGCCGGAGGTTCTGTGTTTCTTTGTTTAAATGTAATACGCAGATCTATTGGTGCTTCAGCAACAAGTTCTCCTGAGATTATAGGTGTCCGTGAATTTGTATAATTGAGAGAGGCAAGACTAAGAAATTTAGAATAAATTACTCTGAACGAATAGATAATTCTGTAAGGATATTGATTGTGTTTCAGTTCAAAAGATTTAACAAAATCATCTTCGTATAAGGAGATATTTGAAATAGAGCTTCTGTCTGTTATTTCTTTATTCTTTAATTTCCTTACAATATTGCCCTGCATATCTTCTATCCAGGCATCTCCCACAGAAACTTTATCGCCTTTACTATAGTTGATAAGTATCTCGGCATCATGATCGCCCATTCGTTCATTAATCTGTAATATAACAGAATCTGTTCTTATCAATTTGTCACCTTTGATTTGGTTATAACTTTTATACTTTATATATTCACTTCTGAAATCTTGAGATACAGCAAAAAGAGGTATTATATATAAGATTACAATTGCGATAAATTTCATGATTAACAAGCTAAGTATGTAAATTAAGATTTGTTTGTAAATATATGAAAAATGTGAACGCAATATTGAATTTTTGTTGATTTATGTAACAAAATGTATTCTTCAAAAATTATACTAAAAAGGGTAAGTAATACTAATAGTTTTTTTAACTTTGTATCCCTAAAAAAGGATATTAACACACCATGTCTTTAGAGAAAAAAATTAAAACCGCATTAGTCTCAGTTTATCATAAAGATGGCTTAGATGAAATTTTGAGAAAGTTAGATAGTTTGGGAGTTCGCTTTGTGTCGACAGGTGGAACCAGAAATTTTATAGAGTCGCTAGGCTTCGCTTGTGATGCTGTGGAAGATGTAACAGGATACCCCTCTATTTTGGGTGGGCGAGTTAAAACATTACACCCTAAAATATTCGGAGGTATACTCTGTCGTAGAGAACTATCGGAAGATATGAAGCAAATAAAAGCGTACGATATACAAGAGATTGACCTCGTTATTGTAGATTTATATCCTTTTGAAGAAACTGTTGCCTCAGGAGCAGGAGAACAAGATATAGTTGAAAAAATAGATATTGGCGGTATATCATTGATTCGCGCCGCTGCAAAAAACTTTAAAGATGTAGTAATTGTAGCTTCAAATAATCAATACGCACCTTTAATGAATCTTTTGGAAGAAAAAGGCGGAAAATCAGATATTGCAGATCGTAAATTCTTTGCAAAAGAAGCATTCTCCGTATCATCGTCATACGATACAGCGATCTTTAATTATATGGATAATTATGAAGGATCGGCATTTCGCTACGCAGAAGATGATGCAATGCATCTCAGATATGGAGAAAATCCGCATCAGAAAGGGACTTTTTGCGGAGATTTCAATGCCATGTTCGACCAATTACACGGACGTGAAATATCTTACAATAACTTGTTAGATATCGAAGCTGCAATAAGTTTGATCAGTGAGTTTGACGAAACTACTGTAGCTATATTGAAACATAATAATGCTTGTGGTATAGCTTCGAGAGAAACAGTAGTTGAAGCATGGAAAGATGCATTGGCTGGAGATCCTGTTTCCGCTTTCGGTGGAATTATTATAAGTAATAGAAAAATAGATAAGGTAGCAGCTGAAGAAATAAATACTATTTTCTTTGAGATTGTAATTGCTCCCGAATATGATAAAGAGGCTTTAGAAATACTAGAACAAAAGAAGAATCGTATTATTCTGGTGCAAAAACAGTCTTTAGAGGGAACTAAACAATTCCGTTCATTACTGAATGGTGTTTTGGTTCAGGATAAAGACCTAAGTATACAAGCTGCTTCAGATTTGAAACTTGTTACAAACAGACCTTTACAAGGAACCGAAGCTGAAGATTTGCTATTTGCGAATAAGCTTGTAAAACATACGAAGTCGAATGCTATTATTCTGGTTAAAAATAAGCAACTTTGTGCAGGTGGTACAGGACAAACATCTCGTGTTGACGCTCTCAAGCAAGCTATAGAAAAGGCCGATGCTTTTGGCTTTAAGCTTGATGGTGCTGTAATGGCTTCTGATGCCTTTTTTCCTTTTCCCGACTGTGTCGAGATCGCAGGAAATGCAGGTATCACAGCTGTGGTTCAACCGGGAGGATCTATAAAAGACAACCTATCAGTAGAATATTGTAACGAACACAATATATCTATGGTTATGACGGGAGTGCGTCATTTTAAACATTAAATGTAATTGTAAATAAGCAAATATAACATCAATATGGGATTATTCTCTTTTACTCAGGAAATTGCGATGGACCTTGGCACTGCCAATACTATCATCATACATAACGACAAAATAGTTGTCGATCAGCCATCAGTAGTGGCTTTGGAACGTAAAACAGGGAAAGTCATAGCTGTTGGAGAACAAGCCCGACAGATGCATGGGAAAACCCATGAGGACATAAGAACAATCAGACCGTTGAAAGATGGTGTGATTGCAGACTTTACGGCTGCGGAACAAATGATTCGCGGACTAATAAAGATGTTCAATAACAAAGGACGTTTATTTGCACCCTCATTAAGAATTGTTATTTGTATCCCATCCGGAAGTACTGAGGTTGAAACCCGTGCGATCAGAGACTCTGCAGAACATGCCGGAGGTCGCGATGTTTATATGATATATGAGCCGATGGCTGCGGCACTTGGTATTGGCCTTGATGTAGAAGCGCCGGAAGGAAACATGATCGTTGATATAGGCGGTGGTACAACAGAAATCGCTGTAATTTCTCTTGGAGGTATTGTGTCAAATAAATCAATAAAGATTGCAGGAGATGACCTTACAGAAGATATTCAGGAGTATATGGGACGTCAACATAATATCAAAGTAGGAGAGCGCACAGCAGAAAATATTAAAATAGCAGTTGGTGCTGCTTTGACAGAATTACCTGACGAGGATGTGCCCGAAGACTTTATTGTTCATGGACCTAACAGAATGACATCTTTGCCTATGGATATTCCTGTATCATATCAGGAAATGGCTCACTGTCTCGATAAATCTATTTCTAAAATGGATTCAGCTATCCTAAGTGCTTTAGAACAAACACCTCCGGAGTTGTATGCTGACATTGTTCGCAATGGTATATACCTTACAGGTGGTGGCGCATTGCTGAGAGGTTTGAGCAAACGTTTCTCTGATAGAATCGGTATCGCATTCCATGTAGCAGAAGATCCGTTGCATGCTGTTGCCAAAGGTACTGGTATAGCCCTAAAGAATATAGAGAAGTTTAACTTCTTGATGAGATAAAAAGAGAAGTGATTTCTGAACAAATCGCGAATCATAACTATTTTAATATAGATATAATTACAGAGAATGCATAACCTAATCAATTTTTTAAGAAAAAATAGCCATTGGTTTGTGTTTATTTTCCTTGAAATAATCTGTTTTTATTTTATATTCAGTAGCAACTCTTATCAAAAGAGTATATTTTTTAACTCTTCCAACGAATTTACTGGAAGAGTTTATACTATTTCAGGAAACGTACTCTCTTATTTTGGATTAAGATCGGAGAATGAGGAGTTATTACTGAAAAATGCAGATTTACAGTCTCAAATTGCAGAATTGAAGGACTATATTTATAATCTTGAGAATGATTCCTTAAAGACGAATGCATTTATTACCGACTCTCTGGGCACTAGACAAAAAGAGCCGCATATTATAGCTCGTGTAGAAAATAACACTATATCACAGATTTATAACTTTATTATAATCAATAAAGGAAAGAAAGATGGAGTACAGACTGATATGGGTGTAGTTTCTCAACAAGGTATAGTAGGTGTTGTTAGGGATGCTACTTTAAATTACGCTGTAGTTCAGCCTGTATTAAATCCTCATAGTAGATTTAGTTGTAAGATATTAAACTCTAATACAGCAGGAACTTTAGTTTGGGAAGGTGGAGATCCTCGATACGCAATCCTTACTGAATATCCTAAATATGAGAAGGTTGAGAAAGGTGATACTATTGTAACGAGTGGTTTCTCTGATATATTCCCCGAGGGTATATTTGTAGGTGTAATTGAGGACTATAAAAGCGGTACGAATGATAATTTCTATTCTTTAAAGATCAAATTATCAACAGATTTTGGATCATTGAAAAGAGTTCTTTTACTCAGTGGAAAAGATGATGAGAGGAAAGAATTGGAGCAAAAAATAAAAAATGTTCAAGAGCAGTAATATAAAGTATATAATAATGTTTGTCCTGCTTGTATTATTACAAGTATTGGTCCTAAATCGGATTTCATTTCTTGGATATGGAGTCCCTTTTGCGTATGTATATTTTATAATAAAACTGCCTATCCGCTCTAATAAAAGTTTAGTTATCTTTTTAAGCTTCTTAATCGGATTTGTTATTGATCTTTTCTGTAATACGCCGGGAATAAATGCCGCAGCTTCCACTTTTGTGGGGCTTGTTCGCTGGCCTGTGCAGAAGTTGTTCTTTATGGTTGACGATTATGATGAGCAAACCCCGAGATTGTCTTTATTAGGAGGTGCATTTATAAGATATGCTATATTTTTGACACTGATTCACCATATTGTACTTATCTCGATTGAATCTTTTTCATACTTTAATTTAGAGATACTGTTGCAGCGAATTCTTTTGTCTACTTTACTCACATCATTATTGGTGTTTGCATTTGAAGGTTTATCTTTTAAGAAGAAAAACTCATGGCAAAAAACATCTTAGACTTATCTAAAAGAAAATATGTACTAGGCGGAATAGCCTGTGGCATAATTCTTATATATATAATTCAACTTTTTAATTTACAAGTGCTTAATCCTGAATATAAGGATTTTGCAGATGGAAATGCATTCTTTAACAGGACATTATATCCTGCAAGAGGAGTCATTTCTGATAGAAAAGATAGAATACTTGTATACAACCAGCCTACGTATGATATCGTATACATACCTCGTGAGGTACAGCCATTTGACACCCTTGACTTTTGTAAGTCATTGAATATAACCAGGGAGCAGTTTGATAAACGCATGAACGACATAAAAGATCGTCGTTTGAATCCCGGATATTCGTCATATACAATGCAAACGTTTATGACTCAGCTTACGACTCAAGAGAGTGGTTTGTTGCAAGAAAAGCTATATAAATTTCCCGGTTTCTTTATTCAGAATAGGACATTGCGGCAGTATAACTATCATAATGCAGGCTTATTGCTAGGGTACGTAGCGGAAGTAAGCAGAAGTCAACTGGAGAATGATCCTTACTATGTAAGAGGTGATTATGCTGGAAAATCAGGACTTGAAGCATCTTATGAAAACTATCTTAGGGGAGAAAAAGGCATTGAGGTTTTATTAAGAGACGCTCATGGACGTATTCAAGGTAGATATGAAAACGGAAAGTTTGATAAGTCTCCTGTATCAGGAAAAAACCTCACACTTTCTGTCGATATAGATTTACAAGCATACGGGGAGTATCTTCTTCAAAATAAAGTTGGATGTGTTGTTATGATTGAACCTTCCACCGGTGAGATATTATGCTTGGTTACATCTCCTACTTATGATCCTTCTATGCTTCTGGGTCGTAATTTTAGTAAGAGCTATAAAGAACTGGAAGATAACCCTCTTAAGCCATTATTTAATAGGGCTATACAAGGGATGTATCCTCCCGGATCTACTTTTAAACCAACACAGGGATTGATTTTCCTTCAAGAAGACATTATTACTTCTAATACACTATATGCGTGTGCAGGAGGGTATCCTCCATTAGGCGGTCGTCCCAAATGTCACCCTCATGGTTCACCACTGTCATTAGTTCCAGCTATTGCAACTTCTTGTAATTCATATTTTTGTTATGGATTATCTGCGATGTTAGGAAACAGAAAAAAGTATAAAAGTACTGTTGAAGCTTTTGATATTTGGAAAGATCATATGGTAGATATGGGATTTGGTTATCGCTTAGGTGTAGATTTACCTTCTGAGAAGAGAGGTTTTATTCCTAATGCCAATTTCTATAGCAGAGCTTTTAAAAGGGAGAATTGGAGTGCTTCCAATGTTATTTCTATAGCAATAGGTCAGGGGGAAATAACAGCTACCCCTTTGCAAATAGCAAACTTTGCCGCAAGTATATCTAATAGAGGGTTCTACTATGCGCCACATGTTGTGCGTCAGATACAAGATACGCCTTTAGACAGTATATATACACATCCTCACTATACCGGAATAAAAAAAGAATACTATCAGTATGTAGTAGATGGGATGGCTCTTGCTGTTACAGGCGGTACATGTAGAGGAGCTAATATACCTGATATTGAAGTTTGTGGCAAGACTGGTACAGCCGAAAATCCACATGGTAAAGATCACTCTTTATTTATGGGTTTTGCTCCTAAAGATAATCCGAAGGTGGCTATTTGTGTTATTGTTGAAAATGCAGGATTTGGTGCTACATTTGCTGTTCCTATCGGACGTCTGATGATTCAGAAGTATCTGAAAGGAGAAGTACCTGATTCTGATAAATATATTGAAGAGAGAATTGCCACAACGACAATTTTGCCACAAACATTTTTTAATTGGAATAGAGCAAATAAGAAGTATGATGAGTTTTCTCAGCCTGCGGTATCAAATACAGATGGTGCAGTAGATGAAACATCTATAGAACCATTTTCATTAAACCCTGCTGAAAATCAATAATAAGGAATGTACAGAAGAGAAGATGAACATATAAAAAGCAGTATAGACTGGTTTACCATCGCATTATATCTGATTATGGTATTGTGCGGATGGCTCAGTATATATGGAGCTAGTTATCAATACGGAAGTACTACCAGCATGTTTGATATATCGGGTAGAGCCGGTATGCAATTGGTTTGGATTGGTACATCGATTGTTCTGGGTTTCATAATATTAAAACTGGATAGCAACTTATACGATATATTGGCTTATTATATTTATATAGCTTTTATATTACTTCTTATAGCTACTATATTTCTATCCACAGACATCAGAGGGTCTAGATCGTGGCTCAAAATAACTGATTCGGTGCAAATACAGCCTGCTGAGTTTGCTAAATTTGCAGTAGCTTTAGCTTTGGCAAAGTTGCTGAGCACCTACAATTTTAAATTGCTCACCCCTAAAAATCTGATAACAGTAGCGGGACTTATTCTTCTCCCTATGTTGCTGATCATCATGCAGAAAGAGACAGGTTCTGCGCTTGTGTATACAGTCTTCATATTAATGTTATATAGAGAGGGACTGCCCGGAATTATTTTGTTCTTGGGAATATCAGCCATTGCATTTTTTGTAATTGGACTCAAATATTCGGATACAGATATAGGTATAATATCTACAGGTGAGTTTGTTACTATAATTTTAGTTATACTGATTTGTGCCGCATTATTGGTAAGTTATAGGCAAGATAAAGTAGCAGCTCGTAATATTATATTGGGAATGCTGGCGTTATTTGGAATTCCATATCTGATTTCGCTACTGAATGTCAATATTGATTTTGGTATTATTTCACTAATCGCTCTTGGTGTACTTGTAGTATATCTTTTGGTTCTGGCGAAGAAATATTGGTCGAAAGTATATTTTCTGACAGCCGTTTTTGCTATCAGCAGCCTTATATTCGTCAGCTCAATAGATTACCTTTTCTCAGATGTTATGCAACCTCACCAGCAGATGCGTATAAAAGTCACTTTGGGGATGGAAGATGACCTAATGGGAGCGGGGTATAATGTGAATCAATCTAAGATTGCAATAGGCTCAGGAGGGCTTTTAGGAAAAGGATATTTAAATGGTACTCAGACTAAATTGAAATACGTTCCCGAGCAAGATACTGACTTCATATTCTGCACAGTAGGAGAGGAACAGGGTTTTGCCGGATCGGTATTTGTCCTTTTATTATTTTTAGCACTAATTCTACGTTTATTCTATTTGGCAGAACGTCAGAAGAGCACTTTCGGAAGAGTTTATGGCTATTGCGTAGCTTGTATTTTCCTCTTTCATGTGATGATAAATATAGGAATGGTAACAGGTTTGACTCCTGTAATAGGAATCCCTTTGCCTTTCTTTAGCTATGGGGGGTCTTCTTTGTGGGGATTTACCATTCTTCTCTTTATATTCCTCCGCATTGATATGGCTAGAAAACGTAGATAAATGTTATTATAGCGTTTTATGCGTTCTCAAAAATGAAGCAAGCTGTTCGTAGCTGCTAATTTCAATTTTTATTGTATTATATTCTACTATTATTTGTTCAGACGATTGAGCTTCAATGTGGAATATAGCATCATTTAAATCTTTTGTTAAAGAAAATCCGTTTCTTTCTAATATGTTTTTTGTCCAGTGGTGTAATATTCCCTCAGCTTTAAGATAAACCTTTCTATTATTAGCTCTTTTTGGTAAGAAATTACCTGTATATCTGTCGAATACAACATTGTCTCTTTTAAAGAAATCATCCAAAGTCCCTGACAATACGATGTCTTCAGTTACTCCCGTAGTCAACCCTTTTTCTCTTGATAATAGCCAAAGACGGTCGGCTAGGAGCAAAGCCATATCAATATCATGTGTTGATAATAATATTGTCTTATTATGATTCATTGCCAGATTATGGAGCAAATTCATAATCTCTATACGGCTTTCAATATCTAAAAAAGCTGTAGGTTCATCCAGCAAAACGACAGGGCACTCTTGTGATAAAGCTTTGGCTATCATAGCCTTCTGTCGCTCTCCATCGGATAATTCGGCTATATAAGAATTAGCCTTATGTGCTATCCCTACATCTTCCATTGCTTTGTGAACAATGGATTTATCATTCTCTGATAATTGACCAAAAAATCCGGTATAAGGATAACGTCCCAGCTCAATAAGTTCTCGGACGAGTAAGCCTCCGGCAGAAGTTTTATCAGTTAAAACTAGGCCTAGTCGTTGTGATAATTCTTTTTCAGATAAGGATGAAATACTTTGATTCTCGAAAAGTATATCGCCTCCTTGTGCTGGTTGTGAAGCACTAATTGTTCGTAGCAGAGTCGATTTTCCGGCACCGTTAGCACCTATCAGACAAACAAGTTCTCCTCTATATAAATTGAACGACAGGTTGTTATAAAGAATATTATTATGCTTAGATTTGGCATAACCAATACCAATATTTTGAGCCTTAATTACTACTTCTGTATTATTCATAAGTAATCAGTACAGTGTATTCAAAAAAGTAAGTAATATTTAGTTTACATAAGTAAACTATTTGATATTCAGTGAATTAATTTGTAAACTTAATGGAAATATTGTATTTTTTTCTGATTAAGAATTACATATATTATTACAGGTGCTCCAAAAATAGGAGTGATAGCATTTAACGGTAGTACTCCACTGGCCCCCGGTAATACACAGATCAAATTGCAAAGCAAAGCCATTGCCGAACCAATTAGTATGGTAATAGGCAATAAAGATTTATGATTTGATGTTCCCAATATTAATCTGGCTATATGTGGAACTGCTAGTCCGATAAATGCTATAGGACCACAGAATGCACAAGTTATTGCAGTGATCAGTCCTGCACAGAGTAAGAGTAGAAAGCGAATAAATTTTATATTTACACCTAAGTTTGCTGCATATCTTTCTCCTAATAACAGAGCATTTAAGGGCTTGATTAGTAGGATAGAAAGGAGTAAGCTAACACAGACAACGATGCAATAAAAAGGTAATTGCTCTTTTGATACTCCCGAAAAATCTCCCATACCCCATATCATGAACGAATATGCATCTTCGCTAGTACTCCAAAACTTCAAAATAGATATAATAGAAGATGTAAGATAACCAACCATTATACCAATGATCAGTAACATAACATTATTTTTGATAATAGATGCGAATCCCATGATGATAGCTAAAATAATAGCTGCACCAATGAAAGCACCAAAAACAATAGTCATCGAATAAGACAAATTAAATCCATTTACCGATCCGAAGCTATTTCCTATTAAAAGAATTACTATTGCTACCCCCATATTTGCACCCGAACTGATACCTAATATTCCCGCATCAGCCAGAGGATTGCGAAATGCTGTTTGCAGCAACAATCCCGAAACAGCAATTGCTCCTCCTGTAAATAGAGCCGTGATGGCCTGAGGTAAGCGAGATTCGAGTATAATATAGGTCCAAGCTTGTTTCTCAACTTCATTTCCTTGCAATATTTGAAAGACAGCTTGCGACGGTATTGATACAGAGCCTAGAAATAGACTTAAAACAAATAGTATAAATATACTTATAACGAATAGAATACTATATGTAAACCCTTTGGACATAAGGTACTGAATGTATAAAATAGCCCCTCGTTGTAGGAGGGGCTTGAATATTTAATAAAGAACTTTATATTTATCTCCGGTTTCCTTCACTACCCGCTCATAGAAATCTTTAGGATATCCTACTCGCTGTGGCGAAGATGGTTTTCCATGTTCATTACGGATAAACTCACCATCTTTTTCTTTGCGGACAACACCATCCATATATTTGATGACTAAGAACTCTCCAAGTTTTTTCCATTTTTCAAAAGCATACTGTGCTTGCTTCTCACTATATTTAGTTAAGAATTGAACTGCTTGTTCGGGCGATTTCTTATATAATTCTAACGCCTCCTTTTCAGTACTATTTTGTTCAGCTAAGAACTTTCCTTCTAATTCATCCTGAACCTTTTTCAAATCAGGATGCATATAGTCGTATTTATTATATACCATATTTGACACCCAATTCTGAATCCAAAAGCTTGATGTCCAAGAGAATGTATACAAATCACCATTGCCTTCACGATAACATTCAGGTACCTCTGTTACAGAACAATACATCGGTGTAAACACAGTTTGAGCAGCATCATCTGTTCCAAACCATAATACTCCACCGATTGAATTTGGTAGCCATGAACGCATCTGAGATGTGAATACAAAACCTGATTGTTGAGTAGCAATAGGGCGTTCGTTACAGTATTCTACAAAATCTACTTTCCAAGTAAGTGGAGCCCAACGATATGGAGATTTGAAAGGACCGGCTCCAATATCGTTAGTCCAATCTAATTCAGTTCCTTCGTAATGGTCTCTCATCATCCCTTGTATATCAGCAAGAGATAACTTCTTGTCAGGTTTGATATAAAGAGGCATTGGTTCTTGAGTTTTTCCTTGTGCATAGGTCACAAACTTAGCCATGTCTTTATTGCATTTGTTGAAGAAACTCCAAACGCGAGCTTCACAAAAACGCTGACCTCCAAAATCCAGGGGATTATATGCCTTAGAAAAGCTAAAGTCTTCATCTTTACCAGTATAATAACCTTTCTCACGGGCAAAAGAAATAACATCTTTTGAGTACAGGCAATTTTTTGGATCTTTTAGAGGAAATTGATGTATACGAGATTGGTTTGCATGGGCTGAAATGCAGTCGTCAGGTATACGTACAGCTACCCAAACAGCACCTTTGTTTCCCTTACCTTTGCCAATCATCTCCAAAACCCAGATTTCATTGGGATCACCTATCGAGAATGACTCTCCTCCGCTATAGTAGCCATATTCAGCAACAAGGTCGGTCATTATTTTAATAGCTTCTCTTGCAGTCTTGGCTCGTTGCAATGCGATATATATAAGACTTCCATAGTCGATGATACCATCCGGATCAGCCAATTCTTCTCGTCCGCCAAAAGTTGTTTCGCCTATTGTCACTTGATACTCGTTCATGTTACCAACTACATTATATGTTTGGCTAGCTTGTGCTATTTCTCCTAAATATTTTCCGGAATCCCATTCATATACTTTTAGCATTTCTCCTTGTGAGTATTTTTTGGCTGGCCAATGGTACAACTCTCCAAATAGAGCGTAAGAATCTGCCGAATATGTTATCATTGTTGACCCATCGACAGACGCATATTTGCCAACTAAAAAATTTGTGCAAGCAAATATGTGAATCTCGCAGAGAAAACAAAATAACATGAATAATGATATTTTCCTCATAGAATTATAAATTATTGTTATATAAAGCGTAAAGATACTTCAATTAATTTATTCCTGCGATATGATTGTATCATTTTAATAAAGATGTATTTCATAATGTATTTCTTTCTTGTAACATTTGTGAATTATACGTATGTTTACAAATGTTGTGTAGATTGTAGAGGTTAATATTATTACATATGATTACAAAAATAATCAAATGTAATAATGTATACATTTGAATACAGCTTATCTATGAATCATTAAATAAACAATTGTAAAACCTTAAAATACTGACTGTGTTTTGATGTAATAATTTATATATCAGATTATTATATACATAAAATAAAGTAATAATTTAGATATATTAGCCATAATTAATTATATACAATAATACAGCCTCTAAATAAGTCATTTTATTAATTTATTTACATATTAATTAGTTCATTATATATTTATTATAAAGTGTTTATTTATGATATATTCAATTGTATACACACATAGATAAAACAAAAGTATATTATCGTATTCAAATGTAATTTACAAATATAAATGGAAACATATTCCATTTGTAAAATATAAAGTTTACATTTGTGTTCTGATAATATACAAAAATATGAAGGATAGAATCAAGCTTATAATGGATAATGAGCACTTAACGCCATCAGCTTTTGCAGATAAGTTGCAATTAGGACGTGCCGTTATATCTCATATATTGAATGGACGTAATAATCCTAGTTTGGATGTTGTATCTCGTATACTATCAAAAATGGATTACATCGATTCGGATTGGTTATTAACCGGAAATGGTAAGATGTATAAAACAGATAATAGAGAAAAATCACATCTCACTACAACGACTATACCGGTAAATTCTAATCTCCAGCCCGATTTATTCTTTCAGAATGAAATATCTCAGTCATCCGATAAGCCTGAATCAGAATATCGCAAGGAAATAATAGTTGAGAAACCTCAAAAAACAGATGAAGACGTTGTAAAACAGTCTATTATATACCAAAAAGCACCTGAGCGGAAAGTAACTAAAATAATTATATATTATTCGGATAATACTTTTGAAACATTTAATGCTGATAATAAGCCATTATAATGATCTACTTTTCTATTTATTCTATATTGTATTTTTAATATAATTGATTAGTATACATATGTTTATCCTTAAAAAGTATCAAAGGTGACTCTTTTACTACTTATTACTAATGTAACTTCTTATATATTCAAAAATATATCAAAGAACACTTTTGTATAAGATAAATTTGTCTATAAAAAATAAAAAACCTCTCGAATTGTTATATTCCGAGAGGTTTATTTGTCTTGTATATGATAATTATATTACTATTTTATCCTTTTAAGTTCAACTGTAAAGTGCCTTAATAAATCAGCTTCCCAAGTAATCGTTAGTCCTTTTTTAATCGATTTTCTACGATCGAATATATTCTTTAAGGCTACTGCTACTACATTCATATGATTGTCTGTATAAACACGCCTAGGTATGGCTAAACGCAGTAAATCGAGCCCATCGAAACGATTTTTCCGGGTTACAGGGTCTCGGTCTGCTAATAGATAACCTATCTCACAACCTCTGATACCCGCTTCTAGATATAATTCTACAGCTAATGTTTGTGCCGGAAACTCTTCTTTAGGGATGTTTGGCAATACTTTCGATGCATCTACAAAGATTGCATGTCCTCCTGCCGGACGTTGATATGGGATATTATATTCATCAAGCTTCTTACCAAGGTATTCAACCTGCATTATTCTGCCTTCAAGACTCTCAAACTCTGTATTTTCATCCAGACCTATAGCCAAAGCGTTCATATCACGTCCACTCATACCTCCATAAGTAATATATCCCTCATAAGCAAATCCTTTTATTTTGGCTACATCATACCATTCTTTGAGGTTTGTGGCAAAGAATCCTCCCATATTTACAATAGCATCTTTCTTAGCGCTCATGGTCATAGCATCGGCATATGAGAACATTTCGTCGCAGATCTCTTTTATTGTCTTGTTTTCGTAACCTTTCTCTCGTTTCTTGATAAAATATGCATTCTCTGCAAATCTGGCTGAGTCAAATATTACTTTTTTAGCATATTTATTTGCAATCATGCGTGTTTCTTGCAAATTCTGCATAGATACAGGTTGTCCACCTGCCGTATTATTTGTTATGGTTACAATAATAAAGGGTGTACGATCTCCATACTTTTTCAGTGCTTCCTCAAGTTTTTTGATATCAACATTCCCTTTGAATGGAATTTCAAGTTGAGTGTCTTTAGCCTCATCTATCGTACAATCTAAAGCAATGGCCTTTCTGGATTCTATATGACCTTTTGTTGTATCGAAATGCGAATTACCCGGGCATACGTCGCCTTCTTTGATTAGGCAAGAGAATAAGACATTCTCAGCAGCACGTCCCTGATGTGTAGGTAGAACATATTCAAACCCTGTAATATGCGTTATCATATCTTTCATTTTGTAATATGAAGACGCTCCGGCATAGCTCTCGTCTCCAACCATCATGCCAGCCCATTGCCTATCGCTCATAGCACCTGTTCCAGAGTCTGTTATCAGGTCTATATACACTTGTTCCGATCTTAACTTAAACATATTGTATTTAGCATTTTTCAGCCATTGTTCACGTTCGTCTCGTGTGCTTTTATGAATAGGTTCGATCATTTTGATCTTCCAAGGTTCGGCAAAAGGCAATTCCATAATTATTTATGTTTAGATATATGTTAGACAAATGCTTGATATAGATAATTACTATGAATAAAAGAAGAACAGATTATAAACCTATTATTTCAAAATGATATTTTAATAGCAATAATGATGTGCTTTTGGATTGTTTTCATACAATATATGCTTATGTTGGCGTGATATGTTTGACATAAAGGTAGTAAAACTTGTGAATAAATTAAAGTCTTTCCTAATTTTATTATAAAGTCAAACTTTATTAACTTTGTACTCGAAATAACTCAGGAAATATTTATCTCTAAATAATAGGTTAATGAAAAAAATGATGGATTTAGTTGTTACTCAAAATGAGCAACTAAACCAAAACTATAGCCTCATTAAGCTCACCACAACAGATAAAACTCCCTTAACCGAAATGCATCCCGGGCAATTTGTAGAAGTGAGAGTTGATGGATCTCCCTCAACTTACCTTAGACGTCCTATTTCGGTAAACTTTGTGGATAAGCAAAAAAACGAATTATGGCTACTTGTTCAGGCTGTAGGTGATGGAACCAAGAAAATGTGTGAGTACAAACAGGGCGATATTGTAAACCTTCTATTACCGTTAGGTAATACATTTACAGTTCCTACTTCGAATCCGGAGCAAGAACTTCTTCTCATTGGCGGTGGCGTAGGTACTGCTCCTATGTTATTCCTTGGCGCACGCCTCAGGGAAGCAGGCTATAAACCTAAATTTCTCTTAGGCGCAAGATCAAAAAATGATTTACTCCAATTGGATGATTTCAGAAAATATGGTGAACTGTATTGTACCACTGAAGATGGAAGTTTCGGAGAAAAAGGATATGTAACAGATCACTCTGTATTAAAAAACACTCAAATATCCAAAATTTATACCTGTGGTCCTAAGCCTATGATGGTAGCTGTAGCGAAATATGCGAACACGAATAAAATAGAGTGTGAAGTGTCGCTCGAAAACCTTATGGCATGCGGGTTTGGTGTGTGTTTGTGTTGTGTAGAGAAGACACGCGAAGGGAATGTGTGTGTATGTACAGAGGGACCCGTATTTAATATAGAAAATTTGACATGGATAAACTAAAAGTAAATATAGGAAACCTGCATTTAAAGAACCCGGTAATGACAGCATCCGGTACTTTCGGGTATGGAAAGGAATATTCTGACTTTATGGACTTGGGACGAATTGGTGGTGTTTTTGTAAAAGGAACTACTATTCGCGAAAGGCAGGGGAATGATTATCCTCGTATGGCAGAAACTCCATCGGGAATGCTTAATGCGGTTGGCCTGCAAAATAAAGGCGTAGATTACTTTGTTTCAAATATATATCCCGAGATAAAAGACTTTGATACAAACATCATTGTGAACGTTTCAGGGTCAACGATCGAAGACTATGTGGAATGTTCTCAAAAGTTGGTAGCCCTCGAAAAAATACCGGCTATTGAGCTTAATATTTCCTGCCCAAATGTAAAAGAAGGGGGTATGGCATTCGGCACTTCTGCTTGTTCTGCTGCTGATGTAACAAAAGCAGTACGTGAAGTATGGAATAAGACCCTTATCGTAAAGCTGTCTCCTAACGTAACCGATATAACAGAAATTGCAAAAGCCGTAGAAGGTGAAGGTGCTGATGCTGTTTCTTTGATCAATACACTATTAGGAATGGCTGTAGACATAAATAAGAGACGTCCGGTGTTATCTACTGTTACGGGAGGGCTATCCGGCCCGTGTGTAAAGCCTATTGCGCTTAGAATGGTTTGGCAGACTTACAATGCTGTAAAAATTCCCGTGATAGGTATGGGAGGAATATCATCGTGGCAAGATGCCATTGAATTTATCCTTGCAGGCTCTTCTGCTATACAGATAGGAACACACAACTTTATTGACCCTACAATTTCTGTAAAGGTTGTAGATGGCATAAAAGAATATCTCGATAAAAATAATATTTCGTCCATACAGGAGCTAATAGGTGCATTACAAGTCTAATTCGATTTAAAGTGTAACTAGTACAAGTCTCTAATTTTAATATTTTTTATTTCTACCTTAAGGTTTGGAAATTAAATTAACTTTGTAAAAATGAATTAACATAAATCTATGAAAAAGGTTTTTATATCCAGAAACTATAAAGGAATAGAGAGTGCTGGTGGAAAAGCAAAAACAGATGTAGAGTTAATTTTACAAGGCATTGGGTTTAAGAATATAGGATGGAAACAAAGTTCGAGCAACAATAAAATCATTGATTTTGTTTTAAATATTACAGGGATACTGAAAGCGGTAATACGAATGCCATCTAAAGGTATTTTATTTCTTCAGTATCCGATGAAAAAATATTATGCATTTATTTGTGGTATTGCTCATTTGAAAGACACTAAAATCATTACACTTATTCACGATTTAGGAACTTTTAGAAGGCAGAAGCTTACTGTAGATAAAGAAATTACGCTCCTAAATAACTCCGATTACATTATAGCCTTAAATAAGAGTATGGCGAAATGGTTGGAAGAGAATAATTACAAAGGACAGACTGTGACTCTTGATATTTGGGATTATCTGTCAAAATACCAAAATACCTCAAGTTTTAGATCCAATGATGACCAAAACTATGTTGTTAATTATGCAGGAGGGCTTAGTCGACGTAAAAATTTATTCTTATACGAATTTAGTAAGCATGTAGATTCATTTATTTTCAATCTTTATGGTACAGGTTTCGAGCCTACAGAACAGGAATTAAAAAATCCTTATTTTGTTTATAAAGGTTTTGTTCAGAGTGATGATCTGATCAGTAGTATCACGGGTGATTTTGGACTGGTTTGGGATGGGGATTCGATTGATACTTGTTCCGGTAGTTTCGGTTCTTATCTGCAATTTAATAATCCTCACAAAGTATCATTGTATATTCGGTGTCATTTGCCTGTAATTATTTGGAATCAAGCAGCTATGGCACCATTTGTTTTAGAGCATGGGGTTGGTTTTTCGATAAATTCATTATCAGAAATAAAACCACGCTTATTGTCTCTTACAAAAGAACAATATAATGAGATGAAACGAAATACAATAAAACTCAGCCTACATATAGAGTCTGGTCACTATATTAAGCAAGCAATGAATAAAATAAAGTTGGATGAAAATAATATACTCTTATAATATCTATCTGTTATAAAAAAGAAAAGGCATCCAATCGGATGCCTTTTTTATGCTGTTTAAAACAAATTATTCAGCACTTTTCTCTTCTGCAGGAGCTTCTGTTTCAGCAGTAGGTGTTTCTACTACTTCTTCACTTGTTTCAGCTTCAGCTTCTGCCTGTGCTGCATTTTCTTCTGCTTTCTTTTGAGCTACAGCTTCAGCTTTTGCTTTGTTTGCTGCTTTTTCAGCCTCTAAACGAGCTTTTGCGTCTGCCTGAGCTTTTGTTTGATTCTTGTTGATAGCTGCTTGAGTACCTTTTTCTTTTTCAGCTTTCCATGCTTCAAATTTACTTTCTGCATCAGCTTCTGTAAATGCACCTTTAGCAACACCACCAAGTAAGTGTTTCTTTAACAAAACACCTTCTTCAGAAAGGATGTTACGAGTAGTGTCGGTAGGTTGAGCACCAACTTGTAACCAGTACAAAGCCCTGTCGAAATTTATAGTTATCGTAGCAGGATTGGTATTAGGATTATAAGAACCAACCTTTTCAATAAATTTTCCATCACGTGGAGCTCTGCTATCTGCAATGACGATGTGGTAAAAAGGATAACCTTTACGTCCTCGTCTTTGTAAACGGATCTTTGTAGCCATTTCTTTCTAGTTAATTTTAATTATACATAATTGTTATTAGCGGGTGCAAAGATAAGAATAAGTTTTTGTTATACAATAAAAATGATATAGAGTTATTTATTCTCTTACTAACTATATAAGGGTTATTCTAAATATTTCTTAAGCATAGCTGCCGTGAATATTATCATATTTCTGGTTGAAGGTAGATCTGCATAACCATTCAATAGACCCCAATCATGAATTACTCCGTTAAATCTTACTGTAGTAACATCAACTCCGGCTTCATCAAGCTTGCGCCCTAATTCTTCTCCGGCATCTCTCAATATATCATTTTCGGCAACTTCGATGAGTGTAGGAGGCAATCCTTTCAACTGGTTCGTTGCAGCACGTACAGGAGATACATAGATATCATCGTATTGGGCTTTGTTTGATAAGTAGTTGTCTCTCATCCAAATCATTAAAGATTTAGTTAGGAATCTTTCTTCTCCATATTTTTTGAATGATTCGGTGTTTATACCAGCGTCTGAATATGGCCACAATAGAATCTGACATTTAATATCCGGTCCTTTATTACCCTTTGCCTTCAGGCAAGTCCCGATAGTCATATTTCCTCCTGCGCTATTTCCTACAATAGCTAACCTTTTTCCATCTACATTTATTTCATCGCCATGTTCTGCAACCCACTTTGTGGCCGTATAACATTCATTCAATGCTATTGGATATTTAGCTTCGGGTGAACGGCTATATTCAATAAAGACACAAGCATACCCCGACTCAATAACTAAGTCGCGAACGAGGCGTTTATGAGTTTGATAATCTCCAAGAACCCAGCCTCCACCATGTATAAAAATAAATACAGGGAGTTTACCTTTAGCTTTCTCTGGTCGTACAATATATAGTTTTATATCATGTTCATCGACTAATATTACTTTTTTTGTTTCCTCAATACCACTAACATCTACTTTTATTGCAGCTTGAGTATCGACCAATACATTACGTGCATCGGATATAGGTAATGATTCAACCGGTTTTTCACCAGAATTCAAAACCTTCAGATACTCTTTGGTTTCTTTACTCAAATGCGGGTCTTTTAAAAAATTCGAGGTATTCATAATCTTAAAAATTTAATTATTATCAATTACTAACCTCTTTTTAACGGCTTCTTATTAACTGTTGTTTTCTCAAATATTGATAAATAACATTTTATATACTGATTTTTTATTTTTTTACAATAGTTACTTTTGCAGAAACTGCATTCGAAAACTCTTTTTCTTCTTCTATATTTAGAGCAAAGCTGACAAGTGAATATCTCCGTTCGGTTACAGGCTTATCTATTTCTGTTTCTTTTGTAATGAATATCCCTTTACTTCCTTCAAGCTCTATTTTACAGTTATATATTCCTTTTTCGAGGATGATAAAATAGGCATCTACTACAGCTTTAGACTTGATTTTACCTAAATAATCGAGACTTACACCCGTGCAAATATTTGCATTATATGAAATAGGATCATAATATTGCCCGGTAGCTCCTTTATCCAGACCTTCTACTGTCTGAACCAAGGTACGACCCATCACCGAAGCTACTTTTTCGGCATGCTCATTCATTTGTCTGTCTAGGCTTTTTCCTATACCATCAGCAAGTTTTCCTGCTGCATCTGTTGCTTTTTCACCAACTCGGGCACCGTGTTCGTCTACAGCCTCGGCAACACCTTCTATAGCATTTATACCGGTTTCTGTAACTTTTTTTGTTGCTTGTTTTACACAGCCCGAACAGGAACTAAGGGTTGTTATAATAGCGGAAAGGATAATAAGTGATAAGATCGTTAATTTTCTCATGTGATTAAAATATGTGTTAAGCTTAATAATAAATCGTAAAAAACAAAGATAGAGAATTTGAGTTAGATAGACTAATAAATAAAAAGAGGCTGAATAAAAACAGCCTCTTCATACGTATAATATTGAAATCAATAATTAGTTATTTTCTGGTCTCAATTTTCTCACAACTGCTCCTGTACGCCACATTTCGCTTTCACGAAGAGCTTTTAGTTCTTCTTCTAGTTTTTCACGATAGTCAGGTTTAGAGTTGGTATCGATAGAGCGTTGTGCTTCATTACCGTTTGCTACTTCTGAATATAATTTGGCAAATACAGGTTTTGTTGCATCATGGAAAGGTACCATCCAGTCTAGTGCACCACGTTGTGCTGTAGTAGAACAATTTGCATACATCCAGTCCATTCCTTTTTCTGCAAATAGAGGCATCAAAGATTGAGTAAGCTCTTCTACAGTTTCGTTAAATGCTTCGGACGGTGAGTGACCGTTTTCACGTAACACTTCATATTGAGCAAGCAGGATACCTTGTATAGCACCCATCAATGTACCACGCTCACCCGTAAGGTCAGAATATACTTCACGTTTGAAATCTGTTTCAAACAAATATCCCGAACCAACGCCAATACCCAGAGATACAGTTCTTTCGAATGCACGACCTGTAGCATCCTGGAAGATAGCATAGCTTGAATTCAAACCGCGACCTTCGAGGAACATGCGACGAAGACTTGTTCCTGAACCTTTTGGAGCAACAAGAATTACATCGATGTCGGCAGGAGGTACAATTCCTGTACGTTCTTTATATGTAATACCAAACCCATGAGAAAAGTAAAGAGCTTTTCCGGCAGTCAGGTAAGGTTTAAGACGTGGCCACACTTCTATCTGAGCAGCATCAGACAATAGATATTGTATGATAGTACCTTTGGCTGCAGCTTCTTCGATATCAAATAATGTTTCGCCCGGAACCCATCCGTCTGCTATTGCTTTTTCCCATGTTTTGCCACCTTTTCTTTGTCCTACGATTACGTTAAACCCATTATCTCTAAGGTTTAATGCTTGTCCCGGACCTTGTACGCCATAACCGATAACAGCAATGGTTTCATTTTTTAATACTTCTCTTGCTTTTTCCAAAGGGAATTCTTCACGGGTAACTACTTTTTCTACTACCCCGCCAAAGTTCATTTCTGCCATAATTTGTTTTTATTAAATAAAATATTTAGGTTCAAAATTGTTTCCATATAATACGGGTCGAGCATACACTCGTTTCTCCGTCTTTCATTTCTAAAATAAAATTAGAATCTTCTTCTTCTCTTTTGAATATATCCAACTTGGAGCCGTAGTGCCCTTCGGATATATAATTTATCTCAATCCGTCTGATTTCTTTATCCTTGAACATATCTATATCAAACACATCTACAAAATGTTCAATATACTTCATACTGTTCAGGTGTTTATTGATATCCACATCGCTATATTTTACAATAAACTCATCCGCTTTTTCATAATCATCCTTCAACGCTGAGATTTTGCTCAATCCCTCTATCGGACATTCTTTTTCCGTATAGATATAATCAGACAACCCATCCAGCTCTGTCAGATTGGTCGGTTTACGAGTTTTAAGATCTATTGAAGCCCATAGTGATCTCGCATAGCCCATTGTTTTTCCCTCAGAGTCTTCGAAAGTAAAATGACGCTCTGTGAACAATCTGTTTACACTAACAATCCACGTCTTGATTATCATGTTAGTATCGTTTTTCGGATATTCGAACAGCTCGATTGCCATTCGGGACAAAACCCAGACTCGCTGCTGAGAAGTCATTGATGAGTATCCAAACCCACGTTCATCGGCATGCTTTGTTGCTGCTTGCAGCATAAAACCTCCAATCATGGGCAAAGTGGCTCTGCCTCTGAAATCGGTTAAGTATGCATCGATCGTAAATTCGTATCTTCCTATAGGAGCAAACATTAAATATAGTTTTGAATGGATATATTAATTTGTGTCTTGCGATTTATGTCTTTTATCTAACTCCGCTAGCATGTCGCTTAATCTCTCAACTTTCGATTTTGTAATCGCTATCCGACCCGAACGTATAAATTGCAGAACCCCAATACTTTTACTCAGTTCTTCGAATAGATCTTGAGTCTCTTTATAGTGTCCTGTTTTTTCTAAAACAACACAGTTTTCATTTATGTCGAGAATATGCGCATTATGTTTGCGGATAAGCTCTTCTACCGATTCTATCTTAAGAAAATCGGGAGTAGATAGTTTATAGAGAGCTATTTCTTGATGAATAAGCTCTTCATCGGTATTGTAATACGCTTTCAGTACATCTACTCGCTTATCTATCTGAAGTACAACCTTTTTTACAACATCTTCGTCACAAAAAACTGTGATGGTAAACTTATGTATGCCTTCTAAGGCTGAAGCAGAAACAGATAGAGTCTCAATATTCAATTGACGACGAACGAATACACTGGTTACCTGACTTAACAGACCAACGGTATTCTCTGAAAATATAGTTATCGTATATAATGTTTTATCTTGCATAAGATTTATTTTTACAACTGTAATATTAGACAGTTTCAAATTTAACGAATCTCATCAATATAATGAACTTATTCGTTCCCTAATAATATATTTGTAACGCAAGTACCGGCAGGAACCATCGGGTAAACCATGCCTTTAACCTCTACCTGTACGTCTAGCAAATAAGCGCCTTTGTGATTCAGCATTTCTTTTATTGCTCCGTCCAATTCATTGCGGTCGTCCACCTTCTTTGCCGGAATATTGTATGCTTCAGCTATTTTCACAAAATCAGGATTATTCATCCGGGTTTCAGAATATCTTTCATCAAAGAATAATTCTTGCCACTGACGTACCATTCCCAAGAAGTGGTTGTTCAATATAATGATCTTAACGTCAACGTTATATTGCATGATCGTACCTAACTCCTGTATGGTCATCTGAATACCTCCATCACCAACAAAAAGGCATACAGTGCGATCGGGCGTTCCGTATTTTGCACCTATCGCAGCAGGTAATCCAAAGCCCATTGTGCCCAGCCCTCCTGATGTAACCACACTACGGCTTTGGTTGTACTTGAAGTAGCGTACAGCCATCATCTGATGTTGACCTACATCCGTAACCAATACAGCATCGTGGTTTGTAGCTTCGGATACTTTATTGATAACTTCACCCATCTTCAACTGTCCCGATGTCGGATATAGTTCGCTATCTATGACAACGTCGTACTCTCTTTGGTAACATGCTTTAAACTCTCCAAGCCATTCGCTATGCGTGGCAGGAGTTAGTAATTCTGTCACCTTTGGTAGCGTATCCTTTACATCTCCCAGTACACGTGCTGTAACAGATACATTCTTGTTTATTTCAGCTTTATCTATATCAAAGTGGATTACTTTTGCTTGTTTTGCGTACGTCTTAAGATCTCCCGTTACACGGTCGTCGAAACGCATGCCAATACCAATAAGTACATCACATTCGTTTGTTTTCTGATTAGGCCCAACATTGCCATGCATACCTAGCATTCCAATCTGTAAAGGATGGTCGGAGGGTATGGCAGATAGTCCCAATACCGTAGATGCCGCAGGAATGCCGGCCTTTTCGAGAAAAGCAAGCAATTCTTTTTCTGCTCCACCCAAAATAACACCCTGTCCCACAAGTGCTAGAGGTTTTTTTGCACTGTTTATTATTTGGGCAGCTACTTCCATTTCTGATAGTTTTACTTCGGGTTTAGGCTGATAGCTACGGATAAAATCAACTTTTTTGTATTCCGATTTATCCATTTGCCCAAACTGAGCATCTTTGGTTATATCCAGAACTACCGGTCCGGGTCTTCCTGTTGACGCTATATAGAATGCCCTAGCTACTGCCGATGGGATATCTTCGGCTCTGCGAATCTGATATGCCCATTTGCATACAGGCTGTGTAATGCCTACTACATCTGCTTCCTGAAAGGCATCACTTCCTAGTAAGGAAGAAGCAACCTGCCCGGATATAACAACTATAGGTGTGCTATCTATCATTGCATCAGCAATTCCTGTTACGGTATTGGTTGCACCGGGACCCGAGGTTACCAGCGCAACGCCAACTTTACCTGAAGTGCGAGCAAACCCTTGAGCAGCATGCGTAGCACCTTGTTCGTGGCGAACAAGAATATGATTTATTTTATCTTTATAATGATATAAACTGTCAAATACGGGCATTATGGCTCCGCCCGGATACCCGAATATGGTATCTACACCTTCACTCAACAAAGATTGAATAAGGGCTTCACTTCCTGTAATTTTATTTTTATCCATGATATTTGTCTCTATTTTGTGCTGTATTATTCAATGATTCTTATTCCACCTAAATCGGCCGAACTAACCATGCTTGCATAAGCGCGCAATGCTTTGGATACCGTACGATTACGATTTGGTTTGAATGCATCTTTACCTTTGGCAAGCTCCTCTTGTCGGCGTGCTTCCAGTTCTGCATCGGATATGCGTACATCGATAGAACGATTCGGAATATCTATATCTATAATATCTCCGTCTTTAACCAAGCCGATAGCGCCACCTGATGCAGCTTCGGGAGAAACGTGTCCAATAGAAAGACCTGATGTTCCACCCGAGAAGCGTCCGTCTGTAATAAGGGCGCATTCTTTACCCAGATGCTTAGATTTGATATATGATGTAGGGTAGAGCATTTCTTGCATACCCGGTCCTCCTTTAGGTCCTTCGTATGTGATGACAACAACATCGCCGGCTTGTACATCGCCTTTCAATATTCCTTCACATGCTGCATCCTGAGAGTGGAAAACTTTGGCTGTTCCCGAAAATTTGAATATGCTTTCATCTACACCCGCAGTTTTTACAACACATCCATTCAGGGCGATGTTACCTTTCAGTATAGCCAATCCTCCGTCTTTGGTATATGCATGCTCCATACTGCGGATACAGCCGTTTTCTCTGTCGGTATCGAGAGTAGCGTAGCTACTGTTTTGAGAGCCCATTACAAGATTAAACTTATTTCCGGGTGCTGATTTATATAAATCCTCGGCGGCTTTTTCCGGATTAGCTTTTGTTATATCATATTTGTCTATAGCTTCAGCAAGAGAAAGTCCGTCGATTCGTGAAACGGCAGTATTAATCAACCCACCTTTATTCAATTCGTTCAAAATACCAAGTATCCCTCCTGCACGGTTGACATCTTGTATATGGTATTTTTGAGTATTAGGAGCTACTTTGCACAAACATGGTGTTTTGCGCGACAGTTTGTCTATATCGTCCATTGTGAAGTCTACTTCGCCTTCTTGTGCTATAGCTAGCAGGTGAAGGATTGTATTTGTAGAACCTCCCATTGCTATATCTAATGTCATAGCATTAAGAAAAGCCGTTTTGGTAGCTATATTTCTGGGAAGTACCGATTCATCACCGTCTCTGTAATAACGATAAGCATTATTTACAATCTGTTTTGCAGCATCCTGGAATAATTTCGATCGGTTTGCATGCGTGGCAACGATTGTTCCATTGCCCGGTAATGCAAGCCCTATGGCTTCGTTCAGGCAGTTCATCGAGTTAGCTGTAAACATGCCCGAACAAGATCCGCATGTAGGACATGCCGCACGTTCTATGGCGTTTACTTCTTTATCGGAAACGGTATCATCCGCAGCTTTTATCATCGCATCTATCAGGTCGAGGTGTTTATTGTCAAGCTCTCCTGCTTCCATTGGTCCTCCGGATACAAATACAGTTGGGATGTTTAATCTCATTGCTGCCATCAGCATACCGGGAGTGATCTTGTCACAATTGCTGATACATACCATTGCATCTGCTTTGTGAGCATTCACCATATATTCTACACTATCTGCAATCAAGTCTCGTGATGGAAGAGAATATAACATTCCATCGTGTCCCATGGCAATACCATCGTCTATAGCTATGGTATTAAATTCGGCAGCAAAGCATCCCAAAGCTTCAATTTCTGCTTTTACTTTCTGACCTATATCATGAAGGTGTACGTGTCCCGGGACAAATTGAGTAAATGAATTGACGATAGCAATGAGAGGTTTTCCCATTTGTTCTTCTTTCATGCCATTGGCTCTCCATAGGGCTCTAGCCCCGGCCATACGCCGTCCTTGTGTACTAGTCGAACTTCTTAATTCAAATCCCATAACAATTATACATACAGTTAAAAAAAAACCTTTCCCATTGAATGAGAAAGGCCTATGTTAATTTCCTTATTATATACTTAACTTAATATACATACCTTTCTCATTTATTCTGACCGACGAGGAGAATATCAATGAGACTGAGGATATGTAAAAAGCAATTTGTCATTATTTCGCTATAAAAGTGATCACAAAGTTATAAACTTTTTTTTAAAAACAAATTTTATCCCATTTTTTTTAAGTTGACTAGGAAACTAGTCATTAAATATCTCTTAATAGATCGGCTTCAGCACTTGTAATTGATGTTACAATATTCGTGTAAAATTGTCTAATGGTAGAGGTTTTCGAGTGTGTATAAAGTGACAGTATAAAACCTCTATAAAAAGTGTCACTTTTGTNNTTTGTCACCTTTTGTTTGTATGTTATTTATATTTAGTATGTTGTGTTTTGTGTGGTTTGTCACTTTTTGAGAGCAATATTTACATTGAGTTGATATGAGGTATTAAATGTTTAGGATTGATAAAATTTATATATTATATCCATATTATAAACACGTTGCAAATACAACACAACAATAATTTTATTAATTTTGCATCCCAATTAAATTTTTTACAGTGCTAAAATTATCCATACTACAACAGATTTTTGAGACTCACAAAAATATACCCGCAATAATAGATTTATTGTCTAAGCATAAAGATATCTATGTTAAAGGTTTGCAGGGTTCGTCAGCGTCTATGTTTGCTACAGCTTTGTTTCATAAGACAGATAGCTGCTATTTGTTTGTGCTAAACGACTTAGAAAGTGCGGGGTATTTTTATCATGACTTGAATCAGATTTTAGACTCAGATAAAGTTTTATTCTTTCCTTCGGCATACAAACGGGCGATAAAGTACGGACAGATAGATGCNNTCCGTACCGAGGTCATGGGACAGTTACAGGTTGAAGATAAAAACCTGATAATCGTAACATATCCGGAAGCTTTAGCCGAAAAGGCTGTAGCTAAAGATATACTAAAGAAAAATACGATACAGATGTCGGTGGATGAAGAGATCGATCGTAATTTCGTGTCAGAGATGTTGGATAGTTTTGGATTTGAATACGTTGATTATGTGTATGAACCCGGACAATATGCTATCAGGGGAAGTATACTGGACGTTTTTTCTTTTTCGAGCGAATATCCTTATCGTATCGACTTTTTTGGAGATGAAGTGAGTACAATACGAACCTTTGATATCGAAACACAGTTGTCGAAAGAGAAACTAAAGCAGATACAGATTATCCCTGACATGCAAAAGTCGAATATGGATCGGGAGTCGTTGTTGAAACTGATTCCAAAGGATACGGTTATTGCATTCAAGGATTTTGTATGGGCTAGCGACAAAGTAGAGAGTGTATATAATGATTCTACTATTTTAGATAATCCTGAATATGAGAAAGATTTACAAAATAAGTTGACGTTAAGGGGTGAATATGATGCCTTGGTAAAGGGATTCAAGCATATTCATTTCGGGAATAAAATACAGGCAGAAGCTGTTGTCGAATTCAAAACAGATATACAGCCTTCGTTTCATAAAAACTTTGACCTGATCACTGAAACTCTTCACAAATATCTTGATAAAGAATATACTATATATATATTAAGTGATAGTGAAAAGCAACAGAAACGACTAAAGTCTATTTTTGAAGACAGGGGAGATAATATCAATTTTACATCTGTGGAGAGGACTCTATCAGAAGGGTTTATTGACGAAACTTTAAAAATTTGCTGTTTTACCGATCACCAGGTTTTTGACCGTTATCATAAATATAACCTTAAATCCGATAGGGTACGTTCTGGGAAGTTTGCTCTTTCTTTAAAGGAGCTTCAACAGTTTCAGATAGGAGATTATATCGTACATATCGATCATGGTGTAGGTCAATTTGGAGGCCTTGTGCGGTCTGATATGAATGGAAAGATGCAGGAGTTAATAAAACTCATTTACTTGAACAATGACGTTATCTTTGTTTCCCTGCACTCTTTACATAAAATATCAAAATATAGAGGCAAGGAAGGCGAACCGCCACGTATCAATAAATTAGGTACAGGGGCATGGAATAAGATTAAGGAGAAGACTAAAAATAAAGTAAAAGACATTGCCCGCGACCTGATACAGCTATACGCCAAACGCCGACAAGAAGAAGGGTTTAGCTTCGCTCCCGATTCTTTTCTACAGCATGAGCTCGAAGCTTCATTTATTTATGAAGATACCCCCGATCAGGTAAAAGCAACTGCTGATGTAAAACTTGATATGGAGAACAGTAAACCCATGGATCGCTTGATTTGCGGCGATGTTGGGTTTGGAAAAACAGAAGTATCTATTCGGGCTGCATTTAAGGCCGTAACAGATAATAAGCAAGTTGCAGTATTGGTTCCTACAACAGTTTTAGCCTATCAGCACTATCAAACATTTAAAGAGAGGCTTAAAGACTTTCCTTGCCGTGTAGAATATATCAGCAGGGCACGGTCGGCAGGACAAATTAAAGAGGTTCTAAACGATTTAAAGGAGGGAAAAGTTGATATACTGATTGGCACGCATCGCATTGTTGGCAAAGATATTCAGTTTAAAGATTTGGGCTTGCTTATAATAGACGAAGAGCAAAAGTTTGGTGTTGCTGTAAAAGAGAAATTGAAACAAATGAAGTCCAATGTGGATACTTTAACGATGACAGCTACACCTATTCCACGTACATTGCAGTTTTCGTTAATGGGAGCAAGGGATTTATCTGCAATAACAACGCCTCCGCCAAACAGATATCCGATACAGACTGAAGTACACACATTCGATCCGTTGATTATTCGTGAAGCGATAGAGTTTGAAATGAGCCGTAACGGGCAGGTATTCTTTATCAATAACAGGATAAAGAATATACATGAACTTGAAGATATAATAAAGAGAGAGGTTCCTGATGCTCGTATTGCTGTTGGGCATGGACAAATGGATCCCGCCAAGCTGGAATCGATTATTATAGACTTTGTAAACCAAGAATATGACGTATTGATAGCAACTTCAATAGTAGAGTCGGGTATTGATATTCCTAATGCAAATACGATAATAATAAACAATGCTCAGAATTTTGGTTTGAGCGATCTGCATCAATTGCGTGGACGTGTTGGACGAAGCAATAAGAAGGCTTTTGCATATCTATTAGCACCCCCGTTACATACCTTGACTCCTGAGGCTAGAAGACGATTGCAAGCAATTGAGAACTTCTCCGAACTGGGTCATGGATTCCACATTGCTATGCAGGATTTGGATATTCGTGGAGCCGGAAATCTACTTGGTGCAGAACAGAGTGGTTTTATTGCAGATTTAGGATATGAAGTTTATCAGAAAATATTGACGGAAGCAGTCAATGAGCTCAAAAATGATGAGTTTGCAGAACTCTATCATAAGGCTGATGAAGATAATAAGATTTCGGGAGAAAACTTTGTTGATGATGTTCAGATAGAAAGTGATCTTGAACTTTTGTTCCCGACTCTTTATATACCAAATGATTCGGAACGTATTACACTCTATCGGGAGCTCGATAATATGGAGAAAGAGTCGGATATAATGCAATTTACAGAGCGTCTCGAAGATCGTTTCGGAAAAATTCCACCCGAAGGTCGAGAGTTGATTCTGGTAGTTCGGCTTCGATCTATAGCCAAAACGCTGGGCATCGAAAAGGTTGTTTTAAAAAATGGACGAATGAGTTTATTCTTGGTTACAAATTCGGAGTCACCATACTATCAGTCGAAAGCGTTCGATAAATTACTCAATTACATCCAGAAGTATCCTCGTAAGTGTGAATTGAAAGACAGGAACGGAAGGCGTTCGGTGAGTATACAGAGCATTCCAAATGTAGAGACTGCTTGTATGGTATTATCAGAAATAAACGGGCTGTAAGCAAAAAAAGAGAAAAGCTTACGCCTTTCTCTTCTATGCTTCTATAAATTTGATATTTACTTAATGTATCCTACTGGTTGAACGAATGTTATTTCTTGTTTGTCAGTAAGTTTCAATGTATTATGTAGGTCAGGGCGAGTAAATGATCCTCTTGCTACAGAACCTAAACCTACTGAAGCGCAATACAAGTATACATTCTGAGCAATAAACCCACTGTCGATAAATCCGGCTTCTCGATTAGATGCTTTATCCATATTTGCCACATAGATCAGAGTTAATGAGGCATTGTCTGAAATGTTTGGCTGTCCGAGTGCCTTTCTGAAATCGCCTTTCTCTTGCATTTTTAGTATGTTATCCTTAGCATCATAAATATATATACCTGAGCTGAGCATTACATACACATCAACTTCCTGACGGTTTTGAGATGAAGGGACTGTTCGTTTATCCTCTCTGTTGAAGCCATAAGCAGCCCAAAGAAGGTCGGATAGGGTTTGGGCCGGCATTTCTTTATATTCGAATGATCTATGAGACTGACGTTCATTCAGGGCCTCCATCAAGGGTTTTCCTCCTGTTTTGGTTGGAGAAACTAATTGTATATCCTGGGCAGAGACACAATTTATTAAACAAAATAACGCAAGGGCTAATAAACCTTTTTTCATAATTGTAACCTAATTTTATAATTAACAGAAACAAAAATATAGAATTATATTCGTTTATAAACTCTTGTTTTTGAATTAAGTTCTTTGTGTAACTCTTGTTTTTAAGTAAAATTCACAACTTGAAATAAAATATATATACTTATAAATAAATTCTATCGCTTATTGTTTTATATTTGTGAATAAAATCCGCTAATAATACAATGCGAAACCTATTCTTTATTGTTTTTTTGATCATAGCATCCTTTTCGCAGGGATTACGGTCACAGCAGAATGCATTCCGGTCGCCCATAACTCTTAGTGATACAGCTCAAATAAGTTTACTGACTAGTTCTGCTTGGGAAAAAGAGATATATGCTCTATTTGGGCATACGGCTATTCGGGTTTGTGATACAACACAACATTTAGATGTAGTGTTCAACTACGGCTTATTTGACTTCAATAGTGATAATTTCATATATAGGTTTGTCAAGGGAGAAACTTACTATATGGTTGGTTCTATACCTTTCAAGTATTACATAGAAGAGTATGGACAAAGAGGTGTAGGAGTTACCGAGCAGGTTTATAATTTGACTCTGAAGGAAAAGCAAGAGACATTTGATGCTTTAGCTCAAAACTCTAGTCCCGAAAACAGGGAGTATCTTTATAACTTCTTCTATGATAACTGTGCTACTCGACCTCGTGATATCGTAGAGAAATATGTACAGGGAGAAATAGAATACACTCCAACTGATAAGCAACAAACATACAGAGACCTAGTGTGGGAGTGCGTTGGAATACAGCCATGGACTAAATTTGGTATAGATATCATAATTGGAGCAGATGCTGATAAGGTAATCACAGACAAACAAAAGGATTTTTTACCGGCTTATTTGATGAAAGCCAACGAAGGGGCTCGCATTAAAAATACTGATGGGACATATCGAAACTTCATTTTAAAAGAGCACCAACTTTTGACGCCACAAGAATTAGTTTTATCAGAAAGTCACATACAACCACTGTATGCGGGTTGTATTTTGTTGTTGATTACTATACTCTTGTCTTTCTTAGTCTATAAAAAAAGGTGGTTTACATTAGGACAAATTTATGATACACTGTTGTTTATTGTAGCAGGAATTGGAGGATGTGTAATTTTCTTTTTGATGTTCTTTTCCATTCATCCATGTGTTAATCCAAACTGGAATATAGTGTGGTTAAATCCGCTTCAATTAATCGTTGCTTGTTTATTCTTTGTAAAATCACTTTCAAAATTCATAAGTTGTTATCATTTTATTAACTTTGTAGCACTTTTGGCTTTTCTTTTGGCATGGTGTTTGATACCACAACAATTAGAGATAGCCTTTATCCCATTCATCTTATCGTTGTGTATAAGATCGGGGATGAATATTTTACAACTTAAAAAGTTAAAGAAAAGAGCTGATTATAGCTTGCCTAGGCGAAAATGATAAGAATACTAACCTCTTTAGTTGCAGTATTAACCATAACATCTGTTCAGGCACAGACTTCTGTTCACGAGGTGCCGAAATTGGTGATTGGCATAACTATTGATCAGCTGAGAGGTGATTATCTCGAACTCTTTCAAGGTTCGTTTTCTGAAAGGGGCTTTAAACGTCTCTTGAATGAAGGACTGGTATATCAGAATATAAAATTTGATTTTCCAAATTTAGACGATGCCTCTGCAATTGCCACTATATACACTGGTGCTTCACCTTTTTATCATGGTATCGTAGGAAATAAAAAGTACATTGTAGCTAAGAAGCAAGAGGTCTCGACATTTACAGATGAAGCTTTCTTAGGTAACTATACACAGGATAAAGTTTCTCCTTTGGCTATCAAAACCTCTACTATAACAGATGAGTTGAAGATGGCATCGCAAGGAAAATCTGACGTATACTCCTTTGCACCCCAAATAGCTCAAGCTTTGATATCATCCGGCAAAAGAGGCAATTCTGCTTTCTGGATAGATGACTATACCGGCAAATGGGCTTCAACTACTTATTATAAAGATTTTTATTGGTCGGTAGATCAGGATAATCGTAGTACAACAAACTTTGCATCTAAGGTTTGGAGTATGTATTGGCGTCCTTCTAAGGAAGTTAGTACCTATAAGGCTTTTCCTTATGAACAAAGCGAATCGTCTTTCCAGCACTTTATGGGAGGAGATAAGCAGACTTATATTTTAGCAAAACAAATTCCTGTTGTAAATGAAAATGTAAGGTCTTCGGCTATGACTTTGCTTTCTAAAGCAGAATTAGGAAAACGCACTAATCCTGACTTTTTGTCTTTGACATTCTATGCAGGGAACTTTCCGGGAGTTTCTGATTACTCATACGAAATTCAAGATATTTATAGCTGCCTTGACAAAGAAATAGAAAAGTTGTTAGACGAAGTAGAGATGACTGTGGGTCTTAAAAATACATTGATCTTTGTCACATCTACCGGATATTATAATTCGTCGGAACATACAACGTCCACAGCTTTATCAAATTCAAATATCCCTGAAAATAAATTCTATGTCAATCGCTGCGAAGCCTTGCTGAATATGTACCTAATGGCTATATATGGCAGAGATGGGCAATGGGTTGATAAATTCTATAAAGGGCAGGTTTATCTGAATAGAGAACTGATAAAGAGTAAAAATATATCATTACAAGAAATACAGGAAAAAGCGGCAGAGTTTGTTTCTGAATTTACCGGCGTGCAAGAAGTATATACTTCATATCAAATACAGCACGGTCAGTGGAATCCTGTAATGGAATATTATAAGAATGGCTATACTAAAGAGAACTCTGGCGATCTATTTGTCGAATTACAGCCCGGCTATAAAATCGTAAACGAGCAAGATGCTTCATTTAAAGAAAAACAGACTCGTAATAATGCGATTGTAAGCCCTGTAATTTTCTTTGGCAATAATATTAAGCCCGCCAGAATAAGAAGGACGATTAAAGCTACAGAAATAGCTCCTTCGGTAACATATATAATGCGTATAAGGTCTCCTAATGGAGCAAAAGAAGAGCCTTTACCGGAGTTAATTTGGTAGTACAATAAAACAAACAAAATAAAAAGAAAATAAACTAACTAAATATATGGGATTCGCTGACATTTTAACATCATTATTCGGAAATAAGTCTCAAAGAGACTTAAAAGAAATCAATCCGTATGTAGACCGTATCAAAGCTGTATATCCTTCTATCGAACGTCTGTCACACGATGAATTACGTGCAAAGACAATGGAGATCAGACAAAAAGTTCAGGAGTACGTAGCAGCAGAAAAGAATAAAATAGCAGAACTCAAAGCCAATATCGAATCACTGGATATTGATCAACGTGAGGATGTGTGGGTAGAAGTAGATAAGCTGGAAAAAGAAATAACAGACAAGTATGAGAAAGTATTAGACGAAGTACTTCCCGAAGCTTTTTCTATTGTAAAAGAGACCGCTCGCCGTTTGACGGAGAATGAAGAGATTATAGTTACAGCCACAGAGTTTGATAGAGAGTTGGCTGTAGATCATGATTTCGTGCGTATTGAGGGAGATAAAGCTATATATCAAAATCACTGGCAAGCAGGAGGTACAGAAATACAATGGAATATGATTCATTATGATGTACAGTTGTTTGGTGGTGTTGTGCTTCATAAAGGTAAAATCGCCGAAATGGCAACAGGGGAAGGTAAAACCCTGGTAGGTACTTTGCCTGTATTCCTTAATGCACTTACTGGTAATGGTGTGCATGTGGTTACGGTGAATGATTATCTGGCAAAACGTGACTCTGAGTGGATGGGGCCAATTTACATGTTTAATGGACTTTCTGTAGATTGTATCGATAAACATCAGCCTAACTCAGAAGGCCGTCGTAAAGCATATCAAGCAGATATTACTTTCGGGACAAACAATGAGTTTGGTTTCGATTATCTACGTGACAATATGGCAATCAATCCGTCAGATCTTGTTCAACGCAAGCATAACTATGCGATCGTTGACGAGGTTGACTCCGTATTGATTGACGATGCTCGTACCCCATTGATTATTTCCGGGCCTGTACCTAGGGGTGAACAACAGTTGTTTGAAGAATTTCGTCCACGTGTAGAGATTATCGTAAAAGCACAACGAGATCTTTGTACTAAATTACTAGCTGAAGCAAAAGCAAAAATGGCTTCCAGTGATAAGAAAGAGCAAGAAGAAGGGTCGTTGTTGTTATATCGTTCATTTAAGGGCTTACCTAAAAATAAGCCTCTTATCAAGTTCCTTAGTGAACCGGGTATAAAGGCATCTATGTTGAAGACTGAAGAGCACTATATGAGCGAACAAATGCGTAATATGCATATTGTTACAGATGATCTTTATTTCACTATAGATGAAAAAAATAACAGCATAGAGCTCACAGATAAAGGTATCGATTTGCTTACAGGTAATTCTGATGACCCACTGTTCTTTGTTTTGCCTGATATCGGGTCTTTATTATCTGACTTAGAAAATCAATCGCTTACTGACAGTCAAAAAGCAGAAAAGAAAGATGAGTTGATGCAAAACTACTCTATCAAGTCGGAACGAGTACATACAGTCAATCAATTGTTAAAAGCTTATGCTTTATTCGATAGAGATGATGAGTATGTGGTTATCGATAATAAGGTAATGATTGTTGATGAGCAAACAGGACGTATTATGGATGGTCGCCGCTATTCGGACGGATTGCACCAAGCGATAGAGGCTAAAGAGCGTGTTAAAGTAGAAGCTGCAACACAGACATTTGCACCTATTACATTACAGAACTATTTCCGTATGTATCACAAGCTTTCGGGTATGACCGGTACAGCTGAGACGGAAGCAGGTGAGTTGTGGAACATCTACAAATTAGATGTGGTTGTAATTCCTACCAATAGACCGATTGCGCGTAAAGATATGAATGACCGTATATATAAAACAAAACGTGAAAAATATACAGCGGTTATACAAGAAATAGAAAAACTAGTAGAAGAAGGCCGTGCTGTACTTGTGGGTACAACATCTGTCGAAATCTCTGAGTTGCTGGGTAAGATGCTTACCATGCGTAAGATAAAGCATAATGTATTGAATGCTAAGTTGCACCAGCGTGAAGCTGAAGTTGTAGCTCTTGCCGGACAACCGGGAGCTGTTACTATAGCAACAAACATGGCCGGTCGTGGTACTGACATCAAGCTTGCGCCAAGTGTGAAAGAAGCAGGCGGGTTGGCGATTATCGGTACAGAAAGGCATGAGTCTCGTCGCGTTGACCGTCAGTTGAGAGGTCGTGCAGGGCGTCAGGGTGACCCGGGTTCATCTGTATTCTATATCTCGTTAGAGGATGATTTGATGCGTTTGTTTGCATCGGAACGTATTGCCGGAATGATGGATCGTATGGGCTTTAAAGAAGGAGAAATGCTTGAGCATAATATGCTTAGCAAATCTGTAGAAAGAGCTCAGAAGAAAGTTGAAGAAAATAACTTTGGTATCCGTAAACGTTTGTTGGAATATGATGATGTAATGAATTCTCAACGCGAAGTTGTGTACAAACGTCGTCGCCATGCTCTTATGGGAGAACGTATTGGTATCGATATTGTTAATATGATATATGATACAGCAGTCAGTCTTACAGAACAACATGCCGATAATCTTGACTATGAGGGTCTAAAGGTTGATATGCTACGCTTATTTACAACAGATCCTCCTGTTGATGAAGCTACATTCCGTTCTACCAAGCCTGATACATTGACCGATATGATATACGATAAGGCTATCCAGAACTTCAAACATAAGATGGATCGTTTAGCTGAAATTGCTAATCCGGTAATCAAGCAAGTATACGAAGAGCAAGGTGATAAGTTTGAGAACATTCTTATTCCTATCTCAGATGGCAGACGTGTTTATAATATCTCTTGTAATCTGAAAGAGGCATACGAAACACAATCAAAAGATGTAATCAAAGCTTTTGAAAAATCAATAGTCCTCCATACAATCGATGAAGAATGGAAAGAGCATCTTCGTGAGATGGATGATTTGCGTCAATCTGTTCAGAATGCCAGCTACGAACAAAAAGACCCATTATTGATCTATAAACTTGAATCTTTCAATCTGTTTAAGAGTATGTTAAACAGCATAAATAGTAAAGCTGTAACAATTCTTATGCGTGGACAGATCCCTGTTCGTGAACCGGAACAAGTACGNNGTACCGAACGGAATGAGATAGAAGATGGACAACAAAGAGCTTCGGCTCCCGGTCAAGGGCAGGCAGCTCAGGAAAGACCCAAAGTGACAGCGCCTATACAAGTAGATAAAAAACCGGGGCGCAATGATCCTTGTTTTTGTGGCAGTGGAAAAAAATATAAAAACTGTCATGGAAGGAATGAATAATCGAAAGTAAATACTTGATATATTTAATAATGAAAAGCCCGACAAGTAAGTTTCTGTCGGGCTTTTTTTATGTTATTATGTTTTCTAATACAAACAAAATTTGTATCTTAGCATGTTTTTTAATTGTCAGAAAAACAAAGTGTAAATGTACTTTACAAATATTTGAAAATAAAAATTTTAACTTAAGATAATGGCAGAAACAGAGGACAGAATTATCAGGATCAATATTGAAGACGAAATGAAGTCGGCTTATATCGACTATTCTATGTCAGTAATTGTATCCCGTGCATTACCCGATGTAAGAGATGGATTTAAGCCTGTTCATCGTCGTATCCTTTATGGTATGAGTGAGTTAGGTAATACATCAAACAAACCGCACAAGAAATCCGCAAGGATTGTAGGGGAAGTGTTAGGTAAATATCACCCACATGGAGACTCTTCTGTCTATTTTGCAATGGTGCGTATGGCTCAAGAATGGAGCATGCGTTACCTTTTGGTAGATGGACAGGGTAATATGGGGAGTGTAGATGGTGATAGTCCCGCCGCCATGCGTTATACAGAGGCCAGGTTAAGTCGTTTGGCCGAAGAGATGCTAAAAGATATTGACAAGGAAACTGTTGATTTTCAATTAAACTTCGACGATACGTTGCAAGAGCCGACAGTGCTTCCAACACGTATACCTAATTTGCTTGTAAATGGAGCTTCGGGTATTGCTGTTGGGATGGCTACTAATATGGCTCCCCACAATATGACAGAGTCTATTGATGCTATTGTAGCTTATATAGACGATAGAGATATCGATACCGATGGTTTGATGCAATATATCAAAGCGCCTGATTTCCCATCGGGAGGGTTTATATATGGTTATCAAGGGGTAAGAGATGCTTTTGAAACAGGGCGAGGACGTGTGGTTATGCGCGGTCGTGCCGAAATAGAGACAGAAGGTAATCATGAAAAAATAGTAATTACCGAAATACCTTATCTGGTAAATAAAGCTGAATTAATCAAGCATATAGCTGACCTGGTCGGAGAAAAAAGGCTGGATGGTATCAGTAATGTTAACGACGAGTCTGACCGCCAAGGAATGCGTATCGTTGTAGATATCAAGCGTGATGCTAATGCGAATGTTGTGCTAAATAAATTGTATAAGCTTACAGCTCTACAATCTTCATTTAGTGTCAATAATATTGCTTTGGTAAAGGGACGTCCTAGAACGTTGAATCTTAAGGATATGATATCATTATTCGTTGAGCACAGAGTAGATGTTGTTATCCGCAGAACTACATACGATTTGCGTAAAGCCGAAGAGCGTGCTCATATTCTGGAAGGTTTAATTATTGCATCAGACAATATAGACGAAGTGATAGCTCTTATAAGGGCTTCAAAATCGCCTCAGGAAGCTATTGAAAGTTTAATGAATAGATTTAGTCTGACAGAGATACAGTCTCGTGCAATCGTTGAAATGCGTTTGCGTCAATTGACCGGACTGGAGCAAGATAAACTTCGTAATGAATATGACGAAATACAGAAACTAATTGCTTATCTGAACGAAATTCTATCGAACGAAGATCTTCGGATGCAGGTAATTAAAGATGAACTGATAGAAATAAAGAATAAATATGGTGATGCTCGTCGTACAGAGATTGTATATGCATCAGAAGAACTCAATCCTGAGGACTTCTATGCAAATGATGAGATGATCATAACAGTATCTCATTTCGGATATATCAAACGTACACCTCTTACCGAGTTTCGTGCACAAAACAGAGGTGGAGTAGGAGCTAAAGGTTCTGAAACACGTGACGCAGATTTTATTGAGCATATCTATCCGGCATCGATGCACAACTATATATTATTATTTACTCAAAAAGGTAAATGTTTTTGGTTGCGTGTATTTGATATTCCAGAAGGAACTAAGAATTCAAAAGGAAGGGCTATACAGAACTTGCTGAATATTGAATCGGACGATAAGGTTACGGCATTTATTCGTGTCAGAGGATTTAGTGATACTGATTACATTAATAGCCATTACCTTGTATTTTGTACAAAAGCAGGAGTTATCAAGAAAACTAGACTTGAAGCATATTCTCGTCCTCGCCAGAATGGAGTCAACGCAATTACTATTCGTGAAGATGACAGAGTGATTGAAGTCTTGATGACAGATGGAGACAGTGAAATTCTCATAGCAAATCGTAATGGACGAGCAATTCGTTTCCATGAATCAGATGTTCGTGAGATGGGGCGTACTGCTACCGGCGTGAGAGGTATGCGTATCGATGAAGATGGACAAGACGAAGTGATAGGAATGTTGGCTATGTCTAAAGAGGATCAGAAAACTCATACTATCATGGTGGTTTCAGAGCAGGGATATGGAAAACGTACTAATCTGAATGATAAAGACGAAGAAGGAAATGATCTTTTTGACGAAGATGGCAATATTATTCCTGTATATCGTATAACCAGTAGGGGAGGTAAGGGTGTTAAAACATTGAACATTACAGATAAGACCGGTAAGCTCGTTTCTATAAATAGTGTTACTGATGATAACGATTTAATGATAATTAACAAGTCTGGTATTACAATTCGTCTAAAAGTTTTAGATATTCGCACTATGGGACGTGCTACTCAGGGCGTTAGACTTATAAATTTAGGAAAACGAAACGATGAGATAGCATCTGTTTGTAAGGTCGATTCAGAAGATGAAGAGGATATCGAGATTACCGAAATAGAATTGGATGAAGATACCCAGAATAACTCAATCCTGGATGAAAATGAGGAAATAAATAACTGATATATGAACTAAAACAATAATTATGAAGCGAAGTTTATTAGTAATAACATTATGCATATTTGCAGGATTCTCTTTTGCCCAGAAAAAAGCCGTGAAAGATGCAAAATCTGCAATGAAGAACGTTGATGAAGCAAGAGAATTAATCAAACCCGCACTCACTAATCCTGAAACTGCGAATGATCCTGAAACATGGAAAATAGCAGGTGATATCGAGTACAAAGCGTTTGATGATGAACGAACTTTAGAAATGCAAAAAGAGATCACCGGTAAAGGAGGGAATGAAGAAAAGATGTATATTGGACTTTACAATATGTATGATCCATATATCAAAGCTGATGAACTAGGTCAAGTTCCAAATGAAAAAGGACAGGTAAAGAACAAGTTCAGAAAGGATATTGTTAAAAATATGAGAGATGGACACAGATTCTATATAAATGGAGGTGTGTACTATAACGAGAAGAAAGACTTTAAGAGAGCAACTGACTTTTTTGAAAGATACTGGGAGCTTCCTTCTTTAGCTATGTTTGAAGATACAAAAAATGACTTCAATACACAAGATAGTGTTTATCAGACTATCAAATATTATGCTGTTATTAGCTCTATCCAATCGGCTGATCATGAACGTTCTATCAAACTATTGAAGAAAATTATTGCTGAACCTTACGTTCAAAACAGTACTTATAAGGAAAGTGATGCATACGAACTGTTAGCAAGTGAATACCAACAAGTAAATGATAGTCTTGCGTTTGTACAAGTATTGAATGATGGTGCTAAGAAATTCCCTGGTAATAAATATTTCACACCAAACTTGATCAATGAATTCATTAGAGGAGGCAAGACGGCAGAAGCTATGGCTTATCTGGATCAAGCGATTGCTAACGATCCAAGCAATACTTGTGAATTGATAGGTGTAAAAGCATCATTGTATGCTGAGCAAAAAAATTATGCAAGTGCAGAACCTGCATATCTACAAGCTATCGCTGCTGATGCTAACTGTGAGAAAGCCCTTGAAGGCTTAGGTGTGTTGTATATACTTCAGGCTCAGGATGTAAAAGAAAAAGCTGGTCAAACAAATAGTAGAAGTGAACAAGCACAGTTAGATAAGCAAACTGCAGACTTTTACCAGAAATCTTTACCATATCTTGAAAAATATAGAGATTTGTTGAAAGCCAGAGGTGCTGATTTTGATTTAGATATCAAACCTGCATTAATGAAACTACAAAATGTATATTATAACTTGAGTCTATTGAATATAGATAAATCAGCTGAATATGAGGCAGTTCAAAAAGAGTTAGGTATATCAGATAAGCAATAATACTTATACTATAAATAATACTAAGCGTCCGGAATTTTTTAGTTCCGGACGCTTTTGTTTTATCATATGTTTAAATAAGGTGAAACTTTATTGCTTCTTGTTAATATTGAGGCTATTTATCACTTTTATTGTGGATAGTTTTTTGTAAATTTGTTAGAAGCGAACTTTAAATAGGTAAAGACATGAAAGAAGATAAATTAGTAACAATAGCCATACATACTCCTCAGAAAGCTTATATATTAAAGCAGGTTTTGGAAGAAAGGGGTATTAACACACATCTTGTGAATGTTTCGCAAAATGCTGACGATACAAGCCTGGGGTTGGCCGTACGTGTAGATAAAGAAGATTTAATGAATGCCATATCTGTAATTGAAAATAAAAAACTATTCAGATATGATGATGAGAAGATATCTAAAATAGATGACGGACGGAAACGCATTCTAGTCGCTGTAGACTTTTCCAGTTACTCAATAAAGGCTTGTCATGCAGCATTTACCATAGCGCAACAAACGAATGCTAAAGTGAAAATACTGCATGTATATCGGGTACATTTTCCAATTACATTCCCATTTGCTGATAATTTAAACAAAGATGATGAAAGTGATGTACTAAGTGTAGCTAGACGGAGAATGCTTGATTTTTGTAATGAAATAGATGAGAAAATTACACAAAAAGAATTTCCCCCTATAAATTATTCATATTCGTTACGTGAAGGACTCATTAGTGAAGAGATAGAAAACTTTGTAGAAGAATATAAACCGTTCTTACTTGTTTTAGGTACTAAAGGTTTAAGTAACAATAAGAGGAATGTAGTAGGGAATGTAACGGCTGATATAATTGAGATGACCAATGTGCCTGTGATGGCTATTCCGGAGAACTTTACGATTGAAAACACTCTTGATTTTCAGAATATAGCTTTTCTTACAAACTTTCAGAAAAGGGATTTGGACGCTTTTGATTTCTTAGTTAATATATTGAAGCCTTATCCTAATGTAAGAATAACGCTTACCCATGTAAATGTAATAAACAAAAAAGATGAGAAATGGTCTGAAGCTGAGCTTGCTGAAATGAAAAAATATTTTATCGATAAATATCCGGAACTGAATGTTAGCTATCAACTTATCGATGGTCCAAACATGGCGGATTCGATCAATGAATTTATTAAAAAAGAAAACATTAATATAGTTATGCTAAATACTAAACGACGGAATCTTTTTGGTCGGATCTTTTTACCTAGTATATCTAGAAAGGTTTTAATAAATTCTGATGTTGCCCTTATTATCTTTAGATAGAATCTTAAAAATAGCATAGCGAATGATAGCCAAATTTAAAACGCTATCATTTGTTATATAATTACTATTATGTTTAATTTCGTGTTTGAAATCTATTATTACAAACACAAGTTATATCGCTTCTCTCTTTTTTAGTTATCTTTGATTATAATTCTAGATTTTATAAAAATCTATTCACTAGCATTCAAAAATAGAATTTATGGATCATATTGAGAACGATGAACAATTTCAAGGATTAAGTGTAAATAAAGGCACTTCGGAGCAACCGACTATTAATCCTTATCTAAATAGCTTCAAGAAATTTAAACGCAAAACGTATTCTGTGTCTGAATATGTTGATGGTATTCGCAAGGGAAATATATCTATTCTTGGACAGGCAGTTACACTTATTGAAAGTTCTAAACCAGAACATCAGGCTATAGCACAAGAAGTTATAGAAAAATGTTTGCCATATACAGGCGATTCTGTTCGAATTGGTATTACAGGTGTACCCGGAGCCGGAAAAAGTACTTCTATTGATGCATTTGGAATGCATATTCTGAAAAAAAATAACAAACTAGCCGTTCTTGCTATAGATCCATCAAGTGAATTGACTAAAGGAAGTATACTTGGAGATAAGACTCGTATGGAACGTTTGTCTGTTGAAAAAAATGCGTTTATACGCCCCTCCCCTTCTGCCGGGTCCTTAGGTGGTGTAGCTCGCAAGACGAGAGAAACGATTATACTCTGTGAAGCTGCTGGATTTGACCGTATTATAATAGAAACAGTTGGTGTTGGGCAGTCTGAAACAGCTGTACACTCTATGGTCGATTTCTTTTTACTTATACAATTAGCCGGAACTGGAGATGAATTGCAAGGTATCAAGCGTGGTATAATGGAGATGGCAGACGGAATTGTTATAAACAAGGCTGATGGTAATAATATAGAGAAGTCTCGTTTGGCACAGTCCCATTTTAAGAATGCTTTACACCTATTTCCTCTTCCGGAATCAGGATGGGTGCCTAAAGTTTTGACTTATTCCGGATATTATGAGATAGGTATAGATGAAGTGTGGAATATGATTGATGAATATATTGCATTTGTCAAAGAAAATGGTTATTTTGAGCATAAACGCAACGATCAATCTCGCTATTGGATGTATGAAACGATTAACGAACGGTTAAAGAATAATTTTTATAACAATGCTGTCATACAAAAGGAATTAAGGGTATGTGAAGAACAAGTACTTAATTCTCAGATAAGCTCATTTGCTGCTGCTAATAAAGTCTTAGATATTTATCAGAAGATATCTAAATGATAAGGAAACGTATATTATTGCAGATTTATAACCGAATATTTTCTTAGAAATCATTATATTTGTACACTTTAATAGAAATAATTTCATTGTTGAATTAACATTAATATAAATCATGGAGAAACCATATGCTATTGGGATTGATATTGGTGGAACCAATTCTGTTTTTGGTGTTGTAGACAAACGTGGACACATCATTAATCAGGGTTCTATCAAAACTGGTGCTTATAAAGAAATCAACGAATATGTAACAAATCTCTCAGCCGGAGTTCAAGAAATTATAGATCAGGTTGGAGGATCAAGCAATATCAAAGGTATTGGAGTTGGAGCTCCAAACGGAAATTACTTTACAGGTTGTATCGAATTTGCACCTAATCTTCCATGGAAAGGTGTTATTCCATTGGCTCAGATGCTGACAGACAAACTAAATGTACCTGTGGCATTAACCAATGACGCGAATGCAGCGGCTATAGGTGAAATGACTTATGGAGCAGCTCGTGGAATGAAAGATTTTATTGTTATTACACTAGGTACAGGCGTTGGTAGTGGTATCGTCGTAAATGGGCAGTTGGTATATGGTCACGATGGATTTGCAGGCGAACTAGGTCATACTACAATTCAACGTAATGGACGTATGTGTGGTTGTGGTAAGAAAGGTTGCCTTGAAACATATAGTTCTGCCACCGGTGTAGCACGCACAGCGAGAGAGTTTCTTGAAACAAGAAAAGACCCAAGTTTATTAAGAGAACTTGATCCGAACGAAATAACATCAAAAGATGTGTATGATGCTGCTGTGAAAGGTGATGTTTTAGCAAAAGAAATTTTTGAATTTACCGGTCAGATGCTTGGAGAGGCGTTTGCAGATTTTGTAGCATTCTCTAGTCCCGAAGCGATCATATTATTTGGAGGATTAACCAAATCAAGCAAATTTATTTTTGATCCTGTACGCAAGCATATGGAAGAAAATATGTTGCCTATATTTCGTAACAAAATTAAACTTTTAATGTCTGAGCTTAAAGAAAGCGATGCTGCCGTACTTGGTGCAAGTGCTTTAGGTTGGGAAGTAAAAGACTATTAAAAGTTCTATAAATAGAAAGTATATATGTAGCAGTAGATTTTTTTCTACTGCTATTTTTTTATCAGTATTTATATAGATGAATATAGATTGATAATAAACTTTTTATATTAAACTAGTGTTCTACTTTAATATGAACTTTTAAAACACAACAAAATGGGAAAATTTGAAATTTCGAAGAGAAAGAACGGTGAATTCCAGTTTAATCTTAAAGCAGGTAATGGACAAGTTATATTAAGTAGTGAAGGATACACAAAAAAGGAAAACTGCAAGAATGGTATTGAATCTGTAAGAAAAAACAGCCAAGTTGAATCTCACTTTGAAAAACTAGAATCAAAAAATGGCAAACCATATTTTAATCTAAAAGCTACGAATGGGCAGATTATAGGAACGAGCGAATTATATGAAAGTGTAGCTAGCCGCGATAACGGTATTGCATCTGTTGTTAAAAATGCACCTGATGCTGAAGTGGTAGATCTAACTGCAGAGTAAAGAAGCAAGCCCCCTACCCTCTTTATAGAAAAAAATGCCATGCAAAGATATTTTCTTTGCATGGTACATTTCCTGTGTTTAATAGTGCGATTTCTAGTTATTCTTCTTCGCTGTAAGCAATTTCTCCATGTTGAGATATGTCAAGTCCGGTAGACTCGTCATCTTTGCTTACCCTCAGTCCAATAGTTTTATTAACAATAAAGAATAGTATGAATGTTAGAACAGCACTGTATACAACTGAAGCTCCAGTTGCAACAACCTGTATCCATAATTGATTCCAATCTCCGTATAATGCTCCTTGAACGCCCTCAGGGCCTGTGATAGCTCGTGTGGCAAATACCCCTGTAAGTATAGATCCAACTATACCACCGATACCGTGTACACCAAAAGCATCTAAAGAATCGTCGTATTTAAGTTTGGGTTTTACATAAGCAACCATAAAGAAACATACTAAAGCAGAAATTCCTCCTATGGCAAAAGCTCCGAGCACATCAGCAGTTCCTGCTGCGGGAGTTATTGCTACCAGCCCTGCAACAGCACCAGTACAAAATCCTACAATAGTTGGCTTTTTATAAAGAATCCATTCTAGAGCCATCCATATCACAGCGGCGGCAGATGTAGCTAAATGAGTTACAAGGAATGCATTCGCGGCCAATCCGTCAGCAGCAAGTCCACTACCTGCATTAAATCCAAACCATCCGAGCCATAGTAGAGATGTACCTATGAATACAAATGGGATGTTATGCGGTGTAAAAGGATGACCTATTGTTCTGTATCCTTTTCGGCGTCCTAACATGATAGCCATAACAAGAGCAGATATACCGGCATTGATATGTACCACAGTTCCTCCGGCAAAGTCAATGGCACCCATTTTCATTAGCCATCCACCGCCCCATACCCAGTGAGCCATTGGGTTGTAAACGATGATTGACCATAGGATGATAAAAACCACATAACCCGAAAACTTGATTCTTTCAGCAAAGGCACCAATAATCAAAGCCGGAGTGATAACTGCAAACATACACTGGAATAAGGCAAACAAAATCTCAGGAATGCCAACTCCGCTCATATATGTATCTAATTTTATACCATGTAAAAATGCCTTATCAAATCCTCCGATAATTTGACCTAGAGGACTGCCGGAATCCATAAAGCTAGTACCAAATACCCAACTGTAGCCAAAAGCTATCCAGATAATACTAATTATACCGGTAGCCATAAGGCACTGCATAAGGATGCTCAAAATATTTTTTTGACGAACAAGACCTCCATAGAATAATGCTAACCCGGGAATTGTCATCATCATAACAAGCACATTAGCTACTATAATCCATGCGGTATTCCCTGAATTTAAGACAGTAGGTTCTTCCGTAGCTGCTGCTGCAGCTTCTACGGGAATAGTCGTTATTGTTTTTAAAGAGTCAGCAACAGTTGTAAGAGAATCCTGTGCCCATACAGCTGTGGGTAAAACCATAGCTATAAACAATATAATAGTGACGTATTTGAATAATCGATGTTTCATATTTTTATTTTTTACCTAAAGCTTTTTAACCTAATCTTTATTTACTCTCTTCATCCTCTTCATCCTTGTCGTACAAGGCTTCGTCACCATGGTCTCCGGTGCGTATACGGATTGATTGTTCTATCGCCGATACGAATATTCTACCATCTCCGCTTTCGCCTGTAAAAGCTGAGCCTAAAATGGCATTGATTGATTTTTCTACATTTATATTTCTTACAACAAAAGCGATATAGATGCGTTCTATTGTATTTACATCGTATGCTATACCTCTGAATATTAAACCCTGACGGGCACTCCCCTGTCCATTGACTTCCCACCATGACAAAAAGTCGATATCTGCTTCATGTAACGCTCGGCGGACTTCATTAAATTTTGATTTGCGAACGATTGCTTCAATTTTTTTCATATAAAAAAGATAAAGTGTTTTATTTATAATTAAGGAGGTTCTTACTTAAAAGACATGCCAAATACAAAATGTATATCTTCAAGATTTGGGTTGCAGATGATATGACCGAATATCGGTAAAGAAAATGAATCTGTAACTTTTAAACTTTTGGATGCTTTTAAAGATATAGAAGTGAAATTGAATCCATTTGTTCCATAAACAGCACTTTCCCAAGGCGTGAATCCTGTTGATATTCCCATATCTATTCCTGCAACAGAAAATGGATAAGCTAACTCAATGTAAGTAGAATAAGAGTTTTTACCATCTTCTTTCTTATTTCCTTTACCTAGCAGAAATGTATTCCATGTAACATTTAATGGGAATGATTCGGGCAGTGTATAGCCTAATGATGTTTCTAAGTAATGTCCATTATTACTTCCGAGAGGGTTACTCAAATATCGATACTGACCTTCTCCATCCCACCAGTAATCTGTAACAGCAATTTTAAATCCGCTGTTTTCGTATGCGGCAGTAAAATCTACTTCTTTTTTACCATTTTCGCTAGTAAAATCTGTAGATGCCCATGCACCTAGTGAGAATCCACTTACACTAGCACTTAATGTTGGTTGAAAACTGGCTCCGGCTTGCTTATAACCGCGCCATACATAGGAACTTACTAAATCGGCTCCGAAATCAATATTAACTGATTGCGATTTTACGGATAAAGTAGAGAGGAAAGCAAATAATACTATAGCCAGACAACCTTTTTTACCTAAAATTAGAGTTTCCATAATCAAAATATTTAAAGATACTAAAATTAATCTTTATTATTCATTTTGATTAGATATATTGGTTATGAGTTTCTTTTTGATTTATTTATTTGCAAAAATATGACAAAATATTTTATAAATCAAAATAAAGTATAAAATATTTCAAAAAATATTTAGTGAAGTCATAAATTTGGTAGATATCAATATTGTAAATGTTATTTATCTTGCTGCTTTTTTAAGTATCAATTCTCGTAAACTTTTTTATTTATTTATATTTTTCCATTTTTCCATTTTTCCATTTAAATTTTCATAGAATACTTAAGCCGATAATTTTTCTTTATTTTTAATCCTTTGAAACACAATGATGTTAAATTTTATTCTAAAAAATCTTTGTAAATCTATTGCAGGATTCAAATCCTTATCCTATCTTTGCATCGCATTTGAGAGGAAATGCTGCTAATAAAAAAGTAAAACAAAATGGTGTGGTAGTTCAGTTGGTTAGAATACCTGCCTGTCACGCAGGGGGTCGCGGGTTCGAGTCCCGTCCATACCGCCAGAGTTAAAGCCAAAAGGCGAAAAAAGTTAGTTAAATCCTACAATATCAATATATTGTAGGATTTTTCTTTTTATCCATATAGCCAGAAAAAGACATTAAACAGGCATCGAACGCCTTAATTCGTTCCCTAAAGTGTTCACCCTAAGCGGAAAAAGTGTTCACCCTAAATTGTCTTTAATTGGCAGTGTATCAGACATTTTTGGAAGTACAAGATTTACTCATTCGAGAAACAATAATGTTTTATTTGTAATTTAAAATGAGTAGTTATGAAAAGTACATTCAATGTTATTTATTACATCCGTCGAGACAAACTTAAAAAGGACGGAACAGCACCTATCTTTTGCCGGATTACCATCTCTCAGGAGAAGGTCAGTTTTAATATAAAAGCTGCAATAAATACAGGTATTTGGGAATCAAGTACAGGCAGAGCAATCGGAAAGAGTCGAGAAGCTTTAGGTATCAATAAGATTATAGATTCTTATACCAGCCTTATCAATGAAAAATACAATGAGATATTTCATCGTGATGGGATTGTTTCTGCAGAAGGCTTGAAAAACAGTATTCTTGGTATCTCCTCGTCTCCTAACGACATACCAATCTATCTTTTGGAAGTCTATCGTCAGCACAATGAAGATATGGAAAAACTGGTCGGTAAAAAATTCTCTCCGGCTATCCTGCAAAAATACAAATGTGTTTATAAAAAGCTTCAGACATTCTTAAAATTCAAATATAATCTGTCTGATATTAAACTGAAAGATATTAAACACAGTTTCTTAACGGATTTTGAAACTTATCTCAGAATTGAAGGGAATTGCCAGACCAATACAATCGGACGCAACATGAGGCTTCTGAAGAAGATTATCAATATAGCAAAGAATAATGGTTGGATCATTGCAGACCCTTATGCGAATTATAAAATCCATTTTGAGAAGGTTGACAGAGGATATCTGACTGAAGAAGAGATAAAGGCGATTATTGAAAAAGACTTCTCTATTGCCCGGATCGAAAAGGTAAGGGATATATTTATATTTTCCTGTTTCACCGGACTTTCATATGCAGACATATACGAATTAACGTATGACGATATAAAGCCTCATTTTGATGATAATCTATGGATTATGAAGAAGCGTGTTAAAACGAATACCGATATAACCGTTCCTTTAATGGATATACCGCTTTCTATAATCGAGAAATACAGAGGAAAACAAAAAAATAATAAAGTTCTTCCGACAATGTGCAATCAGAAGATGAACTCTTATTTAAGGGAAATTGCCGATTTGTGCGGTATTGAGAAGCACCTCACCTATCACATGAGCCGTCATACATTCGCAACTACATTTTTATCCTTGGGTATTCCGGTCGAGTCTGTATCGAAAATGCTGGGGCATACAAAAATCCAGACAACGCAAATATATGCCCGGATAACTAATAACAAGATAGCCAATGAAATGAATGCTATTGCTGGAAAACTAAAAACTTACGAATCAAAAAGTGCTATTGTTTAATCTAGTTGAGTTTATGGAAACAGGATATATAAAGTTTACAGATATAGATACTGACAGACCAATCATTGAAGTAAAAATAGTAGATGGTACGGTCTGGATGACAGTAAATGATATGGCTGATCTGTTTGGCATATATACACCTACAATCAATAAGCATCTCAAAGTTATATTCAAAGAAGGCTTATTGAGAGAACCGGATGTGACAAAAGAATACCGGTATACCCGAAATGAGAAAGAAGAATATATTTGTACCTATTATAATCTAGAGGTTATTATTTTCTTAAGTTTCCGTATTCAATCGCTATATACCAAAACTTTTCGGGAATGGGTGTTGAATGCTTTTTGTGAATACGGAAGGGTAAAGACTAAATCTGAAATGATCATAATATTCAATGCTAACATAGGAAAATCATCATTTAAAACTTTGAATTGATATGGAATTACAGATTATTCAAAATAAAATATTTGAGGTTCGTGGCTTACGGGTGATGATCGATTTTCATTTGGCAGAACTCTATCAGGTTGAAACCCGCGTTTTAAAACAGGCTGTTCGAAGAAATATCGAGCGGTTTCCCGAAGACTTCATGTTTGAACTGACGGGGGAAGAAGCTATGCAATTGATAAACATGGGGGTGTCACAATCTGTGATACCCTCCGGTTATAATGTCGGAGCAACTAAGATATTTGCATTCACTGAGCAGGGAGTATCTATGCTCTCATCTGTATTACGAAGTAAAATTGCTATTGAAATCAATATTTCAATTATGCGGGCATTTGTAGTTTTACGCCAATATGCTTTAGGATATGCAGAACTTAATCGGAAACTGGAAACATTTATGCTCGAAACCAATATGCAGTTCAATGAGATATATCAGGCTCTGACAGAATTAGCTGGTACCAGAGAACAGGAAGATAAACCAAGAAAACGTGTCGGATATATACAAAATGAATAAGAGGAGCAATAGCTCCTCTCTCTTATTTCTTAGACTCTTCTATAGATACTTTACGGAATTCTTTCAAAACTTTTTCTATTTCCAAAGACACTTTTCTGGCACGCTGTCCGGCTGCTTTGTTTCCATTCTCTACCTGAGTATTTGCATCTTTTGAAAAGTCAGCAAACAATTGACTTAAATTTTCTACTAAATTTTTCATCACTATTATATTTTAAATTCGAACTGCAAAGATAGATCTCTTATTGAACTTCCCTGTAAAATTCAGCAATATATTCTTCCATAAATGAATGCCGTTTTACGGCTATCAGCTTAGCCGATTCAGTATTCATCATATCTTTTAGTTTAAACAGTTTATCATAAAAGTGTTGAATACTTGAATTTTCTTTCACCTTTTCATCAGGACTATATAGGATTCGGTTCTTACTACCTCCATAAGCAAAACAGCGGGCAATACCGATTGCTCCGATAGCATCCAAACGGTCTGCATCTTGTATTATCTCGGCTTCAATTGAAGATGGCCTATTCCCTTTACTGAAAGAAACCTGAGAAACAATCTCGACAACTCTGTCTATAATTGATTGTTCAATAGCCAATGATCTAAGAAATGCACCGATAAACTCCTCTGACTTATCTACACCGTCGTGGAGTTTATGATCGCCCAGATCATGCAACCAAGCTGCTAATTCGACAATGAAACTATCAGTTTGCTCTGTTTGCAAAATCTTTCGGGCATTAATAACCACTCGTTCTATATGATAGTAATCATGTCCCGTTCCTTCTTTGAGAAAAGTTTCTTTTATATATTCCTGCGCTTTTATCAGGATATCTTCTTTATTCATTTTGTTACCTATTGAAAAATATCCATAATGGTGAATTCACACTCTTTGGATTGATGTTTATTAATCAGGGGAACAAGCCTTCTGAAATGCTCTGTCTGACAATGTCTGTCCAATGCATCATGATCCGGCCATTCTTCAATGAAGATAAAGTGAGTCTTATCGTCCTTATCTATATAAAGGTTGTAATCAATACAATCTTTTTCCAGTTTTGTCTTAGCAACCAATTCAGCATAAAGCGGTTTTACTATTTCCAGATACTCTTCTTTAATAAAATCCTCGGCTATAACTTTTATCATTGTCTGAACTATTATTTACAAATTTTTATTTCTCCCTACAAATATACAGAATGAGGTAGATAAAAGAGTAAATATATTTTCCGCTTTTATGTATAATCAAGCTGTTAGAAAAATTATATTGATTATTTTTTAGCATTTATTCACTATAATAAAAGAGTATTCTATATCTTTATGCTTGGAATCAGCTAATTAAGTAATTATCTATGAAATCACGTTTTAATAAAATTCTGAAAGGCATCTTTCTGACTTCTTTAACATCTATTGTTGCTACTACAAATACCGAAGCCTCAAACTATGCTATCAGTAAACTGAATCTGGATAACGGAAAAAAAGAACCAGAAATAAGTCCTAAAAAAGATAATTCTCAGAAATTTGTATTGAAATTTCAAAATGATAATTCTTATCTCATTGCAGGACATAGAAGCCACAGATCACATTCTTCGCATAGGTCGCATTCTTCACACCGATCGAGCAGTTCTACTTATTCGGGTAGTCCCAGCAGGTCATCATCATCTTCTTCTTATTACTCTTCGCCTTCTACAGGTTCGTCTACGGGAACATCCAATGCGAAACCTTCAAGTAGTAAATCTAGAGGCAGCAGTAGTTCGTCTACCACAAATGGAACATCATCAACTTCAACTAAAAAGACGACCTCAACAACAGCTGTCGGTGAGAAACTCAATTTGGGCGATAGAATCTTAAAAAAAGGAATGACAGGAACGGATGTTACACAACTAAAGAATATCTTAATTGATAAAAAATACTTATCAGGATCTTTTGCAAAAGGAACTACTTTATTCGATAATGAAATAGAAAAAGCTGTTATTGCTTTTCAAAATAAGATAGGTATAGATGCAGACGGGATTGTAGATACTCAAACTGTTTATTTCCTGAAAAAATAGTAGGATGACTGATTTTAGACAAATAGCAGAGAATTCCATTCGTTTTTCGGTAGACACTCTGATTTACAATGATACAGTTATATCAAAAGTACTGTATTGGCTGACGGACTTATACCTCATAAACCGTAAAACTTCAACCGATACAATCCAATCTATTGAACTCAAGAAGAAAGACGGAATTTTTACTCAAGAAGAGGTTGATCAGTTAGAGCGAAAAATTAATCAAGATTTTATCGATTATAAAGTCCGGGATATTGTCGGACAAGAAACAAGGAATATTCGAGATATTCTTTATGTCAAGGCTTTTGCGAATAATGATGAGTTTGAAGATTACATGCTAACCGGAGAATAATGTATTATTTATTACCCTTTCGATTTGATCGCATCGACAATAATGAGGTTCTTGTTAATGAAGTTGGGGATTTTCTGATTACTCCTATTGGTACAGCTAAAAGAATTGCACACAGAGAAATTGGAACGAACGAAGAGCTGTATAAAGATCTTATTTCTTCATATTTTATCAGTGAAATACCAATTCCTTACCTGATAGATAATCTTGCGGCTCGGCTGCGAACAAAGAAATCATTCCTAGATCATTTTACATCCTTACATATATTTGTATTGACGCTGCGATGCAATCAAAATTGCATTTATTGTCAGGCATCCAGTAAAGAATGTTACGGCTCATTATACGATATGAGCAAAGACACAATGCTTAAATCCATTGACCTGATGTTTAAATCTCCTTCTCTTTCTATTACAATGGAGTTTCAGGGAGGAGAACCATCTCTAATGGTTGATTTATTACTCTTTGCAATATCAACCACACAAGAAAAGAATATCATTTACCAGAAAGAGATTACTTATGTTTTGTGTACTAACAGTGTAAATCTGACTGACGAGGTTTTATCGATTTGTGAAACATACAAAGTCCTGATATCGACATCTCTTGATGGTCCTGAGGAACTGCATAATCACAATAGAGGAAAGATTGACAGTTACTCCCGTGTCGTAAAAGGAATTGAGAAAGCCCGAAATATTTTAGGTATAGATAGAGTATCAGCTCTAATGACAGCTTCGGAAGAATCAGTGAATCATCCCGTAGAAATTATTGATGCATATATAGACAACGGTTTTCATAGTATATTCTTAAGAGCCTTAAATCCTTATGGTATGGCTTCCCAATACGCAGACTGGAATGAATATTATGATCGGTTCATTGTTTTTTACAAGAAGGCGTTGGATTACATTATAGACTTAAATAAAAACGGAACTTACTTTATAGAAGAATTCACTTCCCTAATTTTGAGGAAGATCTTGACTCCTTTTTCTATTGGTTTTGTAGACCTTCAATCTCCGGCCGGAATAATCAATAGTGTGATTGTATATAACTATGACGATTATGTATATGCTTCGGATGAATCTCGGATGTTGACTGAACATGGAGACAATACTTTTCGGCTTGGACATGTCAATGATACTTACGAGGATATATTCTATGGAAGAAAGGCTCAGGAGATAGCTTTAATCTGGGCAAACGAAACTATTGCAGGTTGCTCAGAATGTGCTTATCAATCTTATTGCGGAGCCGATCCTGTACGAAACCATTCAACACAAGGTGATATGTATGGTTTTAGACCAACGTCATCCTTCTGCAAAAAGCATAAACAAATAATACAACATATCTTTTCATTATTGATAAACAGAGAAGAAGAGGTATTACCTATATTCAAACGGTGGATTAATAATAGTGTCGGATGATTAAAACTGAATTAGATATTAATTCCAATGACAATTCCCTGTTTGTTACAGCACAATGTAATAATCGGTGCCTGATGTGCTCACAGCCTCCACTTAACAGAGATGATATAGACCTATTGTTCGACCGTAATTTAGCGATTATAGAGTCTGCTCCTTCTGAATTGACAGACATTGGAATAACAGGAGGAGAACCCACATTATTAGGAGATAAACTCTTTTTGTTGATAGAAAAAATAAAGGAGAAACTACCCGAATCCCAAATACATATACTATCCAATGGACGTGCTTTTTCAAACCGAGACTATGTGAGAAAACTAGCTGCTGTTGGAAATGATAGATTATTATTGGGAATTCCTCTACATTCCGACTACTTGCATGATCATGATTATATTGCGCAAGCGGTAGGATCATATAATGAGACCGTAAAAGGATTATATAATCTGGCTGAATTTAATATCCGAATAGAACTCCGTATTGTTATCAATAAAATAAATTATCCACGTCTACCGCAGCTATCGAATTTTATATACAAGAATCTGCCCTTTGTTACTCATATCTCTTTTATGGGATTAGAAGATACTGGCTACAGCATAAAAAATCACGAACGAGTTTGGATAGACCCAATTGATTTTCAAGTCCAACTAGAGAAAGCTGTAATTAGTCTTGCAACATGGGGATTGGATGTCTCAATATTCAATCTGCCTCTTTGCTCTTTACCCTCATCATTACATGAGTTTGCTCGTAAATCAATCTCGGACTGGAAAGTAAAATATTTAGAGGAATGTAGCCTTTGTTCAGTGAGGCCTGAGTGTTGTGGGTTATTTGCTACATCCAAAGGAGAATATAAAGTAAGTGCTCTGCTTTATATATAATATTGAGCTGTTTCAAAAATATCTAAACTCTTACTTAAACCTTTATTTTCAGTATTACAGTAACAAGGTACAGTTTTTTGTAGATCGTTATGGCAATTTATATAGAAAAGTTTTTAACTTCTTTCTTTACTCTACACCGAGTTTCTTGAAAAAGATCTTATTCCGCATTTTTGCATCTTCTATTAGCTTTCTAAAGCTCATTATCTCAATATATAGATTAAAACCGCTACTAAAGCCAAAATATCCTTCTCCATCTGGACTTAAAGTTAGTGAAAAACCTTTTGCAAACTCATGAATTTTATCACAGAGGTCACATACGACATACACATATATCGGAGTTTCATTTGAAACCTTTATTGCTTCTAAACCATCAGGCATTTCATATTTGCCTTTTCGTATTTTATCAGCATAACGACAAGCTTGCATAATAGGATTTTCTTCGTCCGGATAGTTTGCCCTTTTAGGCCTTTTAAATTCAAAGATTGTTATCGGGCTAGTTGTAATATTGTCGCCGTTTCTATAGACAATCCGTTCTTCATTGAATACTACAAGATCTGGTTCTGTTTTTTCAATTTTAGATATTATTTTATCAGATGCTACATATTGAGAGAAAACAAGGCGTTCATCTAGTAACCATAAATTGTGGTCTTCATAGTTTATCGTTTCAGAAGTTTTACCCATTGGAAATATTAAATTATGGAGCTCAGCTTCCAAATGTGCCTTGTTATCTGTCTCTCTTCTTTTACGTAACTCATCAAATGTATCTGTAATAAGTTTTCTATTACAAACATAATGAGCTAAATCATTTTTTCCGTTAATCGAAACACGAGAAACAATTTCTTGTAATTTATCATCTATCAAATTATCATCCTCTGCAACAATCTCTTTTATTTCTATACGTACTTCTTGTTCTTTTTGAAATTTGAATTTCTGAAACTCAATTTCAATACGCTCATCTGTCAGGTTAGTTGGTAATTCAGTTAAATCGAAATCATTTAAATACGTTCTGTGCCATGGGGCATTTAGATTCACATATTTATAAACACGCTCTTTCTTTTTCTCAAAACGCTGTTTGACATCATTATCAAAGAAAGATTTGATAATCGTCGAAACTTCTTTTTCGATCTCAGCTTGACTTAATGGGAAAAATGTATCGCCGGCCTCTTTCCCAAAATCAAAAGATTCTCTTTCCAAAGACACATTCGTGTTAAGGTAATCCCCAAGAACATATGACTTAACTATGAAATTACGCTTCGTATTATCTTTAATATCGTAAAATTCATCTTGAAATTCAGGAATATATGTTTGTAAGGTCGTTTCTGTAACTTCTCTATTATGTGCAGTTAAGCATATTTTACTGGACAATGTAGAAAAATATATTTTGTAAACTTTTACTTCAAAAAAATAGTCGTTATTATCAAGTTTGCTCGTTATTGGTATTTTTTTTACTCCAACTTGAGAAATTGCATTATTGTCATTAATATAATCATTCAATATAATACGTTCTGAATTATCTTTTTCTTTCAATATTATTTGAGGTACATTAAAAGAACTATTAACAAAGAATACGAGCAGTTTTTCGACTAACTTACGAGCTATCACATTTAAACCCTTGTCTAATTGTTCTGGATTTATAATGTTTTCCAAAAACAATCGACTTCCGGTATAACATTGAGTCGCTGAACCAATTTCTTCATCGACTATAATTTCATCTTGTTTCCCAAACCTAAAATTTCTGTATGTATATTTATTCCCGTCTATAAATTGACTTTGAATAAACGCATTATTAAAGTACTTTAGGTACATAAATCGCCCTAAACCTTTTCCTCCAATTTCAATTTTGGCATTACTTAAATATGTATCAAAAGATTTTCTATTTTTAGCATTAAATCCAACTCCATTATCTATTATTTCTATACTTTGAATAAACGGTTTTGAGTTATCAAAATCCAGAGTATTATCTCGATGAATAATAATCTCAATTTGTCCATTAGGATTATTCTCTATAGCATCTATGGCATTAACTACCGCCTCAACAATCGGTGTGTATATATTTGACTTACTCTTTATATTTTTTACAATACCCAGTATATTTATCTTACTCATTGAATAATAAAGATTTAAGTTGGTAAATTAACAAATATTTTTTGATAAAATATTATTAGGATATAATATTCTATTGATTTTCCTCTTCCGTTTCTCCTTTTATAACTGCTCCTCTTTTGGCGGAGTCATCTCTTGATCGGTCTTTCTGTTCATCGGGCAAAGGTATGAACGGCTTTTAGTCCTGCATATTCTTACGCCTATCGGTTTTCGCAGAAATCTTCCTCTTTCCTTTCAGGCGAGCGTATTTATCCGAAAAAATATGCCTGTCTAAAAGCCTATACCTAGTTGTCGCCCTTGAAACAAAAAACGACCGATACGGCGGATGACGCATGAAAAAAAAAGTCGCAGTTATGAGAAATGAAAGAAAAATATTGAAACAAAACTCCCTCCCCTCTGGAATCATCATAAAATTGGGTTTAGGGGTAGCAATAGTGGCTCTGTGTGCATGGATAGTGACACAAATGAGTATAAACACTTCTGTTATTACAGGACTTATCGGTGGCTATCTGATTATCTGTCTTGTATTTAAAATAGTAAAGCTATTTATCAAGATCATATTATCCATTATAGCTTTTATCATCCTTATCTCCATTTTCTTATTCCTAATCTTTTAATCCATACAGCCATGACAAAATTATATTCATTATTCGCAGAAACAAGAACTGATACAGAAGTTAAAGCAGTAGCAGAAAACCAAATCCTCCAAATGGAAGGATATTCCTATGACCGTTATGTAGTCCATCAAATTACACACGACAAATACGGCTATCACTATCATCTGATTAACCTGCGTACACTTGATATGCAACAATCTGAAATCATTAAACCGTTGAGCCAAAAATTTGGAATCGGTATGTATTACGATGAGAACGACATTGAATTTATGCCCGAAGAAGAAGTCTCAGAACTCTATACCAAAGCAAAGACTAAGGAGGATGTAGAACAGGAAAAAGAAAGACAAGAGAATGAACGCAGAAAGGCTGTAAGAGAAATCGGTCGCAAATGGCTGAATGAAAACTTACCTGAAGATGCCAAAGCGATCATTGTGGCTCGTTTAAAGGCTGATGAATCCGACTCACAAACCGATTATTATGCCTCAAGAGTAACACGCACTGTAATTCTAGGATTCTCCAATCACAAACGGGATATTTTCTCCGAGATGCGGAAATATGCTTCCAACTTTGAAGAAACAGCACATCTGACAAACTATAACGAACAGTATGAACACAGGGAAAAGTATTCAATGGGTGCTGGGTATTATCTGGGAGAAAGCAAATACAGCGGATGGATTATTGAAAAATCACCGATATATGACAGAAAGAGTAAGATTGACGAATTCGCCTATGTGGCAGGATGTCCCGATGGTATTTACATCAATAAAGGCAATGACAATAATACTTCTACCCAAGAACAGAAAGAGCCGACGCTCCAATTCGAGTCTGATAACCTCTCTTTTGAGATAGTCGATTATTCAGAGAAAGCAATTGCCCTGTTCGGAGATACCAAAGAAATCAAAGATTTACTCAAAGCAATAGGCGGAAAATTCAATCCTAGACTGACACATAACAATGAGAAACAAGCAGGATGGATATTTTCCAAAAGCAAGAGAGATGAATTAAACACAGTATTAAACTTAAACAAATAACGACTATGAAATCAACAGCATATTTTACACGAACCATATTAACACATCTGGAACAAAGAGCATCCATAGACCCATTGTTCGCCCAATCGTTCGCCAACCTTGATAAGAATATTGATGATTGCTGTACTTACATCCTGAACCAAGTACAGAAAAGCGGTTGCAATGGCTTCACTGATGATGAAGTCTACTCAATGGCTGTTCACTATTACGATGAAGAAAACGTAGACGTTGGCAAACCGATTGATGCCCGAATAACAGTAAACCATGTGGTAGAACTGACAGAAGATGAAAAACAACAGGCACGCCAAGATGCGATTCAAAAAGCACAGAATGATGCCTATAATAAGATGAGGCAACCTAAGAAGAAGACAACTGCTAAACAAATAGCTAATACAAACCAACTAAGCCTATTTTGACCTATGAAACCAAAGAATAAATTCCAACAACAACTTGTAGAAGCAAGCAAGACATTGCCTAGTATTACTAAAGAACAGATACAATGGGGATATGATAATGCAATTGAATATCTCGGTTATCGATCTAAAAAAGGTATTGTAACCTGCTCCAAGTGCGGACACTCATGGCAGGGAGAAGGCGAACTGATTACAACCATTTTAGGTTGCGATTGTCCGAACTGTAAATCAAAGCTGACTGTAAAAGCTACAGCCAAACGGACATTCAATGACAGCTATTATATGACTGTTGTTGATACCCATAAAGGCTATCAAGTACTACGAACTATTATGTTAGGATATACGAGCAAAGTCGGAGAAGTTCCCAAATACAGTGCATCTGAAGTGATGCAACGTTGGATTGCTCCCGATGGGAAGTATTGTACATTTGCACGTCTTCGGCAGACAATGGGTACAATGTATTACGATTCATGGATATTTCATACTCCATTGGAGTTACGACAAGAGATTGATGTTTACAATCGTATCTATATGGGTGTAGTATATCCCAAACAAAAGCTAATACCTGAACTAAAACGTACAGGCTATAAGAAAGCCTTATACAATCAAAAGCCATTAGATTTATTTCGTATCCTACTAACGGATAGTAAAGCTGAAACGCTAATAAAAGCTAAACAAGCCAAGCTATTAAAGCGTATTATGGATAGCGGATGGAAGAACATTGATAACTATTGGCAATCGATTAAGATTTGTATTCGTAATAACTACAAAATCAAAGATGCTACCCTTTGGTGCGATTATATTGACTTACTTCGCTTCTTTGGCAAAGACTTGCACAATGCAAAATATGTTTGTCCCGATAATCTGAAAGCAGAGCATGACCGCTATGTCGCCAAGAAAGCAAAAGCAGATACTCAGTTGGAAATAGAAAAGCAACTAGCTAAAGAAGCCGACTATAAAGAAGCAAAAGCCAAGTTTTTCGGTCTTATATTTTCAGATGGATTAATCAATGTACGGGTATTGGAAAGTGTAGCAGAGATAATAACCGAAGGCAAAGCCATGCACCATTGTGTCGGCAGTTATCATTCCAAAGAAGATTCTCTGATTTTATCGGCTTGTATAGCCGGTAAACGAATTGAAACAATCGAAGTTTCAATCTCTCAACTAAAGGTTATCCAATCAAGAGGCGTTTGTAATAAGAATACGAAATACCATAATCAGATAATTGATCTTGTTGAGCAGAATATTCCACTCATAGAAGAAAGACTTGTAGCATGAAAATAAAAGATATTACAAGTCAATCAGTCGAAGTGATTAATCTGAATAAGGCTATCAAGCAATGTAAGTTATACAAGGATAGTCACTTCCTAATGGATTCGGGGCATGCAGTTGGAGATAATTATACTTTTATGCTCAGACAACTGGAAAAATTGAGACAAAAATCAGGCAGCGAACGGCGAGACAATATTCTCGCCGTCTTCTTTTCTCGGTGAGTCTGATGCGGTAGAAAAGAAGCAAAAGACCAAGTCTTAAATTTCGGTCACTTTATTGAAATCAGACATCCCCTTTCAGATGATTATTATACTGATATCTCACAGTTTAATGATAATACCTGCATTCAAAACAAATCCATCCAATGGTGCGTAAATATCCCGAAATTTGGGTTTAGTCATCGAATCCGTATAAATAGTATCAAACCTTGTTTGTCGCCTGTCGGTAAAGTTCTCAAAATTAGCATATACAGAAAACTTTTCCCAAATACGTTGCATCATTAGTCCGCAAATCAGATAATCCTGTCCTGTTTTTCCGTCATTCAGTTTTTGTTTTCCTGTATAATAGGCTTCCAATCCGATTTTCCATTTGTCCTCTACCTCATACATTAAAACTGAATTGATTTTATGTTTCGGGGTAAGGGTTTTTTGATAGCTTCTGACATCTTCCTTAACATTGGCATCCGTATAGGTATATCCGAGAAACAGCCCGAAATCCTTATACGTTATTTTCATATTGGTTTCAGCACCTTTACTATCCACATGACCGTCTATGTTATTAAACTGCCATCGGCTGTTTTCCGCAACTTGCAGTTCAAGCGGATTTTTAAGATAGGTATAAAAGAATAGCTGATTTATACTTAAAAATACCTGGTCGCCAAATAAGCCTGTTTTATAAGTAAAATCCACATTTGCCCCGTAGCTTTTTTCCAACTTGTTCTTATCATCATCTATCGGTAAGACATTCTGAAACTGTATACGTTCGCTATCTTCGGAAAAGATGCTAGGTGCTTTATATCCAAATCCGCCACCCACACGGGATGAGAACTTCTCATTGATCTTGAAAAGAGACGATATACGGGGTAGCACAGCAAATCCATAATCTGTAACGTAATCTGTTCGCAACCCGGTTTCGAGGTTCATCCAGTCCGTTATCTCCGTATTATTTTGTACAAACACGCCTAAAGTAGTCATGTTGTAATCTCTCAAAGGAAAATCGGTCAGTTTCTTTTCAGTAAACTTATCCGTCCAAACATTCGCACCTGCTACCCATTCCGTTTTCTCTTTGGTATGTATATAAGAAACTTCCGAAAAAGAAGACAGTTGCTCACCATCAAATTTAAAATCAGGAATCTCAATTTTACGACTGAAATAAGTGACACTGTTTTTTACATTCAATCGGTTTTGTTTGTCAAAACGGTGTTCAAATGTAAGTTGGCTTGAGTGTCTTTGTGTTTTATTCCTTTCAAAATAAGAATGTTCTTTATCTCCTTTCCCTTCTATATATTTCATATCGCCACCCAGACGGTTTTCTATCATAGAGTTTATACCGAAATTAAAATCCGTATTTTCAGACAAGTATAAGAATAGTTTCGGATTAAGTACAAACCTGTCGAATTTTGGTATCGCTGTAAATCCCACATCTGACGGGTCATAAGCCCAGTTACGATTATAGGATGCAAATACGGCAGTACCTACTTTATTGAATTTTTGACCGAAAAAGCTGTTCACATCAAGCCCTTTGCCTGTTGTCCCATTCAGGTGTATCGAAAAATCCCTTTCCTTGTCAGGGGTTTTTGATATAAGGTTTACTAATCCGGCAATCGCACCACCACCATACAAAGTAGAAGAAGAACCTTTTATTATTTCAACCTGCTTTAAATCGAGCGGTGGTGTCTGTAACAAGCCTAATCCGCTCGCTGCACCCGAAAACACAGGAAAACCGTCTTTCAATATCTGTGTATATCTACCATCCAATCCTTGAATACGGATAGATGAGTTACCCGATATAGCAGATGTTTGCTGTGTCATAATACCTGTACTCTCGTTTAGAAGCATTCTTATATCACCGGGCTTCATTACTCCTTTTTCTCCTAACTCTTCTCCATTTATAAACTCAATACGAGTAGGGATATCTTTAAATGTTCGGGTTCCTCTTGTTGAAGAAACAACTACTTCCTGTAATGTTTCTTCATCAGGTTCAATTTTGATAATAATAAGTTCGTCCGAAGTAAGCGGAAAGATAAATTCTTGTATGGTCTTTTCATATCCCATATAAGTGATTTCGAATTTCTGTTTCCCGTCCGGTATATTTGAGAGTACTGCTAATCCTTCAGTGTCGGAAGATGTGCCGTTCGTTGTGTTCTGAAGAACGATACTTGCACCGATCAGAGGTTCTTTCGTTTCGCAATCAATCAACTTGACTTTAAGCGTATTTTGTGCGAAAATATTGGGAAAACTGAAGGCTAAGAATAGCATCAGCATAAATTTCATTTTCATTATGATAAATGTTTTAAATCTTCAATTAGAAATAGCATGAAAGCTACGATATTACAAAAATTGCATTACCGTAAAAATTGCAGGTCATATTTAGTATGGCCTGTAAAAAATAAGTTCGTTTATGCTTGTGGCGGTTGCCAGATTAAAGATATAAAACCGGGTACGTCTCCTTTAAATACATAATCTGAGTTACAATCAGAGACTAACCTTAATGCGATTGTTATGGGATGATAGAAACGGGCTTCCGGAAAGCCGGTACAGGTATTACAGTGGAGAAATGGAGAGCAACAACTGTAGTTGTTATCAGAACAGTCATCACAAGCGTTGCTTGTATCATCTCCTGTATTCTGCGTCTCAGTATGTATGGAAAAACATTTATCCTCAAAACAGCAAGGTATTACCGATAATAGGAATACACTTATTGCTAATATAAAAGATAAATATTTCATATTACAAATATAAAGAAATTTATACTAAAAAAGAGTCAGGAGTTTATGAATTATTTCTATAGCCTGTCACAGTAATAGAATAGATTCCGACATTGCCCTTTTTATATTTTTCAATGGTCGATTCATCCAAATGCTCCTGTAAAACATCTTCTGGAATGACAACTGTTTTTGTTCGTTCAATCTTTATATCAGTAAAATTAGCCTTTTCAATCTCACCCAAATAATCGTCTTTTTGTATGGCACTAGCTATACAGCCTGCATACATGGAAGCATTATCTGTAAATTCTTTTGGAAATACACCATTCAGCACAACATCAGAAATACAGAAATGGCCGCCTTCTTTCAGTACCCGATATATTTCTTTAAAGATTTTATTTTTTTCGGGTAATAAATTCAAGACACAATTACTTACTACAACATCTATGGAACTATCGGGTAAAGGCATATTTTCAATATCTCCTTCGATAAATTCGACATTGGTATATCCTCTTTTAGTTGCGTTCTTTCGTGCCTTTTCTATCATCTGTGGCGAAAAGTCAATGCCGATTACTTTTCCTGTTTCCCCAACTTCTGCTCTGGCTATAAAACAGTCGTTACCTGCACCTGAGCCTAAGTCTAAAACTGTATTACCTTCTTTAATGCCTGCATACTCAGTAGGTAGTCCACAGCCTACACCTAAATCAGCATCTACTTCATACCCTTTAAGCCCGCTGTAATCTTCGCTCATGATCGTAAAGACCTTTTTTGAAGGAGTCGCAGGATTCGTTCCACAACAGCAATCGGATTTTAAAGCATCGCTATTCAAAGCCAGTTCGCTATATCTCTGTTTTACCAAAGCTTTCTTTTCTTCGTTTGTATTCATATTAAAAGTATTGTAGTTATTTTATTTATAATATTTCTTTCTGAGCCAAAAGGCAATGTTCACCAACAGTATAAGTACAGGCACTTCAACTAATGGGCCTACTACGCCTGCAAAAGCCTGCCCGCTATGCAAGCCGAAGACTCCTATTGCAACTGCGATAGCCAGCTCAAAGTTATTACCTGTAGCTGTAAATGCGATTGAAGCGTTTTTATCGTAAGATACACCCATTAATTTGCCCGCAAAGAAGCTGAGGAAGAACATCACCACGAAATAGATTAATAACGGTATGGCTATGCGCACTACATCCAATGGTATTTGTACAATTAGTTCCCCTTTGAGACTAAACATTAACACAATGGTAAATAATAACGCAATCAGGGTAATTGGCGATATGGCAGGGATAAACTTATCCTTATACCATTGTTCCCCTTTTATTTTAACCAATATCAAACGGCTTAAAATACCCATTAGGAAAGGAATACCTAAATAGATAGCAACTGTTTCAGCTATTGTACCTATGGATATATCTACGATTGCACCTTCAAATCCAAATAACGGTGGTAGCTTGGTTACGAATATCCACGCATAGAAACTGTAAAAGAATACCTGAAAAATACTGTTCAGGGCAACAAGTCCCGCACCGTATTCTGTATTACCTTCTGCCAGGTCGTTCCATACAAGTACCATCGCAATACACCGTGCAAGACCTATGAGGATAACCCCAACCATGTATTCGGGATAATCGTGTAAAAAAAGAATGGCAAGTAAGAACATTAAGACAGGCCCGATAATCCAATTCAGGACTAACGAGACAGTCAGTATTCTGACATTCTTGAAAACTTTCGGCAGTTGTTTGTAATCTACTTTTGCCAATGGCGGGTACATCATCAGGATAAGACCGATAGCCAGAGGAATGTTTGTTGTCCCGCTCGACATGGAATCTATATAACCGCTGAATGAGGGAATAAAATAACCCAATCCTACACCGATAGCCATTGCAAGGAATATCCAAAGGGTTAAGTTCTTATCTAAGAAACTCATTTTCTTTTTACTCATGACCTTTTATCTTGCTTGTATATAGTTCGTAAAATGCTTTTTTGATTTCATCCCTTACCCTGATATACTCGGATTGAATAAATCCGGGTGTTCCTGTAGCTTCGGAAGGGTCGTCAAAGCCGATATGCAGGCGGTTCTTTACTTTTCCCGAGAATGCAGGACAGCTTTCATTTGCACCACCGCAAACGGTTATCACATAATCCCATTCATCATTCATATATTGCTCTACACTATCGGATGTATGGTGCGAAATATCCACCCCTGCATCCTGCATGACTTCTATTGCCTTTGGATTTACTTTTCCGCTTGCTTTTGTCCCTGCCGAATAAACAGACAATGAAGGATCGAATGATTGTAAAAATCCGTGTGCCATCTGGCTACGGCAACTATTTCCTGTACACAGAATTAAAATTCTCATATTGTTTATAATTTCGCGTTTACACTAACAGTTCCTGTTTCGTCGAATAACGAATGCTTGTCTTAAAAAAATATCAGGATAAAACTTTTGACATTTTATAGTTTGTCATGGAAATACCAATGCAAACGGTCTGTTGTTCCAAAATAACATAGCCTTTTTTTGAGAAGAAAGGTTGGGCTGTAATACTGACATCAGCAGTTATTTCTGAAATATCTTTTAACCGTGCATATTCTTCAATCTTTTTAAGTAAGAATGAGGCAACACCTTTTCCCTGATAGTCCTTATGAACAAACATAGAATTTAGATACCCTGATAATTTTAGCACAGCGAACCCTAATATTGTATTATTTTCCTCGGCAAGTATAAAGTATTGCTCATTAATACGTTCCTCCCACACACTCGCTTCTTCTCCTCTTGCAGCCCAACACTCGACCTGTTCAGGAGTATAGTCTTTCAAATTGACTGAAAGGATAGTTGAACGGAACAGTTCTTTAATAGCAGGGATATCTTTTTTACTTGCAAACCTGATATTCATAATATTAGCAAATATCATCTGTTTTCTGTAATTGAGTAAAAAAGCCACTAAATAGTTCTTTGGCTTTATTCCAGTTCTCGTTATTGATACAATATTTCACGGTGGGTAATGTAATTGTTCCCTGAATCAATCCTGCATCTTTTAACTCGTTCAGATGTTGTGACAGTGTACTTTTAGCGATAGGTAATATCTCCGACATATCGCCATGATAGCAGCATGACTGATTGGCAAGCATTTCAAGTATGGCGATACGAATAGGATGCCCTAATGCTTTAGCAAAACGGGCTAATTGCTCCTGATCGGCTGTTAATTCTTTTTTTGACATAGACTATATATTTATTGTTCGCAAATATACGAACATAATTTTGATTCGCAAAATCACGAATGATATTTATTAAGTAAATGTAATTAGCATACTTTTATGTAACAGAAAAAGAAGTGAAAAATTATTGTTTAAAAGTCAATCAATTGATTATACTTCATTTTCCATATTTTCTAAAAGCAGAGATTGTTTGATATATTCCATACCCTATGGATATTTTACCTAAGAAAAAAAGAATAAATCCTATCCAATTTACATTTTCTCCCAATCCGCTAATTCCACTTAATATCCAAAAGAAGTTAGCAGCCTCTGTTAGATATTGACTATCACTCCATATAAATGTCTCTCCCCAACCGTCACGAACAATGATAAATAATGAAAAGAATATAATCCAGGAGATGATAGTAAAAAGAACCCCTCTTATCCAATTTTGGCCATAATCATTCGATAACCAATTAAAAGTCAAGACAATTTTTTCTTTTAGATTTTTATAATTCCAAGGAAGGTATCTATTTAATAACCTTAGTTCTTTTGCTTTTAAATCCAAAGCAACATATTGATTAGATGCTTTGATAGCCTCAATTTTAAGTATTCTGGCCGATTGTTCATCCGTTACAGATCTTATTGTAGTTCCGGACAGAGACAATGCTCCTCTATTGAAAATAACATTATCTATTTTTATCTTATTTATTGTTGCATTATTAAACGTTATATATGTATCAAATAATATGTTAGTTAATAATATCTCATTAATAACAGCCTGATCAAAATATATATTTCCATTAAAAATTGTTTTTCCCATTGTTTCTACCGAACCAAATTCAACTTTCCCTTTAAAAATAGATCGATTAAAAAACACAGGACATTCAAACATTGTATTTACAAAATTTACATCTTTCTCAAATATAAAGTCCCAGAATCTGGCATCCCTAATTATTGCTCCCCAGAAAGTTACATCCCCTTTAAATAACACCCGATCTTCATTGCCGCTAAAAAATGCCGTTTTGTTTAGTTCACTATATCCGAAACTTACATCAGATATGAAAGTAGTCCCCGAAAGCCGAAAATATTGTTTAAATAAATTTTCTTGGAAAAGAGCCTTTTTTTCAAAAGTACATTTTACAAAACTCACATCTCTTTTAAAAATATGCCCATTTATATTTACTTCATCCTTGAATAAAGATTCATTAAAATTTAAGGTTATTTCTATCTCTTTTTTATCAAATGTAATTAAATCAACTTTCTTTTCAAAAAGAATATCAATGAATATGATAGCTTTGGCATTTGGCCATTTCCACAAGAAATTTGATAATAGCATATCCAAATCTAATTCGAATTTGAAGATACAGCCAGATATCATAATTGAATGAATATGAAGTTTAACCTCCTCTTTGGTCTTTTCAGAAAAATAAGATAGTACCTCATTCAGATTATTAAATTCCATCATTTTTTAAACATTAAAATTCATGTTCTAAATATACAAAAAGTCGGGCAAAATTGTCCGACTTTTTATAATACTTTCTCACATCATCACCTCTCCAAAAGTTCTATATCACTCGGAGCCGTCACCAACGAATAAATAATATTTATCCAAGTGACGATATACGAAATTATCATCATTGTTATCATAACTATTCTTCTTCCGAATTATCGTTATTAAAAGAAAATGAAAGCTGATAAGTATTCTGATAATTATCCTCAAAGTAAATATCAATCACTTGTTGATCTTCCGACTTAGAAGTATAATACAACCGAAATGTTTCCTTAGTCAGCTTATAAGTGTCATTCGGTAGAAATACGGTTCCGTCATCCATTTTCAGTTCCCCTTTACCATCAGACTGAAAATATCTTAGATAATACTTCGCATTATCATATCTACCTGATCGTTCTAGCTGACAGCGAATCTCAGCCGTCTCTCCAACCTTTAGCTTTTTCGGCACAGGCAGGTGAGTAACCTTGAATTCATAACTTTGGCGAATATCAATATCGTCGCTACAGGCACATGCGATACATGCAATCAGTATCGTGTAAATTATATATGATGCTATTCTTCTCATATCGATTTCTATTTTTTACTTTTGTTTCAAATTTGAATGTTATGTTTATTTTCGTTCTAACCTATCAGAAACCACTTAGTGAGATTGAAAAATATCTGGGTATGCACTGCACTTATCTGGATATAAATTATAAAGAAGGATATTTTATTGCTTCAGGACGACAAGAACCCCGTACCGGAGGTGTTATCCTGTGCAGAGCAGCAACAAAAGAGCTTGCTTTGGAAATTATGAAAGCCGATCCATTCTATATCAATAAGGTTGCGACCTACGATATTATCGAATTTATCCCTACCAAATACGCTGATGGCTTTGAACGATTTATCTAATTGATAATTATCTTAACCCCCATACCTATTTGTGTATGAAATTTATTGATGTCCGATCCGAGTAATACCCGCTCTCTTGCATTGAGCAGTAACACAAGCCGATCAGTCAGGTAAGTTTCTATCTCAAAGCTAACTGCACCACCGTATAAGAAATTATCCTCTGTTGTGATACTTGCTCCATCGAACAACAGTTCCTTCCCCCAATTAATTGTTTCATAACCTGTAACTGCAGAAAGTCCTACGGAGAAGAATACTGTTTTACCTGGATCAGATAAGAATTTCAGATAATAACCACCTTCTACTGTTATCTGAGATAAGGGTATCAGTTTATCCTTATACTCATAAGACTTTTGCAAGTATTCTCCACCAAAAGTCCATCGATTGCCATTCTTGGTATAAGTCGATAAAGCAATACCTCCAAAGAAAGCTTGTCCGTCTTTCTTTTCCGGATTAAATCCATCCACAAAACCACCTGTTACCTGAATCCCTTTTTGTCCGGGTAAGTAACGTTGAGCATGAGCCTGTCCTATCAGAACAAGGCTCAATATGAATACTAAAGCTATTTTATATTTATACATTTTGTTATTGTATTTGTATGTAATAAAAGAGTCTATGACCCTGACCTTATTTAATCTTTAACTCATTAATCTCCTCTGCCCGTATCAGGTCATCGTTCTCTATGACAAAGGTTTGATTGCGTCCTCCGTTCTTTTCAAAGAGTTCAATAACCAAATGCTTATCATTAGGAATCGTTATCTTATCAATGGTAAAGACAGTCCGTTCTGTCTGATTAGCTCCAACCTGAGAAATGAAATTATAAGCCCGAAGCGGATAGATCACCGTTTCCTGAACAGCCGTCTGTTTTACCATCTTCTTATCTACAATCTTGAACCGGATAAAATCAATATCAAATGGAACATTCGTAGAGTTTTTGATCTGTGTATGCAGGTACAGAAGGCCATTGTGACTGTAAATACCTTTGAGTAGATATTGGATACCGAATCGCTTCGAGCCGATATGTTTTACAATTCGTTTGTCATTCTGATAGATGGAGCGATTAATCAGGTAAACGATGCGGGGAGATTCACTACCGAGTTCCTTCAGGTAAATCTCCATTGAGTTATTCGGTCTGTTGGTTGCTATACCATCATGCATAAAGTCTTTCATTTCAATGTTTAGCTTTTCAGGCTCATCGGCATATTTAATATTGAAAGTGTAATAACTTCCTTCTTCGGTTATTACAGCCATATTTGTTTCGGTTTCAAAACCACGAATAGCCGCTTTAATGCGTAACACATTCTCCGAACTTCCCGCTTTTCCTGCAATGATATTACTCGATCCTAAATCCACATACCGAATCGCAGCAGGGAAGATAACATGCACGGTCTTCTCAAAAGTCACTTCCAGTCCGTGTGGAGGAATCATCCTGTCAAAGGAGATCTTCTTACTCAGTCCTTCGTAATAATCCCCATAAGTGGGTTTCAATACCTGTTGCAGATCTTCCTGCATATCTTTTGGTGTTGTTTCATTCTGTGCATGAGCAACAATTGTTGTCAGCACCAATGCTAATGCAATAATATATTTCTTCATTGTTTTATTTCTCTGATTAATAAATACTTGTTTTTATTCAGTTGTAAACTCTTTACTGTTTGGGCATCAGCATGATCCGATAGCCCGATTTAAGGGTAACCTTTACCTGCCGTATTTTTTTCTGCATATATGCCGATACACCCTGTATGGCTCCCTTACTGAGATCGGATGCCAGTTGTGCTCCAGTACTCTGAGTCATCGTAAAGCTTGTTCCTACACTGTTTCCCATATTGGCAACAATCTCTTTGGCTGCATTCATCTCCAGTGATCCCGGTATATGGATACCTTTCTGTCCGTCAGTATCGTAAGTGACCATTTCTACAGGAATAATTGTTCCATTATACTCGATAGAGGATATCAGTATATCCAACCGCTCACCCTGAATTTTAGCAATACCTGTCAGAATAGTATTTTCAGGGATAAGAGTAGTTCCTGCCACCAATGGTTCGGTCAATCGCAAACGGGTTGTTTGTCCATCAATTATCGTCTGGTCATCATGGATAACCGCAGAGATGGTATTTTTGCTACTTACTCCAACCTCACCATCCATTGTATTGAAACCAGTGTTTCGGGGTTGGTCATACATTTGATACAACTCTTCATTCGTAAGATTTTGAGCCAGTGACGAAACCGTATTCTTTTGTATCTGACGAACTGGGCTGATTGTAGTCTTTCCATTTTTAGAAGATCCATCTTTTCCATAATTATCAATCTTGCTTTTCAATGAATTGGAATTTGTCATTGAAGGCTCTGACTGATTATGTGGCATATACTTGGCAGCCATTTCATAGGATTTTTCCATCAGGAGCAGTTGTTCATCGACTGCCGACTGTTTATTGTCCTTATCCTGCATTTTGGCTTCCAGTTCCTCCAGTTTCTTTTTCATCTCTTCCTTTTCAGGATCGTCTTTGGGCTTTTCATAGAAATTACCCAATGTCCGGTTGATGTCTCTGTAGGCCGATACCGAATTATTAATCGGAGCTTTCTCTTTCTTAATAGCCTGCTGAGGCTCATCATCCAGATTAATAGTCACCCGTTCAGTTTTGGAACTTTCCAGCATATCAGCATAACCCTGTAAGGATTGCATCCGCTCTTTCTGCCGTTCTTTCATTTGTTCCTGTTCGTAGGCATCTTTCTTGTCTCCAATAATACCGTCTCCTTTGGGATCGGGTATATCGGCATTGAAACCCATACCTATCTGCTCTTTGGCTTTTTCTTTCTCCGATGGAGAGATAATCAGCCAAATACATCCTGCACAAACAATCACCATCAATGCGAAAATTGCATATTTCTTCAGCTTTTGTTTCTGCTCTTCACTTAGTTTTGGTTTATCTGCCATATGATTAATCTGTTTTATTGTTAGTACTATCCGAATCGAATACCGCATCTTTCGGTTTGGTCTTTTCCAGTTCGAGTTGTTTGATATGCTCTATCTTTAGCTGATCTCTGCGTTCCTGTTCTCTTCCCCAATTACTGATTGCCGTAAATGTGAAATACAGGTTCAGGATTGTAAAGAATAAAAGCATAATGACAATTACGGTCAATCTCTTATCAGGAGTAATCTCCCCACAGAGGTCTTTGAGCTTATCTTCCAGCCAATAACCAAGTTCTTTAATTCGCTCTTTCATAGCTCTGAATCTTATCGGTCCAATACCCTTAAATCCTTATTTTCCCGTATTTCGAAAGCTTCGATGCTGAATCCATGCGGATTATTGTCGGAGCGAACAGAGTTTAAGAGTTTACAGGTTGTCACAAGGCTTCGTTCGGTGATATTACTCTCTCTGATAATCATCTGTCGGGCATAGGTGATAACCTGATAAGGATAGACCTCAAGATCACAGGAAATACTATCGACCTGTAAGGTCTGGTTGATATTCCCCGAGATGATCCGATTGTAATATCCTCTCTCCGATAGGTCTTTGTAATAATTGAAAGCGGACTTATCCGACAAGAGCAATGCCCGTTGGATATTACTTTCAATGGCTGATTTATCGGGGGAGAGCGTAAAGAACAGTTCATGAAACCGTCTGACATGTTCCCGGGCTTCTACAGGACGGTTCTGTGATAAGTCCTGCGAAAGAGCGAGCATCAGAGACTTTCCGTTATCCAGCACATAGATCTTCTGGCGTTGTGCTTCTGCAAAATTGTAGGCACTCCAAACAGAGTAACCTGCAACGGCAGCACACAAAGAGAGAAACACAATGCCGAAGATGCGGAGTTGCTTAAAGCTCGATTCGATATTTTTTAATGATTTGAATTCCATTGTTTTTTGATTTGATAATTGAGATTAGACATTTACCGCCCTTTTAATCGTCCTACAATATTTCCGGCAGCAGCACCTCCGACACCACCGGCCATTGCTCCGGCTTTGGTTGCTGTATTGTTTACATTCTTTCCGAAATTGCCCATACCTCCTGCGGATATAATCCATCCGGCAACAGTCGGTATAGTGAAATAGCCGACAATTCCGATAATGAGAAAGACTATGTAGATCGCATCTGAGCTATCCAGTGAGAAGTTCGGATCGGTCTGCATCCGTTCAATATCCGATTGGAGCATTAAGGACTGAAGCCTAGCCAGTATTGTACTGAACAGATCGGAAACGGGCAGCCACAGGTAAACGGATATATAGCGTGTGATCCACTGCGTGAGTGTCGATTGAAAACCATCCCAGACAGATATAGCAAAAGCCAGTGGTCCGAGAATCGAAAGAACAATCAGAAAGAAGGTACGTATCACATCTATGATCAATGCGGCAGCCTTAAAGACAATTTCCAGTATCTCCCGAAAAGCTTCCCGTATCCATTTCTTCGCATTATACAATCCACGCTCAATGTACATTCCTGCTATTTCCCCGACATCAGTAATACCCAGTTGATCCAGCTTCTCTTCAAAAAGTTCGTTGTCTACTAAGTAGGCTGTCTCAGGATTACGCTTCATGGCTTCGTATTCCAGCTTGTCTTTCATCTCTGCATATTTCTGCATATCCAGCGTTTCGGATTGTAGCATTCCGTTTGTCCCCTGTACCACAGGACTCATAATACTGTTAATTGTTCCAAGTACTACAGACGGAAAGAACATAATACAGAGACCAATGGCAAAAGGACGAAGCAGAGGATAGACATCGATAGGCTCAGCTCTCGACAGGGATTGCCAAACACGGTATGCTACATAAAACAAGGCTCCCAGTCCTGCTATTCCTTTGGCTATACCGATCATATTGCCACAGAGGGGCATCATCTGATCGTAAAGCGTCCGCAGGGTTTGATGAAATTGATCGAAATCCATATTTCTTCTTATTTAGGATTTTACCAATAACGATCCGAAGGATTACCATACAAAGCATTCACACGGGCTGTTTCCCCTTTCTTTTTAGCACGTAAGTAAGAAACCCCAATATTCTTATTTGTATAATATCGAACCAGATTACGGTAATCGAGCATTGCATCATAGCAGGAATTAACCACATCTATACGATCTTTATCCGAAAGAGAAAGTGTACTGATATTCACAACACCTTTTAGTTCACTCAAAACGTCATTGCTTTGTTCCAACAGACGGGTATATCCGTTGGCTATGGCATTAAGTTCTTCAATGGAATAATTGGGATCGGACAGCATCTTTTGAAAACTGTGTACATAGATATCGGATATTTCACCGACCATAAGAATGGTTCTTTGCACCTTCTTTGCATCTTTGACCAAGCCATTTACGGCTTTGAGTGCATCATAATACTGTTTGCCCTGATTATACACCTTTTGAACTTCTTTAAAATTGTTGACCATATTTTGGGCAGTCGTTGATGTCTGCACAATCTGTTTACTTGTATTGACAATACTCTGAGTAAAGTTACTCGGGTCCCAAACTGTCCACTGAGCTGATATATTTGAAGTGAAAAGCACAAGGCTCACGCACAACATGAAGATTTTCATTTTCATATTTCAATTATTTTTAATGATGTAAATTGAATAAAAAGAGAGAAGTAACAGAGTAAGAACAGAAGTGTCAGTGTTCTTACTCCCTGTGTGAGATTAGTCAGTAATGATTAGGTTTGCAGAAATCCCACCTGTCCAATCCGAGATGTTTACATTGCCGACTTTAAGGCTCGAACCAATAATCGTTACAGCATAGGTATTTTTTGTGCCGCCCTTCCAAGTGGTGTTAGCAGGAACTTTCCATGTATAGATCCGCCCATCTATCGTAAAGTTAAAAACAATATCACCTTCGCTTCCTGTAGATTTGATGGGAAGGACAAAGACTTTTAAGAAATCCGCTTCTGATTGAGCTGGCTTTTCCGGAATAGTCAACAGCGGATAGATATCCGAATACGCCTGAATAGATGCCGGTCTGTTCTTCCCTTCTATATTTTTGATAATTCCTGTTGAAATATCCATTAGTCCTTCATTGAAAAGAATAGTCTTCTTATCGGCATTGGCTATCTCAATACGGGTAAGTTTGCCTTGCCAGGGATAACTAAACTTGCTGATATTAAACTGTACCAAAGCCATTGCATGTTTCATCGTTAGTGCTACGTCCGGATTGTCTTTGTTGATGGCAGATTGTCCTGGGGTATGCGTTCCATACATATAATCGTGTTGCGTAGCGTGATCCACAAAGATCGACCTACCATCGGTATTGTTGCTACTGTATGGATAATAGGCATAGACTGTAGCGTTATCCCCTGTAAGTCTGATTTCGGGTGTTTGATTCCATATTCCGTTCCTAAAAACAGATAATGCATTGTCATTTTCTTTATACGAATTATTGTTATCCCCAAGACTACCCGATGTGACAAACAAACCAATATTTGTTCCTTCAGGAAATGCGGATACAACTGATGCTCGTGTACTGATAACATCTATTGCTGTGATGCCTGCCTGAATCTTTAAGACAGCATCTTTACTACCCGAATTTACCGGATCATCATCGTTACTGCAACTGTTAAAACTAAATAGAGAGACAGCAATGGCTGTCAGAAAAAAGAACTTTTTCATATAATTTATTTTTTACGTTTGAGATTAATTTAAAATTGTCGATAAGCCTGTTTACGAAAGAGGCTTATCCGAAGTGATTAGCTTGATAGCCTGTTCAATATCCCCACCTAACTTTTCCGAGAGTTTCTGTACCTGTAGCTTTTCTGTCTCTTCAGTAGTATAGGTGTAATACTCGGAAGGACTTACTTCTGTAGCATATACAGCCGATTGCATACCGCCTAATCCGATCCAGACTTCTTTATAGATACGGCTTGGATTGTTGGACATGTTGATGGAAAGTATCTGGGCTTTTTCTTTTTCGGTTAAACCTAATAAAGCCTGTATCGAATCGAATTTGTTCATATACTTTCGCTGGTCGAGTAGTATCTTGCAATCGGAATTATTAATGATAGCTTCCTTCACAATAGGTGATGAGATAATATCGTCCACTTCCTGTGTAACAACAATGGCTTCTCCGAAGAACTTACGAACGGTTTTATAGAGATACTTCAGATACTCAGCCATATTAGGAGAAGATAAAGCTTTCCATGCTTCTTCCACAATCAGTTGTTTTCGGATGCCTTTCAACCGACGCATCTTATTGATGAATGCTTCCATAATGATGATCGTTACCACAGGGAAAAGGTCTCGATTCTCCTTTATAGCATCAATTTCGAAGACAATGAAGCGTTTGGAAAGCAAGTCCAGTTCCTTATCCGAGTTCAGCAGAAAGTCAAAGCGGCCACCCCGATAATACTGACGGAGCGTTGTCAGCATATTATCGATATTGAAATCGGATTTACTGACTTCAATATCTCTTTTCGCCAATGCTGTTTTGTACTCATCCCGCATAAACTCATAGAAGGTGTTGAAACTCGGAACAATGCTCTGGTCAGTCTGAATCTTTTTAATGTATTCGTCAACGGCACTACCCAATTCTCCGGATTCCGTCTTCGAGATTTTATCGTCTTCGCTTTTCCAAAGCGTCAGCAACAAGGTTTTCAAACTATCCTTTTTCTCTACATCGAATTGGTTATCGTCAGTATAGAATGGATTGAAAGAGATCGGCTTTTCTTCGGTATATGTAAAGTAAATCCCGTCTTCCCCTTTGGTTTTACTGCGGATCATTTCACACAAGCCCTGATAGGAATTTCCGGTATCTACTAGGACTACATGCGTGCCCTGTTCCCAGTACTGTCGAACGAGGTGATTCATAAAGAAAGACTTTCCGCTACCTGAAGGACCCAGCACAAATTTGTTTCGATTGGTGATGATTCCTTTTTTCATGGGTAAGTCGGATATATCCACATGAAGAGGTTTACCCGTTACACGGTCTACCATCTTGATGCCGAAAGGAGAAGGCGAACTCTTGTAGTTTGTTTCTTCGACAAAGAAGCATAATGCCTGTTCAATAAAAGTATAGAAAGCTTCTTCCGATGGAAAATCACCCTGATTACCCGGAATACCTGCCCAAAACAGAGTTGGTGTATCGACTGTATTGTGCCGGGGCTTACATTCCATGAGTGCTAACTGGCTACCTACATCGTTTTTGATTCGTGAAAGCTCTTCCTTATCTTCACTCCAGGCCATTACATTAACATGGCAACGAACAGAGGTTAATCCGAAACTATGAGCATCATTCAGGTAATCTTCGATCCATTGCTTGTTTATCTGATTACTTCTGCTGTAACGGGATAAAGAGTGCATATTTCTGGCTTGTCTTTCAAAACGTTTCAGATTCTCTGCATGGTCATCAATAAAGATATACTGATTGACAATGTGGTTACAGGTCAAGAGTACTCCGATGGGTGCAGCAAAAGACAAACGGCAATCGCTTCGATCCGTAGATAAACGTTCGTAGCGGGTATCGGTTTCTACCTTACCCGGCAGATCATCTACATCTGAGAGCGTATGAAGACATAAATACTTATCTCCGATCTTCATTTCACCTGCACCCAGTGACATATCCTGTAAACAGGTGGTGTCATTCTGGGACAAGGAGAAATACTTTTCGATAATGCCTGCCTGATCTACTGTTCCTACAATCTCATCAGTCGTTAATCGTGCCAACTTGATAAACCCGCTATCGTTGATGATCCGTTCAAACTGGCTTACTGATTCCAGAAACTTCTGAGCCATTTCCCGATCTTGCATTTCTTTGGGAACGATAAAGCCTCGAGTGAGAGCTGTAAAGCTGCTTTGTTGCCTGGCTCTCTCTTTGGTTGTCTTGGTCAGAAACAGATAACAGGTGTGATTTAAGAAAGGACGCTCATTGAAATGACGCTCGAAACTGCGGGACAGAAAACTGATGTCTTCTTTCTGCAATTCGGGGGTATAATCCTCTTCGATAAACCAGTCCTGCTTGCAGACAATCGAATAGTTAGGCAATACCTTCATTGCTTTTGTCCAGGCTGCATGGATTGCTTCATACTCGGGAGAAGTGACCGTAAAGAGTTCAGGTAGTTCTACCCGATAGGCTACTGTTATGTCCGCATCTTTACTCAGGATACAGTCCTGTTCAACTGCCAGTATGGGAAACTTGCTTTCCAAGGTTGCTGCACTTAATGTATTCCTCATACCATATCCTCCTTTCTTTTGATACGACTAATAAGTTGTATGATCCGTTTACGATTGATGATATAGCGGGGATGGTTACGGATGGCTTGTAACTTCATGAGCCCATGTTCTCCGTATTTATCGTTCAGGTGGAATGTTGCCCAGACCAATATTCCCGCAGTAACCACTCCGAACCCGATGCAGACAACCTGACTGATCCCGATCATGTACATTATCACAAAGACGATAAATACAGACAATAGTCCACCTGCAAAAATGAAGAGGTACTGACTTTTGAGTCCTCGAAATTCTGCGGGCTTTCCGATTCCTTTGTTGATTGAATATTCTGCCATTCTTCTCGTTATTAAAAGTAAAATAAGAGAGTCTGAGACTCTTATAAGAAGAATGAGCGAAGAATGGTGGCGGCAACAATCAGGAAGATACAGGCTCCGAACCAGGAAGCGGCAGTCTTAGATGTATCAGGGTCACCTGAGCTAAACTTGGAGTACACCTTTACACCTCCGATCAGACCGACAACAGCACCGATTGCATAGATCAGTTTAGTAGCCGGATCAAAGTAAGATGTTACCATGTTTGTCGCATCAGTTATACCTTGCATACCGTTTCCCTGAGCGAATGCAGAGGCCGATGCAGCCATTAGTATGGCTACAAAAAATGAAACTTTTTTGTACATAAAATTGATTTTAAGCTATGGGGAGTGGATAGTTCCCCATAGCGGGTTTAACTTGTAACGTTGGAAATTAGTGGCGGTCACAGACCGTTTTATTAAAGATATTCTACAACTCTCTATCTCATAAGCAACCTCCTCTCTATTAAATGGTTATTATCTGACCTTAGAAATAATCGTCTGCTTTAAAATTCTTATACTCATCCGATTCATTTAGATGAGAAGCGAGGCCTGACTCAACATACTGCGGATTCTCTTCGGCATGTTGTTGAAGACGGAGTCCGATGAGTGATATTATCCTGACAGATAATTCTTTCTTTGCAGAAACCATCTTACCTACCAGTTCCGTATCCCGATTATCATACAAAACCTGTCCGGCCGTCTGTCCCTCTTCTTTGGTGACGGTCTTGCTGTTTATAACCTTTACGGTATTCACCATTACCTCATAATCCATCCCTCCGGCTGTATAGACTTCTCCTCTTGTATAAGCAGCAATTTCGTCTTCCTCTTCATGATCAATTACTGTTTCTGTCGGATCGGCATCTATCACTAAATCCTTCGGATCAGACTCGCTTTCATCTTTTGACGAATCAAATATATGCTCTTTTTCCTGTGGATTATCCGATTCTAAAGAACTGTCATTCAATGTCATCATTTGTCTGATATCGGGCATGCTTTTCCCAACCCGTCCAACTCTTTTTCCTCTTTTATGAGATTTTTCATCTTCTGATTTAGAGTTAGAAGGATTCTTCTTTATGGTTATTTTGTAATCCGACAGTTTAATCAGAATAATCCCCACAAGGCATAGGATAATAATTAACTCTATCATTGTTTACTCTATTAAATCGGTTCGGTCCTGTTTATATAAAGCGTTTATCTCATCCTTGTATTTTTCAAGATGATGCTTTAGGACATTGTCGATGTAGCCACCCACTGATACATCGTCTCCGGCTATCTGTTTTACGATCCGCATAATCATTTGATATACCGATCTGCTGATATATGCACCCTGACGCAACCGTATTTCATTACGGCATAAAAAAGTGGCTTCATAATCACCCGTACTGCTATTGCTTCGCTTATTCCGCTTACTACTATTCTCTTTAGGCTTTACTACCTCATCTATATTTTCTGCGACCTCTTCTTCTTTCTTGGGTGGAGCTTTACCTTCTTTACGTTCTCCGATGGATGCCAGCAGAAAGTCTTCATCAATTTCGTATTCGTTTTCTTTTTTAGCCATTAGCTCCTCCCTTCACGATAGATAGAAATTCATCTGTAACCTGATCCAACTGGCTGCCTTTTATCAACCTCTTATCGGCAGGAAGTAATGTAGAGCGGAAGATCGGTTTATGTTCCGTTGTTATTTCATGGCGAAAGCGTTTGGTATCAGGAACAAATGATTTCATGACCTGTAAGCCCAATTCAGCTATTACTAATTCGTAGACTCCGTACAGATGGTTACTTTCTCTTCCATCAACCATATTCCAGAGTAAATGCAAACTTTTGATATTTCCTTTGCCTGTGGTTATAATCTGCTCATTGATCAGTCCGGCATATTCCAATGAACTTTCCATAACCATGCGGTCAGCAGTAATGGGCGTTATTATATGATCCATTTGGGCAAGGGTGCTTAATACACCCTTGGCATTCATTGTTCCGGGTAAATCGAAGAATATAAAATCCAAGGGAACTTCTGATTCATGAATAATCCGTTCTGCGGTTTCGATAGCTTCAGTAGTCCTGCTCACTTCGATGGGATAAGCCTTTTTGTTCAGGCTCTTACATTGCTTATAAAAAAGTGATTTGTAATACGGATCTTCTGTTACAGACTGTTTATCCCGCAATCGCATCCCATTGATACTGTATTGCGGATAGTCACAATCCACGATAGCCACATTGTAGTCCTGTGAATAATGCAGATAACTGGATAGTAGTACGGTCAAAGCTGTTTTACCTGCTCCTCCCTTTTGGGTGGAGATAGCGATAAATAATGTTTTCCCTTTCATGTGATACTGTTTTAAATAAGTAATTCAATAATTCATTTGATCAATCAAGAATCAGAAAGTTCGTTCAGCTATTCACTTGTTATATAGCGATGTTATTCCTTACAGAATGATGTAAATACCTGCTTCATGAACTCTGTATTAAATGAGTTATAGTCCGACGTCATGACTTAGTGAAGTCATTCATTCATGAAGCCAGAACCTCTGTCATTATTGCCCTAATCAGAAACTTCATACACTTACCATATCAGTCATTCCTGAGCAGATTATATACATCTTTCATTGAAGAGTTAATGGATGGCAGAACTCACCAATTCGTTAATTGATCCACACAAAAGAACATTGAAAATAGGTAACCAATAGCGGTTAAAAAAGAACTGTCATCTAATGACATCTGGTGTCACCATTTGTCCGATAAACCTATGATAACCTTTTGATTAACGGACTCTACCTTTGTAGTGTGATGATAATCTTCCGGATTTTGAATTGGCTAATTCTCGTTTCCGAAATTAGCTTCTCGGGCAATCCATCGGAGGATGGATTTTG
>NZ_DLIY01000011.1:87064-110984 GCF_002483985.1 Dysgonomonas sp. UBA7630
GGTAGGAATCCCAAAGAGAAGCCTGCTGTTTTTCGCTATTCCATCCGAATGAATATAGATGAGAATAATAAGTTCTTGTCATTATTCGAACAGTCGGGAGAAGCAGTCAAAGCACATTTTATAACTTATTGCATTTTCAACAGACCTATAAAAGTGGTCAAAATAGATAAAGGTGTACAGGACTATTATATGCGGATGACAACTTTTTTCGGACAATACCGTGCTATCGGAACAAATTATAACCAGATAGTAAAAGCTTTGAAATCAAATTTTACAGAGAAGAAAGCATTGGCTTTTCTCTATAAACTGGAAAAAGCAACACTTGAGTTGGTGACTTTACAAAAACAGATGATGGAACTAACAGATGAGTTTGAACGTAAATACGGGTATCTATGGTTGCAAAAATAAGTAAGGGTAGTTCTCTTCAAGGTGCATTGTTGGTATAATCAGGAGAAGGTAAAAGAGCAACAGGCAAAGGTTCTTTTTAGTAATCGGATCATACTGAATCGGGATGGTTCACTGAATATGTATCTGGCAAATCAATCGTTTGTTCCTTACCTGAATGCAAATAAGAACACAGAAAAACCAATCCTGCATATATCGATTAATCCTCATCCCGATGATATCGTTTCAGATGAAATGTATAGTGATATTGCACAAACCTATATGCAAAAGATGGGTTTAGGAGACCAACCGTATATTGTTTATAAGCACGAGGATTTAGAGCGAAAACATATTCATATCGNNNGTGACAGTAAATATAGATGGGAACGGAAGAAAGATTGGAGATTCTAATAATTTCTACCAATCAAAAAAGATAACCAGAGAATTAGAGAAAATGTATAATCTACATCCTGCGGATAAAAAGGAGCAACCAGAAGAACTACCACAGCTCAAACGGGTAAATTACCAATCGGGAGATATAAAGAATCAGATAGCTAATATTTCAAAAGCTCTCATTAAAAATTATCGTTTCCAATCCGTAAATGAGTTCCGTGCTTTATTATCCCTTTATGGAGTAACAGTAGAGGAAGTTAAGGGCGAAGTAAAAGGAAAGAACTATTCAGGTCTGGTATATTCAGCTATAGATGAGAAAGGAGAAAAGGTAGGTAATCCGATAAAAGCTTCTGTTATCGGCAAAAGTGTAGGATATGATGTATTACAAAGCCGACAGGAGTATTCAGCTAAGTATATGAAAGAACACAAGGTATTTGAATCCCCGAAATTGATTGTCGGTTCGGCAATAAGTAACTATACCGATAAGCAGGCTTTTCTGAATGACTTGGCTAAAAATAATATCAATGTAGTATTTCGGGAAAATACGGAGGGACGTATCTATGGGGCAACATTTATAGACCATCAGAGTAGATGTGTTTTCAATGGCTCTAAAATGGGAAAGGAGTTCTCCGCTAATATCTTCAATGAGCTATTTAAGAGTGATACTACAAATAAACATCAACTAATCATAAATCCGACAGGCAATGAAACCAAAGGATCTGATGCTGATAAACCAATCGACAGCTTTACCGAAAACGCCGAATACAATAATAATAAGGAAGATTCGACAATAGATCTTTCGTTATTGGAACAGCATGGAACAGACTATGCAGAAGAGGCTTTTACTCGCAGAATGAAGATGGAAGAAAAGAGACGTAAACGATCATTATAGAAAATCCCTGATTTTTAGTCAGGGATTTTTTTTATTGTGAAATTTATTTATTTCAAGGCATCAAATGAATATATTATTTTATCAGCCGTGTGGTTTTCGAAATTTTGTAATGTGAAACCAATCGGATAAATATTTTCCTTGTCTTTTTTGTTGGAAAGAGCAGTCTTATAAGCTCTGATCGCATCTTTTTTATTTTTGTTTAACTGCACCTCATTCTTATTATTGAAATAAACATAGCTGATGTCAGCAGCCTCTATCAAGGCATCGTATTCTGCTTGATGTATGCTATTCTCTTCACCTATCAATATACTTCGTACTGCATCTCTCATCCGGTCATATTTGGCATCCGACTCGACTATCAGTAATCCCACCTTGCCATATACCATAGAGCTGACATATGATATTTCTTTAGATTTATCTATTTCTTTTAGGTCTTCTTTAATTAATTTTTCAGGAAGGTCCATATCTACATGAAATAGAGTATGCTTAAATGAAAAAATCATTCCATTTTTCCTTGTCATCTCTTGTTCTTTATATGACACACCCGAAACAATCTTATCCAAAGCAATTCCCATATTTGCCCATCCGATGGAGTAAAGAACGCGATGAGTGGGATAACTTGTCGGATTGAAGTAGTCATGTGTCAGACTTGCATTTTCACGGGGAGGATTGTTTGTTACTTCTCTAGCAAAAGTTTCTTGTTCTTGTAACGAAGGAATAAAGGTTTTCATCGTAAAATTCCCAATTGAAGCAGTCGATGCCGTAATAGGATTGAATGTATATCCGGTAAGTATAGGAAAGCTCGGATAAACTTCAGTTTTATTCTCCATTAGGTTTCCGAGATATATTTTATCTCGAAGAGTTGCATTAACGAAAAGATTTTCTGTAGTTATATTATAATGCCCATTGTTGGTGTTAGAAAATACGGAATAGTGAAAAATCGGGAGAAAGGGACTCTGTATAATATTATCCCGTCCGGGTTGATAAATGATTAACTGACCTTTTACTTTTCCATCTTTAGAGCTAAAAGAGAGTATAGCTTCTCTTCCTTTTATTTGATCATTTTCTTCTGCACCGATAGTAATTCGGGTCGATTTATCTCCTGATTTAGAGGATATCACCATCCATATTGGAACAGAAGTTATTTCCCAAGACACATTCGTGGTAAGATCAATAGATTTGGCAGTTCCATCAATAGGTAAATCCAGACTTTTTTCGCTTAGTTCTATAAAGGGATCTGAATCAGATAAACCTAATTGAATGATCTTTATTGACTGCTTAATATCATCGCTATTATGAAAGATCAGAGTAGCTTCTCTCTTTTCCATATTATCGTTTCTGTTTGCGGTAATAGTAATACTCATCGGCGATTCATCTCCCACAAAATTACTTATAGACAGCCAGTCTGGTAATTCTACATCCAGACCCCAGGTAGAACTGGAAGAAATTTCGATTACTTCAGATGTACCTTCTATTGCGTTTAATTTAACTTCCTTTTTATCAAACTTAATGTAGAAATCTCCATCATCATTTTTATCATCACAAGCAACGAAGGAGAACATGAATAGTACGGATAGTAGTAGTGTTATATTTTTCATAATAAAGATACTATTTGGATTTTATTTTTCTGGTTAAGTTTATTTATTGAATATAAATTCTTGTGATTGGTATTTATCATGAGCTGGTTTGGATATGCCCTATATATTGGCTGAAATTTTCTTCGCAAACAAAATATCTATTTTGGAAGGATTCATTTCTCATGTTATTATCAAGAAAGCATTTTCTAAAAATGGCGATCTTCTCGAGGTGAAGATATTTATTGAATATTTCTTCCATCATGTATTAGAATAGTTCATAATTGAGAATACAAAAATACAACTTCTTTGTTCGGCTAGAATAAAATATTTGATAAATATTCAGTATATCAAAAGTGATTGTCCGATATTGGCAGTGAAATGTCTAATACCTCAATTGTTAATGATCATATTTTTGAAATCAAAATTCAAAAATAGAAATTATGCAGAACGAAGACGACTTGAGAGGACTCGCTAAAGTAATGGAATTCATGCGAGCCATTAGTATTTTATTTGTGGTTATCCATATATATTGGTTTTGTTATCAGTCCATTTGGGAGATGAGCATTAATATCGGCGTTGTAGATAAAATTCTGCTCAACTTTCAGAATACAGCCGGATTGTTTTCACATATTCTTTGGACAAAACTTTTTGCAGTCGTATTTCTGGCTCTATCTTGTTTATGAACGAAAGGAGTAAAAGAGGAAAAAATAACTTGGAATAAAATCTATGTTTTCTTATTTTTCGGTTTTATATTCTTTTTTCTCAATTGGTGGATATTAGCTCTCCCTCTGCCGTTAGTGGCGAATACAGCCTTATATATATTCACAATGACAATTGGCTACATTCTGTTGTTGATGGGTGGATTATGGATGAGTCGTTTACTGAAAACGAATCTGATGGAAGATGTTTTTAATATGGAGAACGAAAGTTTTATGCAGGAAACGCAGCTCAAGGAAAATGAATACTCGGTCAATCTGCCTACATTGTTTCAGTATCAGAAGAAACAACATAAGGGATGGATTAATGTGGTTAATCCTTTTCGGGCAACGATTGTATTAGGAACTCCCGGTAGCGGTAAGTCTTTTGCAGTAGTCAATAATTACATAGATCAACAGATAAGTAAAGGCTTTGCTCTGTACTGTTATGATTTCAAATATCCTGATTTATCAACAATAGCCTATAATCAGATGTTGCAGTATGCAGATAGATATAATGTTGATCCTCAATTTTATGTTATCAATTTTGATAATCCTGAGCGTAGTCATCGTTGTAATCCGATTGCACCTGAATTTATGACGGATATTTCGGATGCTTATGAATCAGCCTATACGATTATGTTGAACTTAAATAAAACATGGATACAGAAGCAAGGCGACTTTTTTGTGGAATCACCAATTATTCTGTTAGCTGCAATTATCTGGTATCTCAAATTATACGATGGAGGTAAGTATTGTACGTTTCCTCATGCGATTGAATTTCTGAATAAACCGTATAAAGAAATATTTCCTATTTTGACATCCTATCCACAATTAGAAAACTATCTTTCTCCTTTTATGGATGCGTGGCATGGAAATGCACAGGAACAATTACAAGGTCAGATTGCCAGTGCTAAGATACCACTATCAAGAATGATTTCGCCACAACTTTATTGGGTTATGTCAGGTAATGATTTTACGTTAGATATCAATAATCCCGATGCTCCGAAAATATTATGTGTTGGTAATAACCCCGATAGGCAAAACATCTATGGAGCAGCTTTAGGATTATACAATAGCCGTATCGTAAAGTTAATCAATAAGAAAGGCTTGTTGAAATCATCTGTTATTATTGATGAGTTACCGACAATCTATTTTCGGGGTTTAGATAATCTGATCGCAACAGCCCGAAGTAACAAGGTGGCTGTTTGTCTTGGTTTTCAGGATATATCGCAATTAACGAGAGATTATGGAAGAGAAGAAGCTGATGTTGTGATGAATACAGTCGGAAACATCTTTTCAGGACAGGTAGTTGGTGACACTGCTAAAAACCTATCAGATCGATTTGGAAAGGTATTACAGAAACGACAATCCATGACCATAAATAAGCAGGATAAATCAACTACGATCAATACCCAACTAGATTCATTAATTCCTGCATCCAAGATATCAACACTTACTCAGGGAATATTTGTTGGTTCTGTTTCTGATAATTTTGATGAACGTATTGAACAGAAGATGTTTCATGCTCAAATTGTAGTTGATACAGAAAAGGTATCTGCTGAAACGAAACAGTTCAAACAGATACCTGTTGTTATGGATTTTCAAGAGGTTTATAATAAACCAATGAAAGATGTTATTGAGAATAATTACTACACCATTAAGAAAAATGTTACTCAAATTGTTGAGATTGAAATGGAGCGAATTATGAAAGATCCGAAGTTGAGTAAGTTGGTGAAGAAGTAATATTAATCTTATGGGAGATTTTGTCTAGCATGACAGAACTAGTTTCATCTAATTTATTAAATAATAATGATGTTAAATACTAGGCTCTTTTGGCTTAAAGAAGAAAACCAATATGATCTTCTTAAATGTAATAATATCCTTTTCATAAGGAGAAATAAATATAAAACACCTATTTTCAGGTAAATATCAAATCGGAAAATAAATCAATCGAAAGAGAAAGGGATTTTAAACTGTGGATTATTTTCAGGCTCTACTTTTTTAGGATGAAAAGTACCAATTATCATGAAAGGATTATGCGATGTGTAATGGTGTAGTTGAGAAGTGCCCAAGAAAAAATGTAGATCTTTAGTCATAGCAAAATCATCTAAGTATTTCTTTTTTACATCTGTCAAAGCTTTTACTTCATCTCCATTATATTTAGCCAAGCAGTTCCAATAAAGTTGGCCTAACTCCCAATCTTCAATCATCGGCTTACTTATTTTTCCATTGCAATCTTCAAATATAAATCTGAATTTATATGGAAGCTTTGCAACAACATCAAAAGGATCTTCTGGATGCTCAAATAAATTGAGTTGAGATCTATTACTTTTTAGTATTTCAATCTTTTTTCGATCCCATTCTCGGTCGTCATCCTCCCATATGAAATCAATAATTTTTGTAGGTTTAAAAACAGCTAAAGATGTACATATTTCCTTATCTTTTGCCTCGTCTATTAAAAGAGATAGATCTGTATATACTTTGCCTAAAGCATGTTTTCTCCTCTTTGACCAATTATCTTTAGTGTCAATATGATCTACTATATCTATTTTTGAATCTATAGATCGAGGCCTATAGCTTTCGGGTCTAAAATCACTAGTATTTTTTACTATATCTATCTCTATCCAATCATATTTCTTATAACGCTGATCATATTCTTTTTTACGGAAAGGGATTGGATAAAGTCTAATCCATGAACCATCCTCTCTAAAACCAGCTGTGCATACAAGTTCATCGTATTTGACTGATAAAGAAGGATATGTTTTTACAGCAATTAAGACTTTTGTTAAGGTCATTTATCAGATGTGTTTTAGTTCATACTTAAAATCTTTCAGATTAGATATTGCTTCAGATAAAGGCTTGCGATGGCATTGACAAATATTTGCTTCAAAACAAGTCAATGCAATACGTTTATATTTTACTAATAAATCTAATATGTTCTTTTGATAGTTAGAAGTCGATTGAATTGTTGTTTGTTTATAATCTAAAAATAATTGATCATAGTCAGATTGAGTATTTAATTCCTGTCTTTTTTCGGAAATGATTCCTACTTCAGGAATATGTATATACGAAATACCGACACTTTCACAAAATTTCGCCAACGAAGATTTACTAAAGCCATATTTTTGACTTAATGCATTTTTTCTTACATCGACCAATAATTTTACATCATTCTTTATGAGTTTATTTAAATATGCTTCGAGCGATACTCCCTCGTATCCAATTGTATATAAAATAATATCGTTATCTGTTTTTACGATTTGATTCTTAGCCGAATCTATTTGCTCTATCGTTAATATATCTTTGACAATCAAACTATTTACTGAATAGTAAGGATAATTAGTATAAGTATGCTTTACCAAACTCGAGTTTGTCATACCACCATAAAGTTTCTCTATTTCTTTTAAAGAAGCTAAATCAAAGACTTTTAGTTCATTTAAATAGTTTTTAGAGTCCGTTTTTCGAAAAGTTTTTTCTGTTTCTGCAAGCACCCCTCTATTAACCATTGCTTTTATATCTGCATTCGCAGAGTAGGAATAACAACCGTATTTATATGGAATAAAATCATATGTCGGATTTGATTCCAAGCGACTTAATAGAAATAACAATTTTTGAAATCGAATTTTTTCAATTTCACCACCAAACAGCTGAATTAATGCTAATATTATTTTTCTTCTGTAAAACATAAAAACAAAGATAAGCAAATCCGTATAGATATTTTTTTTATGAGTTACTTTTATCAAGCCTTTCCAATATTAAGAAGCAGACGTTATTGAGATTGTATACATTGGAATGTGATAAATAAAAATAATTCTATTTTTTCACACTTGTATTTTTTTACAATGTTTTAGATTTAAAACAGGTATTATTAATACTCTTTATCAGGTAAATATGCTTTGTGTATTTTAACAAAGCTAGGCATTCTAGGATCTGAAAACCGATATATTGTTCTACTTAATTTTCTTATAATTTGATTGCCTGTTGAATCCGAAAGCTTTTGTAGATATGGAGTAATACTACTTGCTTTCATATCCATTCTAAATATATCATAATATTTTTTCCTGATATCTGCATTCGTAAAGCCTTCAGCTTTACAAGCCGCTGCACATAACAAAAAATTTTCGTATTTTTCTCTATTCGGACGATCAACTGACTCTTCAAACATTTCTTTCAAGTAAATTTCAGAATCATTAATTGCCTGAGAAGTTGCATATTCTAAGTCATTTAAAGTTATTTCTGTCCTATCATCAAGGATTACTTTCTCGGCAGCTTTATATCCTAGTAAGTGGGTAAAATAAGGATATCCTGAGCTTGCAATAACAATTTTTGGAATAACAAAAGCAGCGAATCTTAAATTTAATAATCGTGCTCCATCTACAAGAATTGCTGTCAGAGCAGGTATTTTCATTCTATGAACTCTAATTTCTCTAAGGCAACGACTAACTGATGGATGTCCTGCTGTTAATTCTTTTGCAGAATCAGCAATTCCAACAATTAATATTTTAAAATCAGCTTTCTTATCACTTAGGAGCTTCATGACTTCTGCTATTTTAAACTTGTCTTCTTCTGTTTGTATTGCGTCAAATTCATCAATAACTAACAATCCTTTTATATCCGCAATTTGATCTGCAACATAAGATGGATTGGACGCTAATTGGTCGTCTCCTTTATCTGTTATCGTCTTGTTTTTGGTTCCACTAAACATTTTTATACTTAAAGAACCCGATGTGGATTTAGTCTTTGATATTGTAGATATGGCAATCCCAACATCAGCTAATGGCCTTTCAAATATTGAAACGAAATCATCCGATTTCGAACATCTCTTAATGAAACGCTTTAATCCCATTTTAGCTGTTAATTTAGCAGATGCAACTTCGGCTAATGAGCTTTTTCCTATTCCTCTTTCACCATAAATGAGTGCATGTTGCCCAGGTGTAGTGAGATGTTTAAATAAATTCTCAAGTTCATCCCTTCTCCCTTTCAGAGCATTCACATCTTCAACAGGAAAATGAGGAGTAAAAACTCGGTTCAAACCTGATTTTTCAATCTTAATATTATTATCAAGGAAGTCGTTAATTATCTCAGACTCATCCATAATGCATTCTATTATTTTTTACGAAAATAAGCAAAACAAATGAATGTTTAACATTTTATTTATATATATATTATTGATAGCGAAAAACTATCTCAGACATCTGATGACACCAGATGTCATCAGATGACAGTTCTTTTATAATCAATTATATACCGATCTTTTCATTCTAAATTAGTGAAGCATTGCTATTGGTGCATCACTAATTTAAATTTTATGAATGAAAAAGTAAACGACCAAGAAATTCTGCTGGTCACAGAAAAAGATACTAACAACCTGAATGTTGTCAGCGGTATCGATGAAGATGGTACACCTAAAACAGTTAAGCCTACCAAAGAGAATGAACCAGCCTTCCTAAAAATCGACAAAAATGCTGATGTACTAGAAAACTTCTTCAAAAACTTCCTGAGCCAGAGTAAAGATCCTACACACTTTCATTTCTTTAAAATACCGTTAGAGCTATTTGAGAGTATTACACCTGTTCTCAAAGAAATGCTGAAAGACCCAGATAATCCATCCAATAAAGAAGCATTAGATGCCTATAAAATCTTACCTGAAGCTTTTGTGCCAAAAGAATATCAGGCGTTGGATGAATCACGCATTAACTGGGATCAGTTAGCCGAGTTAGGAATTACCAAAGAAAAACTCGATAGATCGGGTAGCTTAGAACCGATGCTGAACTGGCAAAAATCACCGGTATTGCTTACCATCAAAACCGAAGCTTTGGGAGAAGCCGTCTACTCCGATGCCCGTCTGTCTTTCAGAGAAGATACCGAAGGCAACCTTAAACTGCGTATTCACAATATACGTAATGCACCCGAACTTAATTATCCGTTTATGGGAGCAACATTTACAAAAGAAGATAAAGAGAATCTTCGCCAGACAGGTAATGCAGGAAGACTGATCGAAATTGAGCCTAAAGAAGGTATGAAGATGAATGTTTTTGTCTCCATCGATAAACTGACCAATGAACTGGTAGCACTTCGTGCCGACAGGGTAAAAATACCCAATGAATTTAAAGGCATCAAATTAAGTGAGGAACAGAAGAAAGCTCTGGCAGAAGGAAAAGGCGTGTACTTAGAAGATATGAAATCGAAGAAAGACACCTTGTTCAATGGTACTGTTCAGATTAATGCAGATAGAAGAGGTCTTGAAATACATTTTAGGAATAATCCCAGGAAAAGCCAATCCCAACACCAATCGGAAAGCCAGCAAGAAGCCCCAAAGTCTTTCCGCAAGAAAGAACTGACGGAAGATCAGCAGACGAGCCTGAATGAAGGGAAAACCGTTTATGTCAGCGGCCTGACTGATCGCAACGGGAAAAACTACAATGGCTACATTACATGGAAGCCTGAAACGGGTAAAACCGACTTCATGTTTGCTACCGATTACAAAAAAGCATTGGAACAAGGAACTGTTAAACCAGATGATCGGCACAAGGTGCAGGTTGCCGTTAATTCGGAAGGAAAAACCAATGAAGCTACCAAGAAAGTAAAAGAGCCATTAGAACAGGGGCAGACCGCACCAACTGAAAAGCAGAAAGAAAAACAGGAAAATAAGCAGGAACAGGAAGTGTCTCAGCAACAATCCCGGGGAATAAGAAGATAACATATAAATCCCTATATTTACCACTGATTTCTACAATCTTACTATCATAGGCGGCCAACCGTATCGGGAGGTACTTTGGGCAGCTTGTAACTTTGAGAAATTAGTGGAGGCTCTCGGGATAGTAAACCCCGAGAGCCGTTCTGCTTTTATAAGCAATTCCCTATACTACATTATTAAAAACGGTCTACCGACCTCCACTAATTTCCACCACAATGAAAGCTAAAAATAACCGGCAGGAGTTGTCCTATTACGGATTACTTCTTCATTCCTATCTTCAGGAAAGCCATCCCGATAAAACAGGAGATTCCCAATTTATTAAAACAAGAGCCGATATTGCAGCCGAAGCCTATTCCAATGCAATAAAAGACGGTTACTCACACGACCGAGCCGAAGAAATGGCTTGTAAAGCTCTATATGAAGGGCTTTTGTTCTCCAAGTTCGATACCATCCGTACGGTTCTCTTAGAGGAATTCTCCTATATCCCCGAAAGCGAAGTCTTTCAAAAAACAATCTTACTGCTCCCTCTCTGTGAAGAAGTCTTTACAGAATATAGCCTGCATGATGAGTTTGCGTATTCTGCCGAATACAATCTACTCTATACGGAATTGGTTGGATTAATTGATATATGGGAGGACGAACATGAGCTATAATAAAAAGGCTCATCTCAGAGCCAATATCGATGCTATCAAGGTCGTTTTTACCCTTGAAAAAGAACAACGTCCGGCTACTGAAATCGAACAGGACATATTAATGGAATACAGCGGATTCGGAGGACTCAAATGTGTGCTTAATCCTGTCAATAGTTTGGCAGATACAATAGCATGGGCAAAATCTGAATTGGAGTTGTTTCCGATGGTTGCTGAACTGCATCGGGTTATCAGGGATAATACTAATTCTGCTATAGAGTATAAGCAATATATCAATAGTATAAAGAACTCGGTACTGACAGCTTTCTACACTCCACCTTTAGTTGTTCAGGCTTTAGCCGATACATTCAGTGATAACGATGTACAGATAAATACCCTGTTAGATCCGTCAGCAGGCATGGGTGGTTTTTCCTCTGCTTTTTCTTTCCGCTACCTCAAAGCTGATATCATCAATTTTGAGAAAGATCAGCTGACAGGTAAAATACTTTCCTCTATCAATCCAGATGATAAAGTTATTGTAGATGGCTTTGAAACTATTGAGAGCCGATATAATAATCATTTTGATGTAGTCACTTCTAATATACCTTTTGGCGAGATGAGTGTATTCGATGCTGAGTTTATGAAAACCGATAAACTGCATAGGGATTCTACACGAGCCATTCATAATTATTTCTTTCTGAAAGGAGTTGAAACATTGCGTGAAGGAGGGTTGATGGCATTTATCACCTCTCAGGGAGTATTAAACTCACCCAATAACCAGGCCGTTCGCCAATGGCTGATGAATAATACGAATCTGATATCAGCTATCCGTTTACCGAATAACCTCTTTGTAGAAAATGCAGGCACAGAAGTCGGCAGTGACTTAATTGTTCTGCAAAAGAATACACTAAAGCAAGAGTTGACCCGTCATGAGAAAAAGTTTCTGACAACCTATGAGCTTTCATCGGGTATAACAATTAACAGCAGTTTTGAGAACCTGCAACGAATAGTCCATACCAAAGGATTTACAGATACCGATCCCTATGGAAAGCCGGCACAGGTATTCTTACACGAAGGAGGAATAGAAGCTATTTCTTCTGATTTAAAGCAAATGTTGAATACAGATTTTAAACTGAATCTCGATTTGAACTTATACTATAAATATTCAACACAAAATCAAAAAGCTGTTCAAAATACATATGCAATAAATAACAAGTATCAAGTAGCAGAAGAAAAAACTAAAGTTATTGAACTGAATGTATCACAACCAACCATGTCTTTATATGATTTGTTTGGATTTACAGAAGCCGAACGTACGCAGATTAAGCAGAATCGAAGAAAACGGACTCCGCCGCCCAATCAGAAACCTGTACAGTTAAGTTTGTTTTCCTCCAATGAGAGACAAAAGCCTGAACCCCGACCCGAACGAGTAGTCAGAGAAGAGAAACTAAAACCACCTATGGAACTTAGAGCATTCTCTGGCACATTGGAAGAATATCATAAACAAGGCTCATTAGTCAAAGATGATGGGCAGATCGGCTATCTGAAAGAACGTTACAGGAGGGATGCCATGTTTCAGCCTTTAGATCTACCAACAATACAGCAATCAAAGGTTGACAGGTATATTCAATTACGGGATGTATACCATAAATTGTACGATTATGAAGCCAAAAACCTTGTTGAAGAACCTGATTTACGAAAAGGCCTAAATACTTTTTACGATTCCTTCTTCAGATTGTATGGAAATCTGAACGATAAGAAGAATCTGGATATAATCAAGATGGATGCTTCCGGAACAGCTATTCTTGCATTAGAACGCAGGATAGACGGAAAATTACAAAAAGCAGATATATTTCAAAGGCCTGTAAGTTTTAATCCCGATGAGGTAAAACATGCAGAAACATCTCGCGAGGCTTTGGTGGCATCATTAAACAAATATGGAGAAATCCATATGGATTATATGCTCTCACTACTGGATAATAAAAAACCGGAAGAGGTATTAAAGGAACTGGAAGGACTAATCTATTTCAACCCGATGATCCAAAACTTTGAGATACGAGATAAATTTATTTCAGGAAATGTGATTGAAAAAGCGGAGCAAGTCAAAAACTATCTCACTAATCATCCGAATGACTTGGCATCACAAATCTCCCTTAAAGTATTAGAAGAATCCATTCCACAACCAATCCGCTATGCGGAACTTGATTTTAATTTCGGAGAACGCTGGATACCGATGCAGACCTATCGAGACTATGCAAGTACACTCTTTGAAACCATTGTAAATATTGAATATTATGCTTCCCGAGATGATTTTACGGTCAATTCAGAACGAAGTAACCTGATCATTAATGAAAAGTTTGCCATACAAAGCGAGAAACAGCTTTTTACAGGCATTCATCTGATGAAGCATGCATTACTTAATACAACTCCGAATATCACCAAGACAATTGAAGTATTGGATGAGAACGGAGAACGTAAAAGTGTAAAAGTAGCCGATCCCGAAGCAATCCAGTTAGCAAATTCTAAGATAGACGAAATCCGGAACGGTTTTACCGACTGGCTCAACGACCAGTCTCCCGAATTTCAAAATAGTCTGGCCGATTTGTACAACAAGAAATTCAACTGTTATGTCCGTCCTGAATACGATGGTTCACACCAGACATTCCCTGATCTTGACCTGAAAGCATTGGGTATTGTCGATTTATATCCGAGTCAGAAGGACTGTATATGGATGCAGAAACTGATAGGCGGAGGCATAGCGGATCACGAAGTAGGTGGAGGAAAGACTCTTATTATGTGTATTGCAGNNACAAACCGATGATATTAGGGCTAAAAGCCAATGTACACGAAATAGCTCATACCTTTAGAACCGCATATCCAAATGCAAAGATTCTCTATCCGGGTAAGGAAGACTTTACCCCAAGCAAGCGGGTAAAGATATTCAATGACATAAAGAACAACATCTGGGATGCTGTTATCCTAACACACGACCAATTTGGAAAGCTACCCCAATCTCCAGAAATGCAGCAAAAGATATTTCGGGCAGAACTGGATTCGGTCGAAGAGAATCTTCGTGTTATCAAACAGATTGAAGGTAAATCCGCATCCAAACGCATGTTACGGGGACTGGAAGTAAGAAAACAGAATCTGGAAGTAAAGCTGAGTGTACTTGCCGATACGATAAAGAACCGCACAGATGATGTTGTCGATTTTAAAATGATGGGTATCGACCATTTGTTTGTAGACGAATCTCATCAGTTTAAGAACTTAACTTTTACCACTCGACATGATCGTGTTGCAGGCTTAGGTAATCCTGAGGGAAGCCAGCGAGCCTTGAATATGCTCTTTGCTGTTCGCACCATACAAGAACGTACAGGTAAAGACTTAGGAGCTACATTTCTTTCGGGGACAACTATATCCAACTCCCTGACAGAATTATATCTGTTATTCAAATATCTTCGTCCGAAAGAATTGGAGAATCAGGGTATCAATTCTTTTGATGCATGGGCAGCTATCTATGCTAAAAAGACTACAGATTATGAGTTTTCCGTGACAAACCAGATTGTACAGAAAGAACGATTCCGTTATTTTATCAAAGTCCCTGAACTGGCAAACTTTTATGCGGAGATAACCGATTTTCGGACAGCAAAAGATATTGGAATAGACAGACCCGAAAAGAATGAGATACTGTACAATATTCCGCCAACACCGCAACAGGAAATATTTATTCAAAAACTAATGGAATTTGCCAAGACAGGAGATGCTACATTACTTGGACGTGCTCCATTGACGGAAAAAGAGGATAAAGCAAAGATGCTGATTGCGACCGACTATGCCCGTAAAATGTCATTGGATATGCGGATGATTAATCAGGCTTATGGAGACCATGTCGATAATAAAGCATCGCATTGTGCAGCTAAGATCGCAGAGTATTACAATAAATATGAATCCAATAAAGGGACACAATTTGTATTCTCAGACTTAGGGACATATAAGCCCAATGAGTGGAATCCTTATTCGGAGATTAAACGAAAGCTGGTAGAGGATCATGGTATTCCGGCACACGAGATACGTTTTATTCAGGAAGCCAAGACTGACAATGCACGTAAAGCAATGATCGAAGGAATGAATGAAGGACGTATCCGTGTATTGTTCGGTTCTACCTCTATGTTGGGAACAGGAGTAAATGCTCAGCAAAGAGCTGTAGCGATCCATCATTTAGATACACCGTGGCGACCATCTGACCTGCAACAACGGGACGGACGGGCTATCCGCAAAGGGAATGAGATCGCTAAACTATATGCAGACAATAAAGTGGATGTAGTCATCTATGCAGTTGAAAAAAGCCTTGATTCCTATAAGTTCAATCTGTTACAGAATAAGCAAACATTTATCAATCAGCTAAAGAATAATAGCCTGGGTAGCCGTACTATTGATGAGGGCAGTGTGGATGAAAGTGCAGGTATGAATTTTTCGGAGTATGTGGCTATTCTTTCAGGTAATACCGATTTGTTGGAGAAAGCCAAGCTGGAGAAAAAGATCAATGCTTTGGAAAGTGAGAAGAAAGCATTTGTCAAAAGTAAATCTTCAGCGACTTTTAAATATGAGGATAGTACCCGAACCATCGAAGGAAATACGCAAATGATAAACCGCATGACAAAAGACTGGGATACCTTTAGCAGTCGTGTTCAGACAGATAAGGAAGGAAATAAACTGAATCCTGTAAAATTGCACGGGATAAATTCATCTGATCTGAAAATCATTGGAGAAAAGTTAAACCACTTATCAGATAATGCCCGTACCAATAATGAGTATTTCACTATTGGAACACTCTATGATTTTAAACTTCTTGTAAAAACAGAGGAAAGTCAAAAGGAAGGTTCGATCTTTAAAGATAACCGGTTCTTTATAGAAGGGGAGGGTGGAATAAAATACAACTACAATAATGGACATATTGCTACTGATCCAAAATTGGCCGCTATGAATTTTCTGAATGCTTTGGAGCGTATTCCTAAGTTGATTGAGAAATACCAGACCGATAATGAGAAGCTATCTAAGGATCTGCCCATACTTAAAGAAGTTATTGATTCTTCTTTCAGGAAAGAGTCTCAATTAAAAGAATTGAAAACAGAGTTAGTCGCTTTGGATCGACAAATTCAGCTTACTCTGACAACCAAAGATGAACCGAAAGAAGTTCAAAAAGTTACTCCTGTACAGTCCGTTGATTCTGCAAATAATGTTCGCTCAGGGAAACCAATGAGTATTAAGGAGATTATTGATGCAAACAGGGATCGTATATTATTAGGCAGGCCAGATAATGGAAACATGGGTATTTCAGAGAATAAGAAAAATAAAGATGAGAACTCTGAATATAGAGGAATGAGATTGTAACAATAGAAAAAGAGCTTCTGCGTTTCACAACGAAGAAACTCTAAAAAGGCTAATAGAAAAGAATTTTAATGATCTGCTATTGGATATTGTCTTTATTTTTGGAACTGCTTTTCTTCTGCCATTTATCCCTATCTGTAAGTTTATCTTTTCCTCCGAAATATTGATCAATAAATAGCTTGACATCTGATTCCCTGTAATAGTTCCGCTTGCAGATGGTTTTGAACGGGAGTAATCCCAGATTACGATAACGTTGTAAAGTACGAGGAGTGATTTTAAGGAAAAGGCATAAATCCTGATTATCAAGTAAACGCTCTCCCAATACACCACTGTTCTCAGAAACCAGGAGCTTGTCAACTTTTTCATCTATCCGTTTGAGAAGTCTGGCCAGCCCCTTTATATTGGATTCAAATATTTCGTCGTCTATCATCATAACCTTACTTTTTAGGTTTGTTTCGTTTCCTACGTTCTATATACTGTTGATGACTATTGATTAGATCGGAAAGGGCTTCTTCACCGGTTTTAACCAAATGCTCCTGTAGAATACGCTTTATTTCTCCTATAGTATAATAGGTTTTTCCCGACAGAATCGAATATGAGATAAGTTGATTGGAACGAAGGCGTTGTAGGGTGCGTTCACTTATACGAAGAAAGGTGCATACTTCATAGCTATCGACCCATACTTCGTCTAACTCTTTTGATTGATTAGGAATATCCCGTTCTTTTATATATGTCGCGATAGTATCGAGTCTATTAATCAACTCTTTATATGCATCTGAATCAAATGTTATAACTTCCATATCTTTACTTGTTGTTTGATACAAAAGTCTGATATTCGGATATGTAATTATCCCAAGATGGGGCAACTATTTCTGAAAATAGTTATAAGGGATTGAGTGTTAGATGTGTTTTTCTGATTAATACAATAGAGTAACTTAATTCAATCTAGGGAGTCTGACTTATAATGTGTAAAGACCATTTTACAGGTTAAAATATAACTTTTAACGCCCCAATATAGGCGAAAAAATAATACCTAAACTTGGGTTTAGCTTGGGGATTATTTTATCTATTTAGCTGTATTTTTACATGCCTTATTATTTCTGAACTTGGTATTTAGTCTGTACTACACTATTTATGAATGCCTGGGATTGAATTAAAGACCACTTAGATTCTTTCGTTTTACTCGGGAAAAGACGAATTCCTTCTCCCAATAAAATAGGAATATAGGTAATTATCATTTCGTCAATCCAATTCTGATTTAAGAATAGAGAAACGATTTCTCCACCACCAACAAGCCAAATGTCTTTTCCCTCCTCTTTCTTTAATTCAGAGATATTATCTTCGATATTATTGGTTATATAAATGATATTCTCTTTGGTCGAGTTTATGGTATTTCGTGTAATTATATAGGATATTTTATTTTTATAAGGATATACAACATCCATATTTAGGATATCTCGATATGTACGTCCACCCAAAATTACCGTATCAATAGATTCGAAAAAATCTTCGTAACCGTAATTTAGTTCCGGAGTAATTGGGTAATCAGAGAGCCAATCCAATTCCCCATCTAGACCAGCAATGTATCCATCAATGGATGCTGCAATATATAATATTATTTTTCTCATAGTCAAAATGCTTTTAGATGTGCAATATACATAAAAGAAGTGTGGAGCTTGCATTGCTCCGCTGTGAGGTACTGGTATACCCGAAGAACGAAACAAGCAAGTCCACACTATACTATCGCATAGCATGAACATTGCACATTTCGTCTCGTCCTTCCAAAAATTACAAGTTTCCACAGCGAGACGTTTACGTGAACGTTATGTTATATATAATATTGAGAAGTATTTATACTTCTGTCATTTTTATTTTTATTCATACAAATATACTGTAATATTTTAATTCATTTACTGTCTAAACTATCCATTCTTTCTTCGAGAAGCTTGATTAATTTATCTAAAAATAAAGAGCGACTACCTTTACGTTCCCGAATTTCAAGGAAAGTGTGATAGAAATCGCCCAAGTTGATATTGAAGATCGTTTCTATATATTCTGCCAGTTCTTTTATGTTTGTATTGCCATTGTTGAAGCATCCGGCACTATCCCATGCATAAATCTGTTCAACAAGTTCTACTTTTTTTGCTGTCCACGTAAGTTTTGCCTTAGGTAAGTTCAGTGATTCGGGTATATTATTCTCGATCTGTTTTATTTTAATTAATTTGTTGTTGATGTAAACAGTCAGCCTTTCATTAGCAATCATTTTTGCCACTTTAAAATCGAAGCTTGTGGAGAATTTGCTATCTCTTTCAAAGTAGAAACAATCGAGAATTAACTGAATATCCGGCTTACCTCTAAGAAAGTAATATTTATCAAGATGGGTACTACCAGAACGATAATATTGATAGAAGTCAGCATTATTATCGAAAAAATACTTTATTCGGCCTAATATACCTTCCAAATAATTTTTGCGATCGATGCAACTTCCGGTGGGCATCCTCATCTCCAAATTATATATTTTCCTATGATAAATAAGAATGCTGAAAAGTTGAGGTTTTGTTTCTTTAAAAAAAGTAATTTCCTCGAATTTGCTTTGGAAGGTGTAATTTGAAACAAACTCTTTTAGTTCATCGAAGGCAGACTCCAATAATAAAATAATAGCAATTGATTTTTGAAAGATATTATTTCCCTCGGATTCAATAGACTGAATCTGTTTATTAATATTTTCTTTTATATTACGAATAAATTGTTCCATCGATTCTTATTTTCTATTATTATCATCTTGAAATATTGATATAACCAATATTCTTTGAATGAATATAATTGAATTGCCATTCATTTTCAGGGATTGAGGATTATTTTACCAATTAAACATCTAATATATGTGTAACATATTACAAGTCATCACATAAAACTATTTTAAATCTCTAGATAATTTAATCCTTTCGATATTTTGCTAAATTAATTTTAATAAACCGCGCGAAATATCACATCTCACACGGTTTAACAAAAACTTTTACAAAACTACACTGCTTCCGATATCTGATCGGTAGCATTTTTTATTTTCGCCATTTTTCTATTTTACAATAGAAAAAGAATGCTAGCAAGCTACTTCTACTTATATTTGTTTTGTAGCTATTAACAATGTTTTAAGACAAAATACTTAGTAATCTCTTTTTGGCATAAAGTTCCAATAGTCGATATTAGTTATTATCTCTACAGTAACCTTTCGGTCTCCTTCACGCACGATATGCGATTCGCTAACAGGAGCGTAAGATATCTTCTTACCCACACCACGCGATTTTAGTATATCGGTAGGAACACCTCTGTCTTCCAAAGCTTTTATAACAGATGCTGCACGTCTTCTAGATAAGCCGATATTATATTCAGCGCTACCTCTTGCATCAGTATATCCTGTTATCAAGTATTTTTTAGCAGTATTATTATTGAGGATATTAGCTATTTTATCCAACGTTTCATTACTCTCCGGACGAATATCTGATTTGTCAAACTCGAAGTAAATATTGTTGAATAACTCACAAAGTTCAGTAGATGGTGTTTCTACTACTGTAGCAGGTATTTCCACAATTTTCTCAATAATCTGAGGAGGAGACTGGATAATTTTCTCAACATCTACATATTGTACTAATGGTTGAGCTTTCTTGGATTTTCCACCAAGGCGCCACATCAAACGCACTGTACCCTGAGTAGAATTCGCTACATTTTTGTGAGGCATCATTAACCAGTCACCTTGTAATGCAATACCAAAACGATCGTTCAACCATGCATTTAAACCTACCCCAAATGCAACCGGAAACATTTCGTTACGATCGATACCATCTTTGTTATATAGGTTTTCGAGTACCCACGACATTTCTTCAGGTAACGTACCTTCCGATCCGGTATATTTCATATCGAAATTTTTCTTCATATAATTTACCCCTACGCGGAAAAACGGATCTACATATTTAGAACCAAAATACTCTCCTAAACGCCATTGTAAACCAGGGCCTACCATGAAAGCTGTTTTCAACTTATCCTTGCCATCGACATATTGTTCTGTGAAACTAAGATTTCCTTGTACATCCAGATAGAAATGTGTATTCAGTTCACGAGCTATGTATAGATGAGGCCCTATAATACTATGACGCAAATGCATGCCTAACTTGTAGTTATCCGTTGCTTTTTGGAAATTGGTAAAATCAATACGACTAAAATTGAATATTGATGCACCTACACCTACTTCCCAAGCTTTCTTTGTCTTTTCTTCTGGGTTTATAACTCCGGAACTTATGTCCTGCGCTACAGCAGGACATAAGGGAGACAATAAACCGAACAAAAGAATATATATTAAATAATTTTTTTTCATATTACTCTTTTTTTCATAGTTTATTAAAATGCAAAAGGTATCTTTTCTTTAGTTGCTCCAATATTGTATGGTGCTGTATATCCGCTGTCACTAAAGAATTTAAAGAACCCATAGCCGTTATTAAGAGCCGCTTCTAATTCTGATGCTTTCATCGTTATAGTTTGAGAAATGCGTCCATTCGCATTTGCTTCCACTCGGAAGATTGCGGAATACCCTACCCCTTTATATAACTGGAACTCAACATAAGAATTAGGTATAGCATCATACACATCGACAATAAATGTCACATTCGGATCCCCATCTGTATCATAATTCCATCCCGGACCTCCAGGCTGACCGTCTCCTCCAAAGCCATCAGGTTTTGTGAATTTTGAAGTATAGTTAGTTTGATTGGAAACAGACAATGTTGTTGTTTTTGTCAATCCACATTCGTTTTCACTTGTAAACGTCAATACATAAGAGCCGCTACCATATGCTATAGTATAATCTCTTTGAAAATCCATCGTTACCGAAGCACTAGCAGGTATTGTAACCTCGTACGGGAACTCAGGAGGCGTACGTCTTAGTGAACCTGATGTATTATTATTACCCCTGGTAATAGTAACTTTGAGTGGAGCAGATGTATTATTCTTTAACTCTCTCTTTATTGTTGCAATAGCAGCATTGTCATTATATCCCGATACTGTATTAAGTTGAAGTGGGGTTAGAACCTCTAACAAATTACTTCCGTTTACAGTTATTGTTTTCGTTACCGTACCGGCACCTGCTTTTTCAGATACTACGCTTATATTATAAGCAGTATATGCTCTCGGAACGATTGCCTTGTATGTTCCAGATGGACTTTCTGTTAATTCAATAGTTGTAACTGGAGATGACCCATAAGAAGCCTTTACTGTCATGCCGGATGATCCTGTAACAGACAGGCTTAAATCACAATTATCCACTATCGCAAGTTGTGGAGTACCAATAGTAACCGGAGCCAATGTAGGAATTGTAAACGCTCCGGTTATAGTACTACATTCACCGTTAGCACCTTTCGCTACAACAGTAGGTTGTTGTGCTGTCGCCCCTCTTTCATAAGATCGAGCAAATACTTTTTCATTGGCAACAGCCCATCCCGAACCACTTTTTATGCCTCCTGTCTTAGTATAAACCGATTCTCCATCAATAATCAATTCTTCAGGAGCTGACAAAAAGCTTATTACAACCATGTCTTTTTGTTCATCTGGTACCTGTGTTACAGTTGCTGCACCGTCTAGCTTTACATATTTCAGAGCAGGGATAAATGCATTCTTTGTCACAGCATTACCACTTTCGGTACAAACAATAGTTAATTGGATGCTTGCATCACTACGTGGAATATTCCATGTAACTGGTGTTTGATCGTCTGTTATGTTTCCAGTCAGATTCACACCGGTTCCTGTCACCACAACAGAAGTTCCTTTCTTTCCACCTACACTTAGTTTGGCATTATAAGCTTTTTTGAGTGTTCCGTCAGCGTTTAATTCTACACATTCGTCTTGTGCTATTACACTTACTGTAATTCCATCACAATGACAATCGAATAATTCGTCTATAAACTGTTGAATAGTTTTACCTTCATTACCAGGGAGTGTTGTCCAGTATTTGTGTAATACAGAGACATCGCCACCTTGTAGCCAGATAAGGAAGTCTTCCCACGAGTTTTTAGAACAGTCGTAATTCGAGCCATCTTTGTTTTTGACTGTTCCGTCACATTTATCAACAGCTTCTTTCCATAACTCATAGGCTGATTTTCCATCTACACCATTGTCTCCATTATCACCTTTATCTCCACGTGAAGGTTTACCTGTATCTTTACCATCGATCCACCAATTACCATTGTCTCCGACAACAGGTATTACGACAGATGGCTTACCTGTATCTTTACCATCGATCCACCAATTACCATTGTCTCCAATAACTGGAGTATACCCATCTTTACCATCAGTTCCGTCTCTCCCATCAACGCCTTTTGCTGAAATATTCGTCGTAGTTCCATTAACAATCCAATAGAAATTCGGACCCGGGCCAATTTCTACAGTAGGTGTATTACCGTCTTTTCCATCTTTTCCTGTTGCCGGGACAAGAGTATTGATTTCTCCAATCCACCAGAAACCATCTTTAATATAAGGAGAGAAACCATCTTTTCCTCTGGCGGGTACACCCGTATCTTCACCTCCGATATACCAATTTCCATTATCTCCAATCTCAGGTGTAATGCCATTCTTACCGTCTTTACCTTGTGCAGGAATGCCAGTATCTACACCACTGATCCACCAGTTACCATTAGTACCGATAATAGGCACATCTCCGTCTTTTCCATCTTTACCTCTTAAAGAATTAAAGAATTCTTCAATGGAAGTTCCCGGATCTTTTCCATAATATTCCAACCAAAGTTCGAATGCAGACTTACCTGGATCTCCTTTATCTCCTTTCGGCCCTTGCGGAAGTATCATCTCTAATGAATTTTCGCAACTGAACATTACCGAAAGTAGAATTATAACACAAATGTTAATATAACTCTTTTTCATAATAGTTTTTCTATAAATTAATAATGTAATAAATTATTGCTTTCATATCAAATATTTTAATTTAGACACTGCTGCTACCTTTATTATTCTTCGTATTTTTTTACAATAAATTAGATCTAGTTTATAGATGTACAATATTTAATTTTTTACATGTCTTTTGCTCTTTTATACTTCAGACCAAAGAAACTCATGCCCTCTAGTTTGATAAATAGTTTACTTATTTTTTATTACAACCTCTTGATTTGCTAATAGAGATATATAAAGATTAAGATGACTACGTAGACTTTGTTTAATTAATTGCTGAAATTCATCTTTAAGTTTAATTGTTAAAGCATTTTACT
>NZ_DLIY01000011.1:111092-125913 GCF_002483985.1 Dysgonomonas sp. UBA7630
CTCTTTCTCACAAAGAAAGAGACTTATGAAATTGCTGATGGATAAAGGCTTTTCTGATATTTATCTTTTCCCTTCTTACCCAATCGAATAAAACGATTTAACATATCATTGACTTCCCGATCTACCTTTGTAGTTGAAATAGAAGACAAGTATATTTGTGTTGTCCTTATTGATGTATGTCCCATACATTGACTAATTACCTCAACTGATTTTCCCGCTTCTAACATCAGCGTAGCCCAACTATGCCGCATAACATAAGTCGTTAATTTGCAAGGAAAATTAAGAATTTTGCCAATAATTAAAGCATGCCGATTAATTCGTCTTAATGCTGACTTCTCACATAGTACAGTTTTATTGTTTTTTTCTCTGAGAAAAGGGAAAATATACAAATTATTGTTTTTTTTATATCGTAACATTATCTCTTGTCCTTCTCTAGGAACAGTCAGACGAATCTCTTGTCCGGTTTTATTTCGGCAATATTCAATTTGCCAGAAATTATTAATCATATCCCACCTGAGGTTATATATGTCATGAAAAACCATACCTCTACAATATAGACTAACTAACAATATATCTAAAGATTCTTTTTGACTAACGGATAAGGACGAATTTAATTCCGGATTTAGCAGTTTAGACAACATTTTTACAGAAAGTGCTCTTTTAGAAGTTGGTCCTTTTTTTACATATACTCCAATAAAGGGGCTTGCTATATTAAGATTTGAATATTCCTTTATCTTCATTGTTGCATTAAATAATGCACGGAGACCTCTAAAATAGAAATCGACAGTTTGAGGTTTATCTGGGTGTTTTTCATGTAGCCATTCAATATATGATTCAACCCACTCCTTGTTTAACTCTTGCAAAGTAAAGGATTCGCTTTGTTCCCCAAGATAAACACTTAATTTATTTACAAAACTTACATAGTTAGCAACCGTATGATATCGACCGCCTTCTTTATTGTTTTCGACGATTTCTCGAAAAACAAATAACACAGACTCCTTTTTTGCAGGAATTTTCTTTTTTTTCATATGAATAATATTTTACAATTTTAAACATACAAAGATTATTAATTATCATATTTCCCAAACAAATATTTGGTTCAAATTATAGAGTAGATCCTATATTTAAGTGATACTCGTTCTTTGTTAAATCAAAAAGAAGGAAGTGATAATATATTTGTGGTAATCTTGGAACAAATAAAACATGCTTATCTATATGAGAAAGTATTATTTTATAATTATAATATGTATATTTTTTTTGTACCGTTCCTAAATAATTGGGGGTAATTAATCTTGACAGATTATTACAGTCAAGGAATAACCAAGCATATTGATTTCGCTCGATAACTTTCAGTTCATATCTTCAGTATTAACTCAATATTATAATCAGGTTGGTTGTAAAGTTGGAGGCAGCAGACTAATATAAAAAGACAAAGATTTATCCGACTATAAACAAGGTTTTAAATGACACGTTGAAATATCCTAAAGTGTCTAGCTTCGCAGAATATAATAAGTTAAATCTATAGTATACATTTTTTAAACAATCGATTTTGCCTAATATTTTTTATGTATCGCAATATTTTTCTTTGAACGTTATTTAGCCTAAACTCGATAGAGAAAAACTATTTTGATCATATAATTCATAATAATTATATTTTCATAGGATTAAATAATTGTTATACTCTATCAGAAAAAATAGTCGAAAATAATTACATTTTATGTTCATACAAACTAAAAAGCTGAAACAACCCTCAAAAAGCTAAGAGTGGAACAAAAGCTCTCCTTGTTTTAATAATCTTTATAATAAGTTTTCTTTTTTAAATATTTAAACATACCTTTGTTTTCGATTTTGGTGTCATAATTCCAATAACTTACGGAAAAGTGATGAAAAGGGAATCAGGTGTAAATCCTGAACAGACCCGCTGCTGTAAGCTCTACTAAAATCTTTGAACAATACTCAAGCCACTGTTCAACAATGAATGGGAAGGACGATTCAAAGATGGAGTAAGTCAGAAGACCTGCCAAGATTATTATAATTTAAGGCTTTCGGGAAATAAAGCTGAAGAAGATGAAAAGCAGAATTCTGACCATCATTATTATGGTTGCTCTTTTTAATTTAATCGTTTATATTTTCCTGTTAAGTTATTTGATAATCCTTTAATCAGGTGGCTTAGATGTTGTCATTATGTGGGTTTAACCGAGTTGGGTTAATGTTTTCTTTTATATACTGTTGTTCCATAACGGGCTTCGCGCAAAGTAAACTAGATAGTATACAACATCTAAATGAGATAGTAGTCTCGGCTCGTAAAACTAGAGTAGATGTTATCCCTGTACAAGTACTATCGGGAGAATTATTACAAAATTTAAGTGCCCATTCTGTAGCTGATGCTTTGCGTTATTTTTCGGGTGTACAATTGAAAGACTATGGTGGTATTGGTGGTCTTAAGACTGTAAATGTACGTAGTATGGGTAGCCAGCATGTAGGTGTATTCTATGATGGGATTGAAATAGCGAATCCTCAGAATGGAGTTGTAGACCTTGGACGATATTCACTTGATAATATTCAAGCTATCTCTTTACATAACGGACAAAAAAGTTCCATTTTTCAGCCGGCAAAAGATTACAGTTCTGCAAGTTCTATCTACATAGAAGCTAAAACTCCTCAGTTTGGATGCAACAAAAAATATAATCTGAAATTTACTTTCAAAACAGGAGCATTCGGACTGATTAATCCTTCTTTGTATTGGGAACAAAAGCTATCTGAGAAATTAAATTCATCGTTTAATATTGATTACACTAACTCGACAGGTAAATATAAGTTTCGATACAAAGTTCAAAATACTGTTGACAATAGAGGGGGATACGATACTACCGCTGTTCGAAAGAATGGAGACATTCAGATATTTAGAATTGAGCAAGCCTTCTTCGGAAAGTTAAAAGGAGGTGATTGGAAAAGTCGTATTTATTTCTATACTTCAGAACGGGGATACCCTGGAGCGATTGTGAAAGAAGAACCCGGAAGATTTAAGCACGAAGATAGACAAAAGGATCGGAATTTCTTTGTTCAATCAGCTTTGAATAAGAGATTTTCAGACGTTTATGCAACAAAGATATCAGGGAAATATGCGTACGATTATTTGTATTATGAATCTGATACTTTAATTCAAAAGTTGAAAAATAAATATATGCTCCATGATGTTTATATTTCTTCAGCCAATCTATTTAATATCCTCCCTTCGTGGACAGCTAACATTTCTGCCGACTTTCAGTGGAATAAAATGAATGCCAATTTGGTGGAATTTATCTATCCGCAACGTTATTCTACTTGGGTAGCTGTAGCGACTTCTCTCGATCTGGATAGAGTAAAAATACAGGGTAGTTTACTCGGTACTTTTGTTCATGAATCTACCAAAGAAGATAAAAAAGACATTCAACGTGATTGGAATAAAATCACACCCTCCTTGATGGCCTCATGGCAACCATGGAGTAGAGAGGACCTGTTTTTAAGAGTCTTTTATAAAAATATATTTCGAATGCCGACCTTCACCGAGATGCATATGGCATATATGGGGACATTGTCTTCTTACCTCAAACCCGAATTTACCAAACAATATAATTTAGGGTTCGTATATTCAAAAAATATAAATTCATCATTTTTTCTAGAAGGACAAGTCGATGCCTATTACAACGAAGTTACAGACAAATTATTAGCTATCCCGGGCGGTGTAAATTTTCGTTGGACAATGAAAAATATTGGTCTTGTAAAGATAAAAGGAGTAGATATTGCTTTAACATCTACTAACAAGATAGGAAAAGATCTAACTTTAGATACTCGGATAAATTATACTTACCAAAAGGCACAGGACTATACTCCAATGGTAGTAGAGAGTGATACCATTACCTATAAAGGACAAATAGCATATATTCCGATCCACAGTGCATCGGCCATATTAGGCGTCAATTATAAATCATGGAATTTATCATACAGTTTTATTTATACAGCTACTAGGTATACAGGTAGTGCCAATATTCCCCGTAATAGACTTGAGCCTTGGTACACTCACGATATGGCTATCGGTAAGTCTTTTGTGTGGAGGAAAAATAAATACAAAGCTACCATGGAAATTAATAATCTATTTAATCAGGCTTACGATGTAGTCTTGAATTACCCTATGCCAGGAACAAATTTCAAATTTATACTCAATATAACTATTTAAGAAAATTATGAAAAGAAGATTATTCAAATTAGGATTTCTAATTCTAATTGTAGGATTAACACTTCTCTCTTCATGTAGAGGAGATGAAGAGGAACTGATTCCTCCCACAATAACACCGGTAGCTCCTGTTGATGAAACAACTGTTGTAGAAGGAGAAGAAGGTAATATAAAAGGATTTTATCTGTTGAATGAAGCCAATATGGGAAGTAATAAATCTTCCATTGATTACTTCGATCGTAAAACCGGTAAATATTGTCAAAATATTTATCCTTATCTGAATCCTAACATTGCCCATGAACTGGGAGATGTAGGTAACGATATCCAGATTTATGGGAATAAACTATATGCCGTAATCAATGTTTCAGGTTATGTGGAGGTGTTGGATGTAAATACCGCACGCCATATAGGTTCTCTCACTATACCCAACTGCCGTTACATCGTTTTCGACAAAGGTTATGCGTATATAAGTTCTTACAATGGACCTGTTAAGATAGAACCGGATACCCCACTAGGTTGTATCGTAAAGATAGACACTACCAACTTTAAGGAAGTTGGACGGGTTTCTGTAGGCTATCAACCCGAAGAAATGGTGATAAGAGATAATAAATTGTATGTCGCTAACTCGGGAGGTTACCGAGTTCCGAATTACGATAATACAGTGTCTGTTATTGATTTAGGTAAGTTCGAAGAAATAAAGAAGATAACAGTAGGGATTAATTTACATCGGTTGGAATTGGATAGTGATAATAATATCTATGTAAGCTCGCGAGGCGATTATAAATCTACGGCATCAAATACATATATCATCGGGAAAAACGATATGGTAAGCAAAACTTTAAACTTACCATGCTCTAATATGACCGCGATGGGCGATTCTATTTATATGTATAGTGTAGAATGGAGTCATATAACTCAAAAAAACACAATTACTTATGCTATTGTAAATACCAAAAGCCAAACAGTTGTATCTCGGAACTTCATTAAAGATGGAACTGAAAAGCAAATCGTAATACCGTATGGTTTAGCTATTCATCCCGAAACCAAAGACATATATGTGACTGACGCTAAAGATTATATTAGTCCGGGAACGTTGTTCTGCTTTGACAAAATGGGTAACCGAAAATGGTCTGTGGTTACAGGAGAGATTCCGGCTCATATTGTGTTTACAAAACATAGGTTGAAAAGTTTAATTTTAGATTAATAAAAAAGTAAATGATGAAAAATAAAATTTTATTTCTTTTTTTACTATTGAGTGGTTATTACCTCTCATCATGTTCTGGTGATGATGATATAGTTCAAAACGATATAACTATTACATTCTCACAAAATGAGTATAAAGTTAGAAAAGGGAAAACATTAGAGATTGTACCGCAAGTAACCAATGCAACCAATCCTATTTATTCGTGGAAATTGAATGGGAAAATTATTTCGAATGATTTACAGTTAAATTTCAGTGACTATAGCGTTGGCGAATATTTTATCATATTTAGGGTTGACGATGAAATTGGATATAAAGAGTCGCAGATTAAAGTTACTGTAGCAGATAAAATATCACCCGAAATAGAAATGGTCTCCAGCTATATTGCATATGTGGGGCAACCAATAGAGCTGAAAGCAACAGCCAACTATGCAGAAAACGCAGAATATGTATGGAGAAAAAATGGTGAAATAGTATCGGAAGAACAAGTGTACTCTTTTGTAGAAGAAAATTTAGGTTCATTTGCCTTGACTGTTAAAGTAACTACCGAAGAGGGTGTTGACATCAAAGCCCTAACAGTAGTCGTATTACCTGTACCCGAAGCTGAACTTTATTTCGATGATGGTCTATACCGAACCATAACCAATAAAAATAATCTACGCAAGATGACAGTCCCTCTTGACAGAACTTTGGTGTTAGCTCCTGTTATTTGCCATATAGATAAACCTGCCGGCTTTAAGTGGACTGTTGATGGAGTTGCACAAAGCTCGACTACCGAGTTTTTAAAATTTACACCTACCGAGAAGAAAGCTTATTTGATAGAAGTAACAGAAACAGGAACATCGGTAAAGGCGCAAGTAGAGGTTACTTGTACAGAGCCTGAAAGTACTTATTTCAGAGCAATACAGACAAACAGTAAAGCTGTTGCTACTAAAGCTTTCAATTACATTCCAGCTCCGGGACAGTTTATTGATTTCCAATCTCCATATCAAACAATAACTCAGGTGTTACAAAAATTCCAAACATCCGTAGATGCTAATTCTAATATGTTTCATATAGGGGCTTACGGAGGTTATTTTGTAGTAGGATTCGATCATAGTGTGAAAAATGTGGCAAATAAAGCTGACTTGAGCATCAATGGTAATTCTTTTGCAGGTTGGAGTGAACCGGGAGTAGTTTGGGTTATGCAAGATTCGAATGGCAACGGATTACCCGATGATACATGGTACGAACTGAAAGGCAGTGAGTATGGAAAGAAAGACAACATACAACGTTATGCTGTTACTTATTACAAACCTACAGAAAAAAGAACTGATGTAATGTGGACAGACAATTTTGGAAATACAGGTTCGGTAGATATTAATGGATATCACTCTCAAGACTATTTCTTCCCAATGTTTATAAAAGAAAGTGCTTATACCTTGACTGGTACACGTGTGCCACCGACATTCTATATTGCCGAAGGTACAGGTTATGAATCGTCCAGAGACTTAGGATGGGGGTATGTGGACAATCACAATACAGACCCAACGAGACCCATTGGGGAGTTTTGGATAGAAGATGCTATTCATGCTGATGGAAGTCCTGCTAACCTCACTCATATAGATTTTGTAAAAGTACATACGGCTTCTGTAGGTAAAGGCTCTTTAGTTGGTGAAGTATCAACTGAGCCGGGTAATCCTGTTGATCTGAATTTTAATAACTAAAAGACTAATTAGATAATGAAAAGAATATACCATTATATCTGTCTGCTGATATTGTCTGTCATTTTATTACCTGCTTGTAGTGACGACAACAAAGAATTTGAAGGAAAAGACAATTATATAACTTCTTTCTCTCTGAGACTAGAGAATGAAACAGAATTGAATGGATTAATTGAAGGTAATAAGATTACCATTAATGCTTCTTCCAGTCAGTCTCTAGAGCGAGCTAAGGCTACTGTAAAACTCAGTGAGAATGCTAAAATATTTCCTAATCCCGAGGAGATAACCAACTGGGAAGAAGATATAGTATTTGCTGTAACTTCTTACAATGGTACTCGTTCTCAGTATAAATATACTGTAAACAGAACTGAGCAGGAACAAGCCGGTACTATTATACTCGCTACTCAGGCCGATGTAGATGCTTTTGGACAGAAAGGCATTACTTCGATTGCCGGAAATCTGATTCTGGGGCAAATCTCAGGTAAAGATTCCATCAAATCATTAAGTCCGTTGGCTGGTCTTACACAGATAGGCTATTCTCTAATTGTTTATCCTACTGTCGATATGACTAATTTTGAAGGCTTAGAAAATCTGACTAAAGTAGGAGATCTTATTCAAATAGAATCTTCTCCAAGAGTGCAAAGCGTTTTATTCCCTGCTTTAGAAATGGCAGGAGGAGTAGCTTTGAAAAACGATTCATTAATAACCATTAGTTTTCCTAAGCTAAAGAATGTGTCTAAGTCTTTTGTTATTAACTCGGGGATGGGGCAGGTAATTCTTCCTAGTTTGGAAAGAGTGGGAGAAACATTCCGGTTAACAAATACTTTTTCCAATGTAAAAGCATTGATGCCTTCGGTTATATTACCGTATTTGAAAGAAGTAGGAAGCATCGAACTTTCTCGTCTGGAAAATGTAAAAAAAGTGGATTTTTCAGAATTGAAGACCATTGCTGATTTGAATCTTTACCCATTAGAAAAATTGATATATATAAATGCGCCTAAGTTGCAGATTATAACAGGTAAATTAACTACTTCAGCTACTAGTAAACTGAGCGAATTTAGCCTGCCGGAGTTGGAGGAGGTTAACGATATGATTGTAGAAGGAAAACAGATTACGACGGTTAATCTTCCTAAACTAAAGCGAGTAAAAGGAAAACTAAGTCTTAATTATGCCAAAATAAATGGACTGGCTAAAGGTTTTGAATCATTGGAAACGGTTGAAGGAGAACTTTATATGCTAGATCTAGCTATGAAAGACCTAATATTTCCTTCTTCGATAAAAAAGATTAATAGATTATCAATCTACAACTATCTTTCTGCACCTCTTACCAAAATAAACATCAAAGGTATGAATATAAAGGAATTGGCAGTAATGGCTTCGGCTGTTGATGGTGTTGAAATTATCGGAGATGATGTATTTAACGGAACATTAAGTATTCTGCCGGATAATGCTAAATCTTACACTCTTAAATTCCCAAAGCTACAAGGATTTTCCGAAGTAGATTCTCTGAGCCTCGGATCTTATATTTCTAATATAGATGTATTAAATATAAAAGGAATAAAAAAAATAAAGAAAGGACTTACTATTCCTAATAATAATTTACAGGATTTTTCTATATCAGATCTGGAAGAAGTTGGAGGAAACTTCACCATAAATCACCTGAATAATATTGTAGACCCTTCTGTAATTCAGATTAACATATCGGATCTTAAAAATGTTGGAGGAAATTTTAACGTAACCATTGATTCAAGGTCTGTCCGAACATTGAATGTTCCTAAGTTAGAATCAGTAGGAAGAGACTTCACCATTGGCACAGGCTACATGTCTACTTCATCATGGAGTCCTAGCTGCCATCTGAGATATCTGCTATTTCCTAAATTAACTAGTATAGAAGGAAAGATGAGTCTGGTGCCATACAAGGATGATGCTAGTAAGGTAAACGAGGAGCTAACAGATTTGAATGGTTTCTCAGCATTGAAAAAAGTAAGTGGTATAGAAATTAAAGCTCAAGCAGCTTTAGTCTCATATGCTGGCTTGAAGAATACACTATCTGCACTTACTGCAGGACAATGGATTGTCGAGAGAAATGGCTACAATCCAACATACGACCAACTTAAATCTGGTGCTTGGACAAAACCATAAACTATAAGATGGAATATTTAAGTAAGTGTTCTTTAAACTTAGTTTTAGAATTATAAACAAAAAAACAATGAAAATAAATAATCTGATATTTATATTACTCCTATTCGCTTTGGTGACAGCCGGATGTAGCGACGACAGAGACTTCAATGGAGGTGATAATTATATAACATCTTTTCGGTTGGAAAAAGATGGAATCTCTTTCAATGGGTCAATATCGACTATAAACAATGAAATAGTTGTTACAGTTCCTGAAAATATATTGCTTAATAATGCTACTGTAAATATTACAATTAGTGAAAATGCAACAATTAGTCCCGATCCTTCTTCTATAAAAGATTGGACAGCTGAGCAAACATTCGTCGTTAAAGGATACAACGGAACAGAAAGAAGCTATAAGTATAAATTAGAGCGTGGTGTCGTTTCACGCAACGGCGATATAAAATTGCTTACTCAGGAAGATGTGAATGCTTTTGCAGACATGGGGCTGACAGAGATAAATGGTAATATAACTATCGGTGCTGCTAGTGGCTCAGACTCAATACATACATTGGCTCCATTCTCTAAATTAACAAGCATCAAGTTTGGATTAACGATCAATCCGACTTATGCAGGGAAGAATCTGGATGATTTGAAAAATCTAAAAAAACTTGGCTCTCTGAAAGTTGTAGAGTTGAATAATACTTTAGAGGAAATAAATTTACCTCAATTAGAATACATCGTTACGGGGATCAATATTGATTTGCCAAAAAGATTACAAAAAATACTATTACCTGAATTAAAGCATGTGGATAGAGGTATATATATCAGCAAGGCAGAGGTCTTGAAAATGCTTGATTTAGGAAAACTAGAAACTGTCATAGAAGATTTTACTTTAGATGGCGGATGGGGTACAAATGTATTGGATGAGTTTAAAATTGGATCATTGAAGAGTGTGGGTGGTTCTTTTAAGGTATCAAATTGGCAAGAACTAAAATCTTTATCTATGCCTAATTTGGAAAATATTTACAAATTAGAATTGAGTAGCTTAAAAAAAGTAGAAAAAATAGATTTATCATATTTAAAAACTATAAAATCAGACTTTCAGATATCTAATAACGACCTGCTTACCAATCTTAATGTGTCTTCTTTGGCTACTATCGGTGGCGACTTTAATCTCAACTATCTTCCGTCGATTCCATCTTTCGACGGATTTAAATCTCTATCCTCAGTAGATGGTAAATTTACCCTTTCGAATCTGGATAAATTGAAAGATACTAAAGGTTTTAAAAGTTTGAAATCAGTCGGAAAACAATTTGATATATCTTATATGGCTGCTGTAGAAGATAATCTAGATGGTTTTTCTTCTCTAAGCAGCGTGGGAGTAGGAGGAGTTTCTATTAACGATGTATCGTTTAAGACTTTCTCCGGATTTAATCTTAAAAATGTAGAGAGAATTGGTATTTATGCTCAGAATATAACCTCTATACGCGAGATTGATTTAACGAGGCTGAATATAGAAAAATCTATAATTCTGAATAATATAATGTCAGAATACACCTTAAAAGGAGCTAATGTCTTTGATGGAGAATTAAGCTTCGAAGGTTGTGCTCCGAAAGTAGTAGAGGGTTATAGCGAATTGGGGACTCTTAAATTTTCTCTTTCCAGTAATAAATACCCAAATTATTCTTTCCCTACTACAAAAGTAAAAAAAGACCTCAGTATTTCAATGTACAATTTTGAAGGTTTTAAAATGCCTAATTTGATAGAAGCAGGAGGTATAGTCACTATTTTTATTATGTCAGAAACTTTGGCACTTGACTTGCCAAAAATCAAAAGCATGGGGTCTCTTGAAATTGGTTCTCCTGTTATGAGAAAACTTTCTCTACCCGCATTAGAAACTATAAATGGCGACTGTAGAATAATAACAGCCAATTATATGGGCGAGTTTGAAGAATTTAATATTCCTAAGCTAAAAACTATAAATGGGACTCTTGATTTTTCGGGAGAATATTATACAAATAACAAGCTGACTAATCTTGATTTTTTTGCTACATTGAATAGCTTGAAAGCTGTAACTATTAAATACAATAAGGTATTAGTTGATTTCTCCGGCTTAAAAAATACCTTAAGTTCCATATCAGAAAAAGGATGGATCGTTACTGATAATGCTTACAATCCGACTTATACGGATGCTAAAGCTGGGAAATTGATCAAACCATGATATAGATTATCTATTAATATTTACTCTGAAGGAAAAGAGGGTTTCTTAAGATTGAGTTACCCTCTATTTTATGATTGTCGATTTTTTTATTGCTTTTATTTATCACCGTTGATTGTCTTTTTTTGGGAGCATCTATTCGTTCAGTCTTATTTTTTGTTGTGTATTATCAGCATCGAGTAAAGCAACGATGTCACCGTCAGAAACACGCACTACCCTACCCCTTAGTATTTGTGCTGATTGAAGTATCGGAAAAAGAAAAAGTAGTACTAAAACCGATTTTCTCATCATGATACAAAGATAGAATTTATTCTAAATACCATTTCAAAGTTTCGATAGCCTCTTTTACAGATCGAACAACTACATACTGATCTGATCGAATTTGATGATTTTATTAATTTTCCATTAAGACTTAAATATTTTTTATGTTTTTAGAATATATTTTTAAATTAATTAATACATTTGAGCCGAAGTATTCAGAAGAGAAAAGCAAAGTAATTAAAAGGACTAATTAACTTTTTAAATAATTACTTATGAAGACAAATTACATTTTTTCAGACTGGATATTTGCTTATATAAATCTAAAAGGGATACATTAACCTTCCATCCCATTATTTACTTTACACGAAAGAATAACTGTGCTAAATCTTTAGAAATAGCAACAGAAGGAACATTTTATAATCCGGAATTAACGTTAATATAAAATATAACATGAAAGCAATTGCATTAACATTGGCAAGTGTTTTGGGCTGTGCTTTTTCTTTGTCTGCACAGTTGAACACTTCTCACAATCATTACCGTGTCGGCGATGTATTAATCAAACAGCAGGTAGAGTATGTAAATCCTGGCGAAAGCGGAACCAACAAGCTCTGGGATTTCAGTAAACTCAAATCTGTCAACGATGAATATACTCTTACCTATTCTCTTCCTCCGTTGGAAGGAGACAGTGTATATATACTGGGTAATACCCGTTATTTGAAGAAGGACGTATCAGACAATGAACTGATCGTCGGTACTGAACACAATACGATGTACTATTATCATTTAACAAATGATTCTCTTTTGCAGAAAGGGCATGAAAACCCTTCGGTGGTATTAAACTATATTAATCCCATGCTGCTGATGCATTTCCCGTTAAACTACGGGCAAAGATCTTCATCAGACTACAAATCAAAAGGAGTTTATTCCTCTACAGTAGATATAAAGACACAAGGAGTAATGACTACTACAGCTGATGCCTACGGTAAGATGATCCTTCCAACGGGAGATACGCTTAGCCCTGTACTCAGGGTAAAGACCTTACAAACAATCTTTGATGTATCTCAGGAAGGTAGTTCTGTTACATCTGAAACAGACAATGCCGGTAAGCAGCTGGAAACCTGCCGCTGGTACAGCAAAGGGTATCGTTATCCAGTCTTTGAAACAATACGGAACATTAACCTGAGAGACAGTACGGAGATATTCAAGACAGCATTCTTTTTTCCTCCTCAGGATCATTTATATCTGGATACCGATCTCGAGAATCAGGCACTGCTGGATGAACTGTGGAAAGAGCCGCATGACAACAATCAGAACACAGATAAAGGACAAGTCAAAACTGTCACATTGGAAGATGTGATGACCTGCAGGCTCTATCCGAACCCTGTAGAGTCGTTTTTGAACATAGAATATGAATTAAAAGAGGATGCAAAGGTCTCTTTTGAGCTATACTCATTAGAAGGGATGCCTGTCAAAAAGATAGCTTCGAAGAACAGGACAAAAGGTACATACTATGAAACAATTGACTGTTCGTCGCTGTATTCGAAGAACTATGTGTTAAGGATTACAGCTAATGGTGTGTTTGTTAATGAAATAATTATTAAAAAGTAAATAATAATACTATGAGAAAGAGGATATTTTATTGGATAATACTTTTTATGTATACGTTGAATATAAATAGTCAACAAAAAATAATAGACTTTGCTACGATGGTTCCTCCATCTCCCGAAGTAGCAGAATTAGCAAAATATGTATCAGTACCAGTCAATCTGTATACAGGTGTTCCTAACATATCAATTCCTTTGGGAGAAATAGTGTGCAAGAATTTAAATGTTCCATTGACATTAAGTTACCATGCCGGAGGCATTCAAGTAGATCAGATAGCTTCAAATGTTGGATTAGGATGGAGTCTAAATGCTGGAGGAGTTATTAGTCAGACTGTAAATGGGTTAGATGATTTATCTGCTTATAAGAGAAGAATTATGTCTTTTAGTGATTTTTTCAGTGGAAAAAATTGGATAACCGCATCAGAGGGCTGTGGTATCGTATTTGATAATGTTGAGGTTGATACAGAGCCTGATTATTTTAGGTATAATTTTCTTAATTATAGCGGACAATTTTTATATGATTTAGACCGCAATTTTTATAATGTGAAATATGATAAAGATATTACATTTTCTGAACAAAATTTAAATGGGAATCATATTTTTCAAGCCATTGATTTGTATGGAAATAAATATTATTTTGCAGACAGAGAAGAAAACGATACATATACTTCGATCTATAAATTTACGATAGGTTCTCTTCCCAAACTATATGATATCACTTTACAAGGGAATAATCCAACCCCTGCAAAATTAAGAATCCCAACAGCATATAATATAACAAAAATGTGCTCGTATGATAAAAAAGATTCTATACAATTTATATATAAAAATGAAACTATCGAGTACGAATCAAAATTATCAGGAAGATTAGTTTATAGCCCAACGCAAAAAAAATGGGAAGCATTCAATCATGAGGGGATTAGTTCTCCTCCTTTATTATCAAAAACAAAATTTACACAAAAGACTAAAAAAACACTATCTATAGAAGCTAGTAATGGTGATAAGGCCATATTTGAGTATAATCCATCTGATAGAACTGATATGCCCGGTTCGAAAGCCTTAAAGAAAATTACAATATATAAACAGGGGGCTTTTGTAAAAGAATGGACATTCGAATATGAATATTTTACATCTCAGCCTACTTCAAACACCTATTTGGATTATAGACTAAAGTTAAAAAAGCTGACATGTCGTTTGCCTGATAATAGTCTTGAGGAATACAAATTTGATTATTATTTTGAAAATGCAACAGAACCAAAGATGCCCTATAGGAATGCCTATACAGGCCAAGATACATGGGGCTATTGTAATACAAAAAATATAACGAAGTCAGAAGCTGAAGATATTCGAAAGTTATTTTCTAAGATGGACATTTATAATAATCTAAGTTACTATGATAAGCAGTGTTTAATGTATATGTCTATGGATGTATCGACAGATATTCGCTATCCGGATGGCAGTGATAAAAATGTAAATTCTGAATATCAAAAAGCATATTCA
>NZ_DLIY01000011.1:125951-132115 GCF_002483985.1 Dysgonomonas sp. UBA7630
TACACTAAACAAGTATATACTTATAAAGAAAGTGATGAGGATGGAGCCCGTAGTTCAGGAGCCTTAATAAATGAAGCGGCGAATTTAATACAAATATCCCTTAATAATAAAAACCCAGGAGAGAATGGACCAATTAGAGATTATTATTTGGCAATGCAATCAAACTCAGCCTCATCATGCTATTCTTTTAGTGGAGATTTTTTAGGATATTCTACAGTAATAGAAAAAAGCAATGAAGGGACAATTACCCATAATTTTTATTCACCAAGGGAAGCTCCCGAAAAATACAAATCTCCTATGATATTTTCTCTTTGCAATACAATTCCCTCGAATACACTTTACAGATCTTTAGACCTCCCTTATCCGGCATCAAGCGGCGGTCATGGAGACAATACTATATTGTTTGATGCAACCAATGCATATTCTGGTGCAAGCTATAAAAGAGGTTTGCCTAGTAAAAATATATATAAGGACAAAGATAATAAGGAGATATATACAGAAGAGTATATTTATACTTTTACAGACGGGAGAATAATATATGGAATGACTAGTAATAAATCTTGTTATACAAAACAGTTACAAGATCCCGGAGCAGGAGGTACGTCTTACATGGACTTTAAGATAGCTGCATTTGCAGGATACCAGCATATATTAGGTAAGGCTCAATTGAAAGAGAAAATAACAAAAAAAGAAAAAGAAAATCCTGTTACTCTTTCTGAAATGTATTCATACAATGAGTATGATTTATTGTCTAAAACAGAAATAGTAAATAGTCAGTCTGTTTCGGAAATAGCTCAGACATTATATGCTTCTGATATAAAATCGGGTATCTACAATGAAATGAAATCGATAAATATGATTAATTATCCGATTGAAACAACAAGAAAAGTAAATAATAAAGTTATTTCTTCCGATTTAATAACATATAAAAAAAAGAATAATACTTATGTGCCGGAGTTTATCTTTAAAACCAGTATAACTAATCCTCTAGTCAACTTTATAAGTTACGACGGATCTAATAAAGACAGCCATTACTATCAAGAAAAAGCTTTTACCGAATACGATAAGGCTAACAACATAGTCGAAATAGTCGATAAAAGTGGTAGTAGCTCTGTTTTATTATGGGGATACAGATATACTTACGTAGTAGCAGTTATACGCAATGCCAGTTACAATGAAGTGATTGCAGCTATGCCGAATCTGGAATCTATACTATCAAATAGTACCTTAAGTCCCCAGGCGTTTGCCCCTTTGAGAGAAAAATTACCCAATGCCCAGATTACCAGCTATACTTATAGCCCAGATTTAGGTATGACATCAATGACTACACCACAAGGGCTAACATATCAATATGATTATTATTCGCTTGATAAGCTCAAAGCGATAAAAGATCTCGAGGGAAATATTATATCATGTTATAAATATCAATATAAGAATCATTAAATAGACAAATTATGAAAAGGAATATTATATTTTTGATTATATTTTTGGTTCTATCTGTCCACATTGCAGGACAACCTAGGGTTGACATCGGAACAATACCTTCCAATCAAATTTCTAATAAAACGGCAAATTTTAATTTCCCAAATAATGGACGTGTAGGGTTTGTTATGGTTGTTTTTAAGATAGATACTCCAACTTATCTTGATACTTCTACATCCACAACTTCGGCTAATAGTTTCAAGGCCTATATTGTTGCTTTGCAAGAAGGTCCGACTAATTATGTTATCCAGAATAAAACAGGCGAAACGAGTTGGAATAATGTTTACCTTAAAGCTGGGTATTGGATGTTAATGATAGATGTTGACAATACAACAGCTTGCACCGTTACAGTTCAGATGAAATTAACCCCTGAGTCACTTCTAGTGCCAGAACAAGATCCATCTCTTGATATGGAAGCTAATTATTATTATAGTAATAATAAACAAATCTATAATACAATAACAACTTCATATCCTAACATTAAAACAAATAATCTATCCTTTGATCCTAGTACCGGTATCGTGGATATACAATATTTTGATGATTTGGGGAAGTTGGCGCAAACGGTACAAGTTGGTAGAACACCGCAAAAAACAGACTTAATAATACTTTATGGATACGATTATTGGGGTCGCTTAAGTAAACAATGGTTACCCATCGTTTCTCCTTCAAATAATGGCTCTTTTGTGAATGCTGATAGGATATCTGAAATCTCAAAAACCTTTTATCTTGATGAAGAATCATATTCAAGGCCATATTACGAACCTTCACACCTAAATCGTCTTGAAAAGCAATATGGACCTGGGGCTGATTGGCATATAAAAAAGAAAGCTCACAGAACAGGATACTTGACTAATAGAACTAAAACCGGAACTACATGGGCATATGCGGATTCACTGGTCTGTGGATTGTACAAGACTACAGATGATACAAAAAGCATTAGTCTCTTCAGAACAACTAATTATGGAGTCGGTGAATTGTCTGTAACTCGCTTGAAAGACGAAGATGAAAACATATCTTACGAGTTTAAAGATAAGAAGGGGCAAGTCGTGCTAACCCGCCAGATAAACGATGGCAAACTGTATGATACTAACTATATTTATGATAGCTTCGGTAATCTTCGAGCGGTTCTTCCTCCAGAAGCATCCGATAGGCTTTTGAGTTCATCCAGTTGGGTAGAAACCGATACGAACCTGAAGCTATATGCTTACCTCTATAAATATGATGGGAGCAATCATTGCATAGCCAAAAAATTACCAGGTTGCGATTGGATATATTATGTGTATGATAAGGCTGATCAACTTATTTTTACACAAGATGGTGAACAGAGACTAAAAAGTGAATGGACCTATTCGATTCCCGATGTATTTGGACGAATAGTATTAACAGGAACATGTAAAAATATAATTAACTATGCAGTTGAAAATCCTATAAATGCAGTAGTAAAAGCAATTTATAATACAAGCCGGACGAATCTTGCAAACAGTTATACCATAACAGGTATTACTCTTTCTACTTCAACCATATTGTCTGCAAATTACTACGATGATTATTCGTTTTTAGGAATGACTGAGGTTCCGAACAATGCCAATACGCAGTATGTGGCTGAGTCCGGCTATGGTATTTGCTATGGTGATCACCAGGCAGCGAACAGATATAAGAACAAAGGATTGTTAACAGGGACTGTTACAACGCAAATGAATTCTACAGGTGGAATAGAAAGTACTTACCTATATTCAGTGATGTATTATGATAATCGTGGACGGCCGATACAGGTCAAGGGTAATAATCATCTTCCGGGTGGTATTGAAAAGGAATATATCGCCTATAACTTTACCGGACAGCCGACTCAGAAGAAACATGTCCATCAGGCTACAGGAAAGACCACCCAAACAGAGGTGTATGCTTACACTTATGACCATGCAGGACGATTGACCAAAGAAACTTATCAACTCAATGGAGCAACTGCTATCACCCTTGCAGAAAATATGTATGATGAATTGGGCAGACTCAAAACCAACAAAAAAGGTGGAGTAGCAAACGCGTTGTCTACCTATGGCTATAATATCCGATCGTGGACAAAATCAATTACAAGTCCCTTATTTACAGAAATATTGTATTATAATGATACATATGGAGGCAGTACTAAACAGTATAATGGGAATATTGGAGCAATGAGTTGGAAGCTGTCGAGTGAAACCAATACACATGGTTATGCTTTTACCTATGATAACTTGTCGAGATTAACTACCTCTAATTACTTGGTAAACGGCACAGCCAATACCAACTATAAAGAAGCATATATATACGATAAGCATGGAAATATTGCAACCTTGCAACGTTATGGTAAAACAGCGGCATCTACCTATGGTTTGATCGATAACTTGACAATGACCTATACAGGCAATCAGTTACTGAAAGCAGATGATGCCATTGCTACTATCAGCTTGTCAGAATCAGCCGACTTCAAGAACTATAGCAGTGTAGCCACAGAGTACTTTTACAATGCCAATGGGGCGATGTCCAAAGATTTTAATAAAGGAATAACAGAAATTCAATATAATTCTTTAAATTTACCACGACAGATGGATATCAAGAGTCCCGTTGCAGAGGCAAGGAACGAATATACCTATTCGGCAGGAGGTCAAAAGCTGAAAGTAGTGCAGAAATGGAATCCGAGTTACTCAACAACCCCGGTTATCGGTTCAGCGATCAATACAGCGGCATTGACCCAAACCAAAACAACCGATTATGTAGGTAATAAAATCTATGAGAATGGAACCTTAAAGCGTATACTAATTGACGGCGGATATATAGAAGGAGGCGTATATCATTATTACCTGACAGATCATCTAGGTAATAATCGTGTAGTAGTAAATGCCAACGGAACGGGAATACAGAAAAATCATTATTATCCTTTCGGTACTACTTTCGCAGAGAACACAGTAACAGAACAAGGCAAGCAGCCATACAAGTACAATGGTAAGGAACTGGATCAGATGCACGGCTTGAACCTGTATGATTACTCGGCAAGGTATTATGAAAGTCCGGTGGGGAGATTTACAAGTGTGGATCCATTGGCGGAAAAATATTACTCTGAATCACCTTATGCTTATGTATCAAATAATCCGTTAAAATATATTGATCCAACAGGAAAAGAGAAACTAAATGGGATGGGTACTAGGGATGGGGGATCAAGTATAATACAAGCTAGAGACAAGGTAGATAATGATATGATACATATTTATGGTCATGGGAGTACAAATGGGCTGACTTTTATTGATATAAGAGGAAATGTCTCAGTTATTAAGAATGCAAGAGATTTACAATCATTATTAACTAGATATAGTGCAATATGGAATAATCGATTGTATGGTGAAGAATTGACAATAGTATTACATTCTTGTAATACTGGAGATATGTATAATGGAATAACCTTAGCTGAAAACATTTCTGTATATATGCCTAATGTTATAATTGCTGCGCCAAGTGATTTTCTATATGTTTCTTCAGCGGGAGAAATAATTGCTTCTGAAAATAAAGCAAAATATGGTTATTGGATATACTATAAAGAAGGTGTACCTATATATTCTGAAGAAGGTAACCAAGATAATAATCCAGACTTGAAACATTATAACAGACCGTCCTATTCTAAAGGAAATACAAAAAAAGAGCAACGAGCTAAGAGAGATGAAGGGCTCAATCAAGGACAAGGAAAACCAGACGAATATAAAAATTGGGGTAACCAAAGGAGATGGTTTTATGATACATTTGGTTTTTAATAATTAATATAATCTACATATGAAAGCAATTGCGTATATCACACTAATATTCATTTTTATTTCTTGTAACCAAAATAGAACTTTTATAGGCTATAAAAATGTGGATATAAAAAATATTTTTCTTTTGTTAGACAGCATCAATAATTCTATCGAAGATGAAGTTATTGAATATAGTGATTCAATAATAAAATCTCTAGAATTTACACATCTCCCGATGAAAGTTGCAGGTACTCTTTATGTACCTGAACCTGAGAAAATAAATTGTCTTGATACTACTAAGTTCTTTAACCTGATAAAAACAATTCAAAATAAAGATATTGCAGAATACCTCTATTATTTTGAGCGTAGATCCTGTTCAGATAGACTAGATTATACCCCTTATGCATTATATATGGCAATAATCACGGATAATGCAGAAGTATCTTTATCTGTTTACGAGAGCTTATATTCAATCAATCACTCTAAAAGAAAAAATGTAAAAATACTAGACGATGATATGTCCCTAGATGAATTGACTAAAGATCAACGGAATTTGGCTATATATTATTTAATTAAATCCTATAAATTGGGAGAGAAAAAAAAGACGATGCTATATTTATCTTATTATTTTGAGAAGGGTTTGTATAGTTTCCCTAAAGATCTTCCTATTGCCTATAAATTAAAGTCTATATTTTGGAAAGAAAATGGAATAGAGTATTGGCCAGGTACAGATATAAAAATTGAGTAAAACGATGATATGCATTACAATTTCCCCAGCTCGCGCAGACTTCCAGTCTGTGTGTTGCATAGCAAGAAGAAAATGATTACGTGGAATTAAAATTATAAACTAGTCCTGCTAATATTATCATTAGCAGGACTAGTTTATCTTATCGTCCTAATCTCAAACTCAATATACTCCTT